>DIFG01000020.1:7018-56349 GCA_002419025.1 Deltaproteobacteria bacterium UBA5754 | reverse complement strand
ACCGATCAAATTCCACACGAAATGAAGAAGAGCCATATTAGAAGTCTTTACTGTGCCTGTTTTTTTGATTTATCTAATGATATTCATGAAATCCATGGACGGCGAGGAACGAACTGCACCGATAGCGACCGATGCGGTACTCTTCGTTCACTGCATTCTGCGTGGTACTTGAGATATGGATTCACTAGACACCTTTATGAAAACGCCTGATCCTGCTTGGCGCAGGATGCCCGTCATCGCCCTTGTTGGGCGGCCGAATGTGGGAAAGTCCACGCTTTTCAACCGCCTCACCCGATCCCGTGACGCCCTCGTAGCCGAGCTTCCTGGGCTCACCCGTGACCGCCGCTACGGCAAGTGCCTTCTCGAAACCCTGTGGGTGGAACTCGTGGACACGGGGGGAATCGAGACAGAAGACGGTGAAGATTCCGTTTCCCGTGCGGTCTGTCTCCAGGGTGTACAGGCCGTCCGGGAGGCCGATCTCCTTCTCTTTATTGTGGACGCCCGCGACGGCATCACGGCCGCGGACCAGGAGGTCTTTGACCTCCTGCGTCCCTTCGGCAAGCCGCTTATTGTGGTGGCCAACAAGGTGGATGGGCCGAGGCAGGAAGACCTGGTTGTCGAATTTCACGCCCTCGGGGCCGGGGAGGTGGTTCCGGTTTCGGCTGAACATGGCCGCGGTATCACAGAACTCGTGGAGAGGATCGAGGCCGTCTGCAGGGAACTCGGGGGCGCCGAGGGTAACCGCGAGCCCGTGACCGTCCCGGAGGAGGAAAGGCCCATTCGGGTGTCTCTCCTCGGGCGTCCGAACGTGGGCAAATCCTCCCTTTTCAACCGGCTTGCAGGCGAGCCCCGAATGATCGTGACGGACATCCCGGGGACGACGCGGGACTCCATCGACACGCTGATTCGAAGACCAGGGCATCGAGATATCCTCCTCACGGATACAGCCGGCATCAGGCGGCGCGCTCGTGTGGAGGACAAGGTCGAAAAATTCAGCGTGCTCAAGGCCATAGACGCCGTAAAGACCTGTGATGTCGTCCTTCTTGTATTGGACGCAACCGAGGGGGTGACGGATCAGGACAAGCGTCTTCTCGGATATGGGGAGGAATACGGCCGGGCGGTCATGACGATTTACAACAAATGGGACCTCGTCCAGGGGGATCGGAATCTCGCGCGGCTTCGTACAGAGGAACTCGAAAGGGCCAAGCGATTCATGCCCCATGCCCCCCATGTGAACGTCTCGGCCTTGACAGGCAGGAATGCCAGCAGGATCTTTCCTATCGTGGATGAGCTCTCCGCCCAGTTCCAGGCCACATTTTCAACGGGAAGGGTGAACAGGGTCCTGGCACGGGCCATGTCTGCGCGTACACCGCCCGTTTTCCAGGGACACCACGTACGTCTTTTCTATGCGACGCAGGTCGCCACCCGTCCGCCGACCTTTCTCGTTTTTGCCAACTATCCCCAGCATGTCCCTGCATATTACAAGCGATTCCTTGTCAAACAGTTCCGAAGGGAGCTGGAAATATCCCATACACCCGTGAGATTCGTTTTCAGGGGACGGGACCGGGATCGTGAGGAAGGGGCCGAGATCCCGACCGGACCTGTTGCGGAAAAACGGGGCTGTAAGAGGACCTGATTTGCTATGGAAACCCCATCCACACCCCATGGGAGGCTCAGGGTCAAGGGGATCGCTGTCGGGCTGGTCGGTCTCGAGGCGACATTCGAGACCGTTTACAAGGAGCTGGACGGCGCGGCAGCTACGTATCCCCGAGTGGCGGCCGGGCTCCACCTTGCCCTTCTCGAGAGACGAAATTACATCCCAGCATCCGCCCGGGCGGACTACCTCGATGCCCTCGATCGATACTGGCAAGAACGTTTGGGCCTGGGCCAGAGCGCGACCAGGGACGAAGGGCCCCTCGTGATAAGGATCTTGGGCAAGGGGTGCGTGAGTTGCAGAAAGATCGAGGATATCGTCCGGTCGGTCCTGGATGCGCAGAGGATCGGGGCGGATCTGGAACACCTCAGCGATTATGATGAAATATGGCGGCATGGTGTCTTGAATCCGCCTGCGCTCGTCGTTAACGGAAAGGTCGTCTGCGCTGGGCGGGTGCCTTCGAGGGCCCAGGTGGAGACCTTCATCTCGGCCCTTTGGAAGGGCCGGGACAAGACCTGACAGGGGGACATCGTTATGTGTCAGCATGGGTTGTACATATCCATCCTGCTTATTGTGCTTTTTGTGGCGACACCAGGCAGCGCCCTGGCCCTTCAGACACACGGCCCACCAGAAGGGCTCTACATCCATCAGATCGCGCATGTCTTTTTTGCCATCGCCATGATCACATTGCTCATCTTTCTCCGTATCCAGCCCATTGGCGAGGGGAGGGGATGGCACTACTTCCGGATCTCCCTCGTCTTTTTCTTTTTGTGGAACGTGAACGCCTTCATTGCGCACACCGTCGAGTCTCAATTGCCGGAAGAGGCCATTCTGGGAAGTGGTCATCTCTTCAGCCAATATCTTCCTCCGCCGTTCACTGCAAAGAAGGTCTTGTATTATATTGCGAAATTCGATCATCTCCTGTGCGTTCCCGCCATGGTCTTTCTCGTCCTTGCATTGAAGACCTTCTGTCGGGAGGCGGAAAGAAAAAGGGAAGATGCCTCTCGGGATGCTGTGGCATGAACGGGCTTCCGCTCGCCCCCATCTATATCGTCGATTTTTTCGGCTCCGGGTCCATGATCGTCCTGTCTTTCATCGCACTCTATTATTCCTTTCGTCTCACACAACTCGAGTCTAAAAGCGTCATCTGGACCTATCTCTTTTGGCTGTGTCTCGGAATGGTGGCCTTTGCCCTTTCCCGGGGTATCGGCCACATCCTTCGTTTCGTCCTCATCCTTGCCGGTCATGGAGAGATCTGGAAGACGCTGGCCCCCATCAGCGGCAGTCTCAACACCATGACATTCGTCTCCATAACGACCCTCACCTTCTATTATCCGAACATCAGGCTGGTCATGGACCGGGTGAGGGAGGACGCCCGGCGCCTGGCCTCGGCTCACGCATCCCTGAAGGAACTTAACCAGACCCTTGAGCGCAGGGTCGAGGAACGCACCCAGGCCCTTCGCCTATCAGAGGAAAAGTTCCGGCATCTCTTCGAGAACTCGAAAGATGTCATCTTTTTCTGTGACGCGGATCGGCAGATCAGGGACATCAACGAAAGCGGGGTCGATCTCCTCGGTTACACCAAAAAGGAGGATCTCATCGGCCGTCCCCTTTCGGAACTCTTCGCCGAGGAGATCAATTATCAGCAGTTTCAGCAGAGGCTCTGTTCCCAAGGCCACGTCAAGGACTTCGAGGCCGACTTTCGGAGGCTCGACGGATCCACCCTCACCTTCATCATCTCGGCGGATACCATTCGGGATGAGAAGGGGAAAACGGTGGGCTGGGAGGGAATCGCAAAGGACATCACCCGGTTCAAGCAGGTGATGACCCAGCTCATGCAGTCCGAGAAGATGGCCTCCGTTGGCCAGCTTGCGGCCGGGGTCGCCCACGAGATCAACACGCCTCTCGGCATCATCCTCGGCTACACCCAGCTCCTTCAGGAGGAGATCGAGGGGAATGAGGAGGTCCGCGAGACACTCATGATCATCGAGAAGCAGACCAAGGTGTGCAAGAGGATAGTTGCGGATCTTCTAAAGTTTTCCCGCGAGTCTGTAAAGAACGTGATCTCCGAGATCGATGTGAACCAGTGCCTCGAGGAGGTCCTCTCCGTCACGGAACACTCCCTCAACATGGACAGGATCTATGTCCATAGGTCTTTTGCCGAATCCTTGCCAAAAATCATGGGTGATGCCGGTAAGCTTCAACAGGTCTTTCTGAATCTCGTCACCAATGCACACCAGGCCATGGAAAAGGATGGGATCATCGGGATCTGGACGCGTCCTTTTCCGGACGGGAAGGGGGTTGAGGTCATAGTCGGGGATTCGGGGCCCGGGATCCCCCCTGAGATACGCAGGAAGATCTTCGATCCCTTTTTCACGACCAAAGGCGTGGGCAAGGGAACAGGCCTCGGGCTCTCGGTCACCTTCGGGATCGTTCGGGATCACGGGGGCACGATCGAGGTGGAATCGCCTCCGAGTTCACAGGAATTCGTGAGCGCAGGCATGGAGACCGTATTCATCGTGCGTCTCCCCGTGCGGGGGCTTGAGGGAGGATAAGTCTCTTGCCATGCAGAAAGGACACGTTGGATCAGGCCTTCATCAATCGGTTCACCGGCCTCTCTACAAAACGTGTCCTTTCTGATCAGCCTGGCCCTGTTCCGAGGAGATCCAGGAGGTCTTCCGCGCTGAACCGGGGGCCGGTTTCCCCATCCTGCCTGCCGCAGATGCCCTCCGCAAGGGCCATCTTTTTCTGCTGGAGCCTGAGGATCTTCTCCTCCACCGTGTTTTCCGCGAGGAGTTTGTAGACGAAGACCGGCTTGTCCTGGCCTATGCGGTGGGCGCGGTCCGTGGCCTGACGTTCCACCGCCGGGTTCCACCACGGGTCGTAGTGGATCACGGTGTCCGCTGTGGTCAGGTTGAGCCCGGTGCCGCCGGCCTTGAGACTCACGAGGAAGACCTGTGCGTTTCCTTCCTGGAAGGCGGCCACGGCCTCGTCCCGTTTCACGGTCTGGCCGGTGAGCTTGCCCCAGGTGATCCCGTGCCGTGCGAGTTCCTCCTCGATCAGGGCCAGCATGGAGGTGAACTGGGAGAAGAGTATGACCTTTCTCCCTTCGGCCACGAGTCCGGGAAGGAGGTCCATCAAAAGCTCTATCTTGGCCGACTGTTTCACCTTTCTCGCGCCATCAAGCTTAAGAAGGCGCGGGTCGCAGCAGACCTGACGGAGTTTCAGGAGGGCGTCGAGGATCGTGATGTGGCTTCGGGCAAGGCCCTTTTTGGCGATCTCGTCCCGGATCCTCTTGTCCACATGGCGATTCTCACGGTCTCGTAGAGCTCGCGTTGCCTGCCTTCCAGCGTGGCCATGCGCACGATCTCCGTCTTCTCCGGGAGGTCCTTTTCCACCAGATCCTTGGTGCGGCGGAGCATGAAGGGGACGAGGCGGTCCTTGAGCCCGGCCAGCCGGTCCATGTCGCCGTTTTTCTCGATCGGTGTGCGAAAAAGGCGGCTGAAGCCGTCGTGCGTGCCGAGGAATCCCGGCATGAGGAAATGGAATATGGACCAGAGTTCGCAAAGGTGGTTTTCGAGAGGGGTCCCGGTGAGACACAGGCGATGGCGGGCGCTGAGGCCCTGAATGGCCAGGGTGGTCTGGGCCGCGGCGTTTTTTATGAACTGGGCCTCGTCAAGGATGACGTAGTGGAATTCCAGATCACTGTATAGGGCGATGTCCCTGCGGATGAGTGCGTATGAGGTGATGACCAGGTCGTGATTGCAGATGTCCATGAAGGCCGCGCCCCGATGGGGGCCATGGATCACGAGGACCTTGAGGTCGGGTGTGAACCTTTCGGCCTCGCGGCGCCAGTTGCCGAGAAGGCTCCTCGGTACGATGACGAGGCTCGGGAGGTCCATGCGCCCGGAGCGTTTTTCCTGGAGGAGGTGGGCGAGGGTCTGGATGGTCTTCCCAAGCCCCATGTCATCGGCCAGGATTCCGCCAAACTGGAATTCCCGCAGGAACTGGAGCCAGTTGAGCCCTTCCTGCTGGTAAGGGCGGAGTTTGGCGTCGAGCCCTTGGGGCGGCGGGACTGGGCTGATTCCTGAGAAATCGCGGAGTCGCTGCGCGAGCCTTTGGAGTTCATCAGCGCCTTTCCACCTTATGCCGGGATCTTCCAGAAGGCCGGCCAGATTTGTCCCCTGGGAACGCCTCAAAAGGAGACTTCCATCTTCGTTCAAGGACTCGTGGTCGTAGAGTTCGACGAGATTTTCAATGATTGTTGTGATGCGTTTCGTTTCCAGCTTCGCCCATCGGCCTTCGCCGATGGGAACGAGGATACGTTCCTCTGCACGGAGAAATCTCAGGAGGTCGTGTGGATTGCGTCTGTCGGCCAGCATGTCGGAAATGATGGGAAGGAGGTTGACGATCCGGCCCTCGATTTCAAATCCAAAGGAGAGCTCGAACCAGTCGTTCCCCTTTCCGCTTTCTTCCCATTCGGCCTGAAGCAGCCCCGCCCCCTCAGTTCGTCCACGCCGGTTTCGATGAACCGGTTCCACATGAAGACGGAGAACGCCGCGTTGTCGGCACGGATCACGAAGTCCAGGGGTTTCAGCATGGAGGATCCATGCGGACGGGCTTGGAATCCATAGTCTTTCAGGGCGTTGACGGCATCTTGCTCCGCATCTGTCTGATGGTGAATGATATAACGGACAGTGTCTCCTGATATAAGGGTGGTCTTTCGCATGTGATCGGGCTGGACCACATGGCCTCCGTAGTTGAATCGAAGGCTGCACACATGGGCCGTCTGCCCGGACTCCGGGCATGTAACTGTATGGAGAAGGAGATCGGGCCTGAGGGCGGTACGGATCTCCTCGATGGGGGTGCGTTCCACAGGGGTCGGCGTGGGGATCTGTGGGGAAGGCAACAACTCTGCGAGCCTTTCGCTGATTGCAGGGGCGGCTTCATACGGAATGGGGGGTGCGTCCAGAAAACGGCGGAGCTGCTCGGGTGTGAACGGTTCGTGCGTCAACTCACCGCAGATGTGCGATTGGGTGCATACATAGAATAATCTGCCGTTCAGCCAGAAATAATCGTGCAGGGGAGGGTCGGACTCAATGGCGATTCTGTAAGATCCGGCCCTTTTTATCCATCGGATTCGGGCCTCACGCGGGGTGTCCGACCATGTGAGGGGGCGTGCTGTGGCGCCGTTCCAGTTTTTGCGCGTAGTCCAGTAAGTTCTTCCGGTGGATAGGGCTTGGTCGAGGATCATGCGGCCGAGCGAACCGGAAAGGGTAGTAAAGGATGTGCGGGAATATCTGTCCGCCTCCATGGCGAAAAGAAGTTGAGCGATAAGGATATCAATCTTCTCATGGTAAAGAGATCTTTTCCTGTAGTCATATTTGCTAAGCAGGTTATCAAGCATGAGTGATGATGGCACCCCGTATCCGCCCTTTTTGAGTCGAGTGACCCTGTAGGGTTGGAGCTTGAGTGTGCGTGCAATGGGATCGTTAATGTGGATGGCATATATCAAATCGGCCTTGGGCCTCTCGGTTGTGTCCAGGGGCGGAGGCTTGGGGACAAGGGCCTCATGCAGGCTGTTCAGCCATGCTGTTGTAACATCCTCTGATGAGCGGGTGTTTTCGTTCATGTAGGCGAGGAGAACGGCCATGCAGTGCTTGCAGTTAAATCCCACAGGGCAGCTGCAAGATCCATGGATCATGTCGGGATCCTGCTTATCGATCTGGATAATGCATTTATAAGGTTTTTTTGCAGTACCCGTCACTAAACCGTTGAGGATGATGGATGCCTTGCCGGATGTAATGGTGAAATTCCTGACATTTCCAGCCCTGAAATAGGACTGCCCGCGAAGGAGCGTCTTCTTATCGAAGTAGTTTAGAAGGACCTGGGGAGAAATGTCGGCTTTTTCCAGGAAAGGCAGATTGAACATGGCGCGGACCTTTTGGGCAGGGAAGGAGGGGCTAATTATCTCAAAAATTAGGGTATTTTTAAAGGAGTTTTTGGGCTATCTCCTTATTTTCCGATGCAAAAGCGGCTGAAGATCTGGTCGAGGACCTCGTCGTCCGTCCCGGTCCCCAGGATGGTGTCCAGGTGCGACAGGGCCTCTCGGAGATCCAGGGCCGCGATCTCGGGCGGCGCCCCGCTCTGGAGCGCGTCCCGTGCGCGGAGCGTTGCATCCCTTGCCTCCTCGATGGCCTGTTTTTGTCTGAGGTTCGGGACGTAGGCGGAGATGGACATATCTCGTTTCCCTTCGCCCCCAAGCAACACGTCAAGGATCCGGTTTCTGAGCATGGACAAGCCCGCTCCGGTCAGGGCGGAGACGGGAATGCCGTCGGGGTCGTCCTTGTCTTCAATCGTGGCCGCCCCATCTTTGGTCTTTTGAGGTATGTCCGTTTTGTTGAACACGGCAAGATGAGGGGTGCCCGGAGGGAGGGATGCAAATAGGGCCTTTTCCTCTGGGAGGATCCCGGTGGAGGCGTCCAGGATTACGAGTACGAGATCCGCCTTTTCGAGTTCCTTGCGGGAGAGTTCGACCCCGAGGCGTTCCAGGGGGTGATCGGTTTTTTCGTCTATGCCTGCGGTGTCCACGAGGACAGCGCGGAGTCCGGAAAGCTCGATTGTTTCCTCGATGACGTCCCTTGTGGTTCCGGGGATGGGACTTACGAGTACACGACCTATGCCGAGAAACGCGTTGAAGAGGCTCGATTTGCCCACGTTCGGCCTGCCGGCAAGGACGATCCTCGCCCCTTCCCGAAGGATTCGGCCGTTTCTGTAGGTTTCAAGGAGGTCGTCGAGTTGCTGAAGGGCATCTCTCTCGAGGGCGAGGACAAGTCCATCGATATGGAGGGTCTCGATGTCTTCCTCTGGGAAGTCGATTGCGGCCTCTGCATGGGCAAGGGTCAAGAGGAGGGAAGATCGGATCCTTTCTAGGGCGGTGGCGCATGCCCCGGATAGCTGCTTTGCGGCGACGGCACGCTCTGCCTCGCTCTCGGCCCGGACGAGATCCAGGACGGCCTCGGCCTGTGCCAGGTCCATTCGGCCATTGAGGACCGCCCGTCTGGTGAATTCGCCGTGTCCGGCGGGTCGGGCGCCGAGCTGGACGACCGCCTTGAGCACGGCGCGGAGGACGGCCGGGCCACCATGGCAGTGTAACTCGAGGATGTCTTCCCGGGTATAGCTCCGGGGGGCCTTCATAACTACGGCAAGGACCTCGTCGAGGACCGAGCCTGAATCCGGGTCCACGGCCCAGCCCAGGTACATGCGATGTGATTCCATCGATTCGGCGGCGAGAGACGGCCTGAAGACCAGGTTTCGAATAGTGATGGAGAGGGGGCCGCTCACCCGCACGATGCCAATGCCCCCGGGGCCGCACGAAGTGGCTATGGCCGCAATGGTATCCCCTTCTTGGAGCATACTCTGCCCATGCGCCACAGTCAGGTACCGGACGGCGGTTCCTGCTCCGGAGAGGCGGGTGACGGGGGAGTAGGTTGGGGGGTGGTGCGCCTGGCGGTCTTTGAGGGGGTGATCACCATCTTTTTGTAGAGTCCGTCTCCAGTACTTCGCACCCGCACATCCGGATCGTTTCTGAGGGCGATGTGTATGATTCTCCGGTCCGCCGGACTCATGGGATTGATAAACGCGGTCTTGCCTGTCGTTTTGACCTTCTCCGCCTTTTGCGTCGCAAGACCTACGAGGAATTTCTCCCTTTGTGCCCGATATCCCTCGGCGTCGAGGATGACAGGAATGGGCTCGGGAAATTCACGCGCAAGCATTCGGTTCAGGATGTACTCGAAGGCATCGAGGGTCTGGCCGTCCTTACCGATCACGAGGGATATGTCCGCTCCGGTGATGTCGAGAAAAAGTTCACTATCCATGTGGGAGGAGGTGACCGAGGCGTTAAGGGATGCCTTTTGAAAAAGGACATCCAGGATCTCGCCCGCCCGTGTGGAAAACCCTTCGGGAGGGCGGGGATGGGGGCTCGGGTCCTGGACGGCTTCCCGAATCGGGGCCGCTTTTTGGCTGGCGCAAGCCGGGCGGTCGGAGGGGCTTTCCGGAAGTAGTTCGGGTTGGGAAGGAGGGGCTGCTGCGTATGTCCGGGTTTCGGACTCCGCCAAGCTTTTCTTTCGGGATGAAAGAAGACCTGCCCGGATTCGTGCCTTTCCGCCCATGATCCCGAAGATCCCGGTGGAACCCCGGGCTACGATTTCGATCCCGAGTTGATCGACGGGCACGGAAAAATGTCTGCAAGCCGCCTCTATAGCCTTGTCCAGGGTTTTCCCCTCGAACTCAAGGGCGTCTGTCTCCTGTGACTTCCTTTTCGCCATGTATGCCTCGATGAAAGGCGTCAGGGACCCTCGAAAAATGAGGAATTTCGTTCGAGGGCAAGGCGCGAGGAGGTCAAAAAGCCGAGCATGCGTCTGTATGCAAGCATTTTTGACCGATGAGTAACGCGGCCATCGGGCGAAAGGACCATTTTTTAAGGTTCCCGTCAGTCAGTGAATTTGTTTATGTAGTACTGCTGGGCGATGGAGAGGACGTTGTTCACGAGCCAGTAAAGGACGAGGCCAGAGGGAAACGTGATGAACATGAAGGTGAAGACGACAGGAAGAAACTGCATGATCTTGGCCTGCGTCGGGTCAAGGGACGTGGGCGTCATTTTCTGCTGGAAATACATGGAGACACCCATGAGGATGGTGAGGACTGGAATCCCCTCGAGGTAGGGGATCTCGACTCCCGGGATCATGAGGCGGTCCGGGGCCGAAAGATCGTTTATCCAGAGCATGAACGGGGCGTGCCGGAGTTCGATGGACTGGAGGAGCACCTTGTAAAGGGCGAAGAAGACGGGGATCTGAAGGAGCATGGGCAGGCACCCGCCCAGGGGATTAACCTTGTATGTCTTGTAGAGCTGCATGAGCTCTTTGTTCAACTGTTCCCGGTCGTCTCCGTACTTCTCCTTGAGTTTGGCCAGTTTCGGCTGGATTTTCTGGAGCGTTTTCATCGACTTGGCGCTCTTGTGTGCAAGCGGCCAGAAAAGGATCTTGATGACGATTGTGATGATGATAATGGCTACTCCATAATTGTGGAGATAGGTGTCGAGGAACCGGAGTGCGTAAAGAAGGGGTTTGGCGATGGGGTCGAACCACCCGAAGTTGATGGAATTGGTCAGGTTGTGCCCAGCGGCTTCGAGGTACGTGATGTCCTTGGGGCCTAGATAGATGGCGGTTTCGATCACGGTCTCCCCGTTTCCGAAGATCATGTCGCCGGGCTGGAGGGTGCTCAGTATAGGGCCTTCCGCGTTCTTTTTGCTGAACGTGATCGTGGAGGGAGAGCTGGGAGAGGCAGGGATGATGGCGGTCAGGAAGTACTGGTTTCCGTATCCTGTCCAATCAACAGGACCGGTAAAGCTTATGGATTCCCCTGGTTTTTCGAGTTCGCACTCGACAAGGGATCCGTTGCTCGAGTATTCCGGGCCTTCAAAGACGTATGAGCTGTTCCTCCCAAGGGGGCGGTTTGCGATGCTCAGGACACCACCGTCCTGCCCGGATGGATTGATGCGGGTCCGGGATTCCACGAGATATGAACCCGGGTGAAATGTGTATTCCCTCGTGACGATCCTTCCGTCAGGGAGATGGCAGGAGAAGGTCAGGGTGCCGGGAGCAGAACCGCCCGTCAGGTCCATGTCTTCCCGGTCGCTTGTGCACAGATGGGAAGAGACGTTCCCGATCCCTGGCATCTCGAGATCGAAAAACGGTGGATCTCCCGAAAGGAGGGGGACGAGTTCGGTAAGCTCGGATTCATCCCCGAGCTTGACTGGAAAGGCCTTGAGAAGGCAGGAACGGATGGTGCCGCCCTTTTCCGTGAATGTGACGCGCAGGAGGTCCGTCGTGACCGTGATGTCCCGTGTCTCCCGCAGTGGGGCCTTTCCCGCTTCTGCCGGTTTCACTGTCAGTTCCGGTTGTGCATGGGCGTGGGATGTGTCGGCTCCCTGGGTAAGAACCGAGTCGGCGGGCGGAGCGGTGGGATTTTCAGGAGGGGAGTGCCCCATGAAATACTGAAAGCCCAAGAGGATGAGGATGGAGAGGACGATCGCGAGGAGCGCGCGGGTTTCCATGAGGTCAGTCCTTACGGTTTTCCGGCCGGGGGCAGGGGAACTGGGTCGTATCCACCGGGGTTTCCCGGATGGCATCGCAAAATCCGCTTTAGCGCGAGAAAGGAGCCTCGAAACGGGCCGTGGGTACGGATGGCCTCTTGCGCGTAGCGGGAACAGGACGGAAAGAAACGGCAGGCATTCGGAAAGAGTGGAGAGATCAGGATACGGTATGCATCGATGACGAGAATCAGCGAAAGGCCTAAAGTGGATTTGACGCGGGACATATTCACGACCCTTTCTCGCCTTTCAGGACGGATGCGAAAGTTAGATATGTCTTTTCGATTTCCTTCCATTCCAGATCGAGAAAACCGCGCCGGGGTGATGCCACGATGTCGTACCCTTGAGGGATCCGATGTTTGTTGCGACGAAAAAGCTCCCTGATGATCCTCTTTGCCCGGTTTCGCCGGACCGCGTTTCCAAAGGCCTTTCCCACGCTGATGCCCAAGCGGGAAAAACCCATGTCGTTTGGTGCATAGGCAAAGGAAAGGGGCGAGATCCGAATCCTTTTTCCTTTTTTGTATACAGCGTCGTAGGCGTCTTTCGTAACGAGCCGTTCGGATCGGGGAAATCTATGGTCGGGACGGGATCGGGCACGGCTGTTGGGGGGCGTGTTTCCTTCCCCTGTGATCAGGCCGACAGATGCCGTCGTCCCTTTGCCCTGCGTCTCTTGAGGACCTTTCTCCCGTTTTTTGTGCTCATGCGTTCGAGAAAGCCGTGGGTCCTTTTTCTTCTCAGATTGTTGGGCTGATATGTCCTTTTCACGATTCACTCCAGGGGATGTGATATGTATATGTAACAGATGTGATATGCAACAATGGATGAACAGGGAGGGTTGTTCAGGTCGAAAATGCACTAAGGCCAAAAAACTTGGCAAGAAGAATCCTTTTAAATCAGGCTGTGGGGGGTGTCAAGGATAAGGGCAGACAATCTTGGGGCGATCATCCAGGGATTTTTCTAGTGTGGATCGCACTGCAAAAACCTCAAAATCTTATCTCACTCAAAAAGTCCGAGATACAATGCGCGAAATTTTCCAGAAATGTAGAGGGCGGATCACGACGCCCTCTACAGCTACAGCGTACGCCGCATGGACATATGAAGTAACGTCGCAGAGCGGATTTTTTCAGCGGTGGTCATCTCTTCAATACATGCATAGAAATTGGTAAAATAAAAAATTATCATGAATACACGTGTAAAAAAACATCTTCCTCCAGAAGGAGTTATTCGTAGGGAGCGGGGAGCTGACAAGGCAGGGTCGGCGTGCTTACCCCCGTTGGAGGGCCTCCGGCTCGATGCCATATGTGCTGAGCTTCGCGAGGTGGCTGAATGCGTCCGCGAAGACGTCACAATCCCCGAGGATGGCCCTTTCCGGGAGCTTGCCGAGCTCATTTCGCGTCTTGTAGAGACGAGAAAGAGGGCCGTTTCCCGGCTCGAGCTTCGAAACCGCATGCTGACTGCGGTCAACAATGTCCTCGGTTCCGCACATGCCCACGCTGGACCTGAAGTCTTTCTCGAACAGGTATGCCGATCGCTTCTTGAAAATGAACACTTCTGCCTCGTTTGGGTGGGCAACAAGGAGGAAGGGGATGTGGACATCACACCCGTGGCAGCGGCCTCCAAATATGCGGGAAAGGGTGAGGACTGCATCAAAATGGTCGAGCAGATCGCCTTTAAGTTCGACCCCCGGGAAAACCCTGCGGCCCTGGCGATTGAGACGCGCCGTCCTATTGTCTTTACGGACATACAGAAGGCGGACGCCCCGAAGGCCTTCAAAGAGCAGGCGAAGCGAGCCGGATTCGTTTCCTATGCGTCCCTTCCCCTCGTGTGGAAGGACGTCTCATACGGCGCCCTCAACATCTACGCGGATCAGCTCGATTCCTTGAGCAAGGACGAGACAGATTTTCTCGAGAATCTCATCTCTGACGTGTCTCTTGCCCTGTTTTCCTTCTCCGCTACCAAGCGGCTCCAGAAGGAGAGGGACCTGAACCAGGAGATCGTGGAGGCCGTAGACGCCCTTCTCGTTTCCGTGCGTCCATGCGGTACCATCAGGACCTTCAACTCCCAGGCGGAAAGGATCACCGGCTTTCGCCGGGAGGAGGTGATAGGAAAGTATTGGGTGGACATTCTGTGCCAGGAGAGTGACCGCAAGGAATTCCAGGGTTTTTTTTCACGCTTTCTTCAAAAGGACGCCCCAAAACCAGGGGACTTCCGGTCCACGATTGTGCGCAAGGATGGAAAGGAGCGGATCATCAACTGGCATGGGACCGTTTTGAGCGATTCATCCACTGAGGATGTGGGGCTCGTGTTCATCGGCCTGGACGTGACGGAGCACGTCCTGGCGGACAGGGCCCTCGACCGGGCGAGGGCCGAGTGGGAAAGGATTTTCACCGCGATCCAGGACCCTGCCATGATCGTCAGCCCTGATGGTGTGATCCTCGCCGCAAACCCGGCCACCCTTGCCTCGGCCAAAAAGCCGAAGGAAGAGGTGGTGGGCAGGGGGGTGTGCGAGGTGCTCCACGGGGGGCGTCCTCCTGGGATCGAGTGCCCCCTGGAAAGACTTATCGGATCACGAAGGAGTCACATCCTCGATACACAGCTAAGGGGCCTTGGCGGGGATTATCTGCTGACTGTGTCTCCGGTCCTTGATCCGAGCGGGGAGGCTGAACGGATCCTGCTCGTGGCCAGGGATCTGACTGAGGAAAAGGTCCGAAAGGCGGAGGCCCTTCGGGCCGGCCAATTGGCGGCCATCGGGGAACTTGCGGCAGGGGTGGCTCACGAGATCAACAACCCCATTAACGGGATCATTAACTATTCCCAATACCTTTTGGATACGGTCGAGCGGGAAGGGGAGACGGCCGAAATACTGGAGAGGATCATCAAGGAAGGGGATCGGATCGCCACCATCGTTCGCAATCTCCTCTCCTTTGCCAGACAGAGGGACGTGACTGACGAGGAGGTGAGCATATCCCATGTCCTCGATGAGTGTCTGTCCCTTGTCAGACACCAGATTCTCAAGGACGGGATAAGATTGAGCGTCGGTATCGCCCACAGCCTTCCCATGGTTCGGGGTAACCATCAGCAGATTGAGCAGGTCTTCTTGAATCTTCTGAGCAACGCACGCTATGCCTTGAACCAGCGTTTCCCTGGAGCGGATGACAATAAGGTGCTCGAGATTCGGGCCGAAACCGTGATCCGGGCGGGGAAGGCCATGGTAAGAACCACGGTGACCGATCATGGACCGGGGATTCCCCAGGATATCGTAGACCGGATCATCGAGCCGTTTTTTACCACCAAGCCTGCGGGAGAGGGGACAGGACTTGGGCTCAGCATCAGCCACGGGATCGTCTTGGATCATGGGGGGACCATGTCTTTTGAGAGTGTCCTAGGGGATCATACATCCGTGGCCGTGGAACTTCCTGCATTGGCGTGACATGACAGATATGCTCGACAATCCATCCCCTGAGCCGTGCGAGCAGGAATCCGGAGCCATCCTTGTTGTGGACGACGAGGAGAGCCTACGCACCACATTCGAACTCTTTCTAAAGCGCGAAGGATATCATCCGGTGTTTGTCGCCTCTTCTTACGGAGAGGCACTGACCCTTTTGGATCGTCACGATTTCGACTTGATCGTGAGCGATATCGTGCTCGAAGGAGAGTCTGGGATCGATCTTTTACGAAAGGCGCGCGAACGGGGTAGGACCTGCCCTGTAGTCATGATTACAGGTTATCCGAACGTGAAGACGGCGGCAGAGGCCGTTCGGCTGGGGGCCTTTGACTACCTTCCCAAGCCTGTCACCAAGGATGCTTTGCTTCGCACAGCGCGTCTCGCCCTTCGCCAAAGGAAACTTGAAAAGGAAAAGATTCGGGCCGAGGCGGAGCGGGAGCGCTACCGGACGTATCTCGAAACCGTCTTTCGAAGTGTCAAGGACGCCATCATCGCTCTCGACGGGGATCTGCGCATCATCCAGGCGAACGAGGCCGCTCGCATCTGCATGCGGGAGTTTTCCGAAGAGGATTTCCTTGGAAAATTCATTGGAGACATCCCGGTTCCCTTGGGGAAGAACTTGTTGAGGGATGCCGAACGCGTCCTCAAGACCCGTGAGGACGTGCCCGAGCACCGCATCGAGACCGTCCGGCCAGACTCCACCTGCAAGGTGATGAGTATCGCAGCCAGTCCCATGAGGGATGCCAAGGGGAAATTTCTCGGTGTCGTGATCGTGGCCAGGGACATGACCATTCTGGATCATCTCGCCCACCGGGGAGGCCGCACCCGTTTCCATCGCTTTATCGGGGCGAGCCCAGCCATGCAGATGATCTATGCCATGATCGAAAACGTCGGCAAGGTGGATACCACGGTCCTCATCACCGGAGAGAGCGGCACAGGGAAGGAACTCGTCGCCGAGGCCCTCCACGCCGAAAGCCCGCGGCGGGACAGGAAGCTCGTCAAGGTGGATTGTACAGCCATTCCTGAGAATCTCCTTGAGAGCGAGCTTTTTGGCCACAAAAAGGGGTCCTTTACCGGCGCGGACCGGGACCGCATGGGAAGGATCCTGCAGGCAGATGGCGGGACCCTTTTCCTGGACGAGATCGGAGACATCTCTCCCCTCATGCAGCTTCGACTTCTCCGCTTCCTGCAGGAACGGACGTTTTATCCCGTGGGACAGGACAGTCCCATCCAGGTGGACGTGCGCGTGATCGCGGCGACCAACGCGGACCTGCGAAAGAAGGTGGAGGAGGGGGAGTTCCGTGAAGATCTCTATTTTCGGCTTCGGGTGATCGACATAAAGCTCCCTCCCTTGAGGGAAAGGACAGGGGATATCCCCCTACTCGCCTTGCATTTTCTCGAGAAGTTTTCCCGGCGCATCGGCAAGGATCTCACGGGGATCTCTGATCAGGCCCTCGATCTCCTTGATCGCTATCCCTGGCCGGGAAACGTCCGGGAGTTGGAGCATGTCATGGAGCGTGCCTGCGTCCTGTGCTCGGGCGCGACCATTTCCACCGAGGATATCGACCTCGAACCCGTTTCCCGTGAGAGGGGCGAGACTTCTGCGCTCTCTCCAGGCGCCGAAGAGGTTTCCCGCGTCCAGGCCTCTTCCAATGGCCTCAAAGACCTTCCGGAGCACGAACGCATTGTCGCGGCCCTGAAACGGACGGGCGGGAACAAGGCCAAGGCTGCGCGACTTCTTGGGATCGATCGAAGCACTCTGTACCGTAAAATTCGCGAGTACGGGCTCGATCTTTCATTTCTCGAGAAGTGACGATGTGACGGTCCTGGGGTTCCACGTATTCAGGCATTCCACATGAGGCAGGGCATGAAAACGGAATCCGAAAAGGTCAGATTATATCTATTTGCTGTTTTTGGTCTTTTTCTCATGGCATCCATGTCTCTCGCCGTGAGTTTCGCGCGTTTTACGCATGCAGGATCCGGTGTGGATGGTAGGGTGATCGTCGCCGGTCTTGCGGGTCTGGTGACTTTCGTTTCCCTTGTCTGGATTCTCGCCAGGATCTTGCGAGCCTACACAGGGCTGGAAAGACGAATGGCACGTGAAATAGAGCGTCTTTCCGCCGAGGCAGAGAAAGAGAGAAAGAAATACATGGAGCGGATCGAGGAGCGTACCTTTGAGCTCGCCTCCATCAATGCCTCCCTCAACCGCCAGATCGCCGAGAGGATCCAGGCCGGAGAGGATCTCAAAAAGCTCACCCGCCAGATGGAGCTCATCTTGAACGCGGCTGGTGACGGGATTTTCGGCCTTGACTGGGAGGGCAGGGTCATTTTCGTGAACACGTCGGCCTCAATTATGCTTGGATGGGAGCCTCAGGAACTCATCGGGAAAAACCACCATGAGATCGTCCATCACACCCGGGCCGACGGCACCCCCTATCCCCATGAGGAATGTCCCATTGAAGCCGCTTACCGGGAAGGTATGGTGAGGTTCGCTACGGGTGAGATATTTTGGCGAAAGGATGGTACCTCCTTCCAGGTCGAATACGTGAGTACGCCCATCATGGAGGACGACAGGGTCACAGGTGCAGTCGTCGTCTTTCGTGATGTCACAGATCGTTAAGAGTTCTTGTTTTGTAAAAAATGTAGCATGCTACGGATATGCAGGATCATATCCGTAGCATGCTACATTTTTCTCATGATCAAGCCGCTGCTCAGTCCTCCTTTCCTTTTTTAAGAGTTATCCAGAAAATTCATGAATAGCTGGGCAGTCTGCTCAGTGACAAATTCATTTTTGAATCACGATTCATTTTTTAATTATTAAATAACAATATGTTAATGATTTAATATGGGTTTTATTCTACGGGCATGGCATGGTTTGTGCTTATATTTGCAAAAAATTGTGGATAAGTATAAAACCGGTAAAAGGGAGTCACGTGCCCGATGACGGCGAGGATAGCCGTGATGAAAAACTTCCCCAAAAACGAGGAGGAATTCCTCGTCCGTTTCGGGACCGAGGACAATTGCAGGCGCTATCTTTTCGATCTCCGGTGGCCTGAGGGATTTGTCTGCCCGGTCTGTTCCGGGAGAACGGCCCGGGTCAACAAGAAAAATTTTATCGTGTGTACAGGGTGCCAAGCCCAGATATCACTCACGTCCGGGACGATTCTCCACGGGACAAAAAAGAGATTGGCCCTTTGGTTTCGGGCCATCTGGTGGATCTGTACCCATCAGAAAGGGGGGAGCGCCCGTGAGTTGCAGCAGTATCTCGGCCTGGGCAGTTACCAGACCGCCTGGGTTTGGTTCCAGAAACTCCGTCGTGCCATGTCCCTTTCCGAAGGGAAATCCTGCGGAGGGCGGGTGGAAATGGGCCAGGGCATGATCTGCGACAGGGAAAGAGATGGAAAAGATTATTCACCCTACGAGTGCGCCAAGGTCCTGGCGGCAGGAGAGGTCGTTGCATCTGCTCCTTTCGGCCTGGGCCGGACCCGTATCAGTCTTGTCCCGGATTTTTCCCGATCCACTATTTCCGGTTTTCTTCGTGAGAACATCGAACAGTCCAGCACGATTGTCACCACAGAGGATCTGGAGTCTTCCACGATCGAGTCCCTCGGATACGGGCACGAGGTTATCCGGTCCGTTGATGTGAGGGATGACCTGACCCGCGGCTTCCCTCCCCATGTCGCCTCCCTCATCGGGGACCTTGCCAGCTGGTTGATACGTACGCACAAGGGAGGGGTCAAGAAGAAGCATCTCCAGCAGTACATAGACGAGTACGTTTTCCGTCACTCGATGAATCTTGGGGAGTCTCCCGTCGAGACGTTCAACCGCATCCTCAAAGGCGGTGTGGAGGGAGAGGCGACCCCCTACTGGCGACTGGTGGGAAAAGACCGTCCCCAGTCTTCGAGGTCGCGGGAGAAGGGCCATGAGTAACTATTATCGAAACGTTTTGTGGCTGTTCGTTGCTACCGCCGTAGCTGTCGCCGCTTACAACATCTGGAACCTTGAAACGACGCCACCTCCTGTTGAGTATTCCGTCTTCCTGGAGGCCCTTGAGGAGGGAAAGATCGCGAAGGTGCATCTCAAGGGAGGCGAGATTAGGGGAGTGGATACATCAGGTGATCCATTTTCAACCTTTTCTCCCGACGTCTCAGGGCTTGTCCCCAAGCTTATCGAAAAAAAGGTGGTTGTGACGGCAGAGCAGGAGAAAAAGTCAGGGATCGCCTCTCTCCTTGAAAATCTCCTGCCAATGGCCGTGATCCTTGCCGGATGGTTCATCTTCATGAAGACCCAGCAGGGGGGCAAGGCCTCGGGTTTTGCCAAGAGCAAGGAGCGCGTCCTGACGCCGAGCGATGGGAAAGGGGTGACCTTTGAAGATGTGGCAGGGATTCCGGAGGCCAAGGAGGAACTCCAGGAGATCGTCGAATTCCTGAAGAACCCTGCAAAGTACGCCCGACTCGGCGGCAGGATCCCCAAGGGAGTCCTTCTTCAGGGGCAGCCCGGCACAGGCAAGACCCTGATTGCCAAGGCCATCGCAGGCGAGGCCCAGGTGCCGTTTTACAGCATCAGCGGCTCGGACTTCGTGGAGATGTATGTCGGGGTCGGGGCGTCCAGGGTCAGAGAGCTTTTCAAGGAGGCCAAGCGCAGCTCCCCATGCATCGTGTTCATAGACGAGATCGACGCCGTGGGTGGGAGGCGATCCGGAGGAGAGGTTGCCGGGAGTCACGAAGAGCGTGAACAGACCCTCAATGCCCTCCTCGTTGAGATGGACGGCTTCGAGTCAGGGGAGACGGTCGTCATCGTGGGAGCCACCAACCGGCCTGACATCCTCGATCCGGCCCTTCTCAGGCCGGGGCGTTTCGACCGTCAGGTGACAATTCCCCTTCCTGACATCAAGGGGCGGCTCGAGATCCTCAAGGTGCATGCGCGTAGGATCGTCCTCATGCCTGGACTTGACCTTTCAGAGGTCGCTCGTAGCACTCCTGGTTTCAGTGGAGCCGAGCTCTCCAATCTGGTGAACGAGGCCGCCCTCCTTGCTGCCCGTCATGGCAAGGACGCCGTGGATCTCGTGGATTTCGAGGAGGCAAAGGACAAAATACTTATGGGGGTGGAACGAAAAAGCGTCGTCATCAGCGAAGATGAGCGTCGAATGACTGCTTATCACGAGGCAGGGCACGCCCTTATGGCCAAGTTTCTTCCTGAGGCGGATCCTCTGCACAAGATCACGATCATTCCACGGGGAAGGGCGCTTGGTCTCACCCAGCAGCTTCCCATCGATGACCGGCACGTCTATTCCCGGGAGTATCTCCTGAGCCGCATCAAGATCCTCTTCGGCGGGCGTGCGGCCGAGGAGATCATCTTCAACCGCCGCACCACCGGGGCGAGCAACGACATCCTTGCCGCGACGGATCTTGCATACCGAATGATCTCCGAATGGGGAATGGACGATGCCGTGGGGCCCGTTGCCTACGTCCGGGCGCAGGAAGGTTATCTCGGTGGGGCACAGGCCGTCAGGGCCATGAGTGAAAAGACGGCACAGGAAATCGACAGGGAGGTAAAGGGGTTGGTGAATCGCTGTTACCGGGAGACTGTGGATCTGCTTCGGGCAAACAACTTCTTGCTCCACAAGCTTGCGGAGGTCCTTCTTTTACACGAGACCATCGACGCCGAGGAGCTGGATCTCGTCGTATCCTGTGTAATTGCCAATAAACCTGAATATCAAGAAAAGTCAGATACCATCATCCCTTTCCACCCCAAAAGGGGATGAAAACAAAGGAGGAGAATCCGCTATGGAAAATATCTCAAAGGAGGGTTGTGTGCGATGAGGAAAAAGTTGATCGGGGTCACCTTATGTGGATTCCTCGTGACTTCCATGGGAATAGTGTTCGACTCAGGGGCGATGGGGCCTGAGGATGCCCCGGATACGGTGGATATAGATTCCATCGCAAAACTTTATGAAAAGGTGCAGTTTGACCATGCCCTTCATGTGGGCATCACCGGGTGCTCCTCGTGTCATCACCATACCGCGGGAACCGGTCCTGAAAACGATAACTGCGCCCGCTGCCATGCCAAGAGCGGGGAGGCGAGTACCGTCTCTTGCAGTGGATGTCACGCAAAGGATCCTTTTGATGCGGCATATCTGAATGCGCGTGAAAAGAATCCGAATCTCTATCACATTGACAAACCTGGCCTCAAAGGGGCCTATCACCTGAACTGTCTCGGCTGTCACAAGGAGATGGGGGCCCCTACCGGGTGTACGGATTGCCATCCCATGACTGAGGCAGGACAGGAGTTTTTCCACACCGGCCCGTTCGCTCCGAAAGGCTCTCCAAAAGGGCATCACTAAGAAAATTCAATTTTTGTAAAGTTTCTACAGAGAAGGGAGGAACCAATGACCACAGTGAATCGCAGGACTTTTTTGAAGGGAGGGCTCATCGGAGGAGCGGCGGCGTCCCTTGGCCTGGCACGAAAGGGATCCGCTGCAACCTTCGAGGGATACCCGGATGGCATGGGGGTCCTGGTGGACCTTACCAGGTGTGTCGGGTGCAGGAGTTGCGAGGCGGCATGCAACAAGGAGCAGGGTCTCCCGCCTCCTGACAAGCCGTTTGACGACTATTCCGTATTTGACGAGTTGCATCACGGGCAGAAACGCCGACCGGACGAGGCCCATTATACCGTCGTCAACAGATACGACATCCCCGGTCTTGACCATCCCCTCTTTAGAAAGCTCCAATGCAACCATTGCAACGAACCGGCGTGCCTCACGTCCTGTTTCGTGAATGCTTACACCAAGACGCCGGAAGGGGCCGTCATCTACAATCCTGATGTCTGCGTCGGCTGCAGGACGTGCATGATAGCCTGCCCGTTTTACGTCCCAGCCTTCAAGTATTCGAGCTCCTTGCATCCCCGGATCATGAAATGCATCTTCTGCTACGACACACGTCTCAAATTCGGTCGCCCGCCAGCGTGCGTAGAGGCCTGCCCCCAGGAGGCCCTCACATTCGGCAAACGGACGGAACTTCTGAGGATCGCAAGACAGAGGATTCGGGAGAATCCTGGAAAATACGTGAACCACATTTATGGCGAGCACGAGGCCGGAGGAACGGCATGGATGTATCTCTCTAGCGTCCCGTTCGAGCAGGTGGGGCTTGACCCGCATGTTCCCAAGGAGCCGATCCTCAACTATGTGAAGGACTTTCTCGGCATGGTTCCCATGGTGCTCGCTATCTGGCCGGCCCTCTTTGCCGGTTTTCATCTCCTCGCCACACGCAAGGAAGGAGGGCATGGCCATCATGAAGAAGGGAAGGAGGAATAACCAATGAAGAGGTTTGTGAAGGAAAAACCGGATCTGCCCATTGTTTCGCACGTCGATTCGACGGGAAGGCCATGGACACTCAAGGAAAAGATCTTGCTTGGTCTCTCGCCCGGCGAATATTTTGCACAATTCTTTCGAAACCCGGTCAACTGGTTCCTCATCGCTGTATTTGCCGTAGGGATCCCGCTTCTTGCTCAGCGGTATTTATTTGGCCTCGGCACGGTAACCCATGCATCGAACGACTACCCCTGGGGACTCTTTCTGGGTTTCGGGCTCTTCGGCATGGTCCCCCTCTCTGCATCCGGATTCATGCTCGGAACGACGGTTGAGCTGTTTGGAAGACACGATTTCCACCCCATTGAGAGATTGGCCCTGCTGAATGGTCTTCTTGGTTACTTCTTCGCTGTCGTCTATCTCCTTGTGGACCTCGGTATGCCGTGGCGGATCTACTATCCCATGATCGTTTCCCTTGGACCCGCCGCAGTCCTCTTCCTCGTCGCATGGCACGTCGCCACATACCTTTCCGTGCAGATTGCAGAGGTTTCACCTGCCTTCTTTGAATGGATCGGCTGGCTCAAGGGAAAGCGCTTTGTCCGGAGTATCATCCTCGGCCTCACCATAGCAGGCATCATCCTCTCCACGCTCCACCAGGGGGCCCTCGGCGCCCTTTTCACTTATGCACCAGCCAAAATCCATCCCCTCTGGAATTCGAGCTTTCTCTGGATCCTCTTTTTCTGCTCCTCCATTCCCGCCGGGCTTTCCATGGTGATCGTCGCAAGCACTTTTGCAAAGAACTTCATGCGATGGCGGTGTGACAAGGAGTTTCTCGATAACGTTGACATGCTCACCATCGGTCTGGCAAAAGGGGCCTCTTACGCCCTCTTCACGTATCTCTTCCTCAAGTTCATCAGTGTCGCCCATGACAACGAGTGGGCCTACCTCTTAACGGACTGGGGCCAATATTATTTGCTTGAGATCGTAATCGGCGTCATCGTTCCCCTTATCTTTTTTTCACTCGCGGTCAAAAACCAATCAGCGGGTCTTGCCCGCGTCGGCGGGTTCATCACCGTGTTCGGTATCCTTTTCAACAGGCTCAACACGGCCCTCGTTGCCTATAATTGGCAGCTCTACCAGGAGATTCCCCACTGGAAAGAGGTCGTCATTACGATCACGGTCTACTGCATCTATTTTATCACCTACCGGTTTATCCTTTACCGGTGGCCCATTCTCTACACTTGGAAGGGTGAAAAGTAGTCTGCAATACGCTATCGTGGGAACGGGTGAAAACGGCCACGGTCGTCATTCACCCTTCCCATCCCCCTGGGGATTTCTTCCAGCTCACGCATGCCACCTGTCCGCAAAAGGCTCATTCTGGCCATCACGGTCGTTCTTGGTCTTCTGGCCTCTGCGATCATCTATCTTGGAGTCCGCCAGTACGCCCTTTCACGTCATTACGATGTCGTCGTCAGCAGGAGCGAAAGGCTCATATTCCAGTTCACCGGGATAAGGGAGTATGTAACCGAGGCCGTTCTTCGAGGGGAATCCCTTGATATCGACAGGGTCGTTGCGGAATTCAACGAGCTGAACGGACAGATTACCGACATCCTCGAGGACATCCTTATCCCGGACGAATACAAGCTCGTTTTTATCAGTCAGGTGGACCTTTCCGGCATCCTCCTCGATCTTCGCAAGATGCAGAGCTGTCAGGGAGCGGCCTGCGGAGAATTGGCGCAGGATCTTGTGTCCAGGATGCGGGAGATCTCCAATCGATTGAGCCGTTTTGGCGAGATTGTTACCCATCATGCGCACCGTGAGCTCGTGGGTTTTCAGCTTCTTGTGATCGGGAGCCTTGCCTTTATCGTCTTCTTTGCCCTTCTCGCCGCTTTTTATATGAAGAAGGTCTTGGTTGCGCCCCTTGTTTCATGCGCCAAACAGGCATTGGAAATTGTCAGGGATGAGAGACAGGAGCTTGATCTCCCCGATGGACTCATGGAGTTTCATCATATATCTCAGTGTGTGAACGGCCTCCTCGCGTTCAAACGAGATATATCCCGTCGCCTTGACCGTTATGAACGCATCCTCAAGGCACTCCATGCCGTGGAGGATGCGGTGGATCGATCCCATAGGCCTGAGGAACTCTACAAGCGGGTGTGCAGGGCCATGCTTGTCAACTCGGATTATTGCTTTGTCTGGATCGGCATCTCTGATCCGGAGCACAAAGGCCTTATGCCTGCCGCCGCTGAGGGTTGCACAAGCATGACGGAAAGGGAATGCGACGAATGTGTAGCACTTCTCCTCACAGCGGCGGAGGAAAAGGGTCTGGAATTCAATCCAGCCGAGCAGGCCTTGCAGAAACACGAGCCCGTTGTCGTTCGGGATATCCTTCGCGACGTCCCTGCCGGGAAGCTCAAGAGGACCCCTTTTCCCCAGGGGACCGCGAGTTGTGCGGCGTTTCCGCTTCGGGCTGGTGACATCCTCTACGGCGTCATGAGTGTCTACGCTGCGGATGAGACCTGTTTTGACGAATTCGAGCTGGCGATCCTTGAAAGCATGGCACGTGGTATCACAAGACGCGCATCCGTTCTCGCCGCCGAGGAGAAGTTTGAGCATGAGTCTGCCAAGATGAGGGAGATCCTGGACGGATTCCCCGACCTTGTTTTCGTTCTTGATCGAGCAGGCGTAATCAAAGATGTGAATTCCTCCTGCCTCTCAGCCATGGGTAAAAGACACCACGAGTTGGTGGGATCGGATGTTCGTACGCTGCTTACGTGCGAAGAGGTAACGGCTGCAGCCCTCGTCCAGGCGATCAAGGACCGCATGCCGTTTTCCTGTATATGCGGGCTCAAGGGATTCGAAGGGGCTGCCTTCCGCATTACCCATTCTCCAGGTAGAACCGGAAATGGCAGCAGGGTCTCCTTGCTCGTAGCACGGGATATAACCCGCGAGGAGGAACAACGGAAGATCGCCGGCAAGGCCTTTCGGCTTGCCGCTTCGGGGATGGTTGCGGAGGTGGCGGCAGGCGAGGTGAACGGTCTTGTCAACGGGATCATCAATTATGCCCAGTTGCTTCTGGATCAGATACGTGATGGCGCATCCGATCCTGTATTTCTCGAAAAGATCGTGGACGGAGGAGAAAAGATCTCCGGCATCATCAATCGTTTTCTGGAACTCTCAAGGGATGCTGGAACTCACGAAGCCCAGGGGCTTGTCCGCGTCGATGATGTCGTGTCGAACGCCCTTTCCTTTGCGGTTCCCTTGATGAAAAGAGACGGGATCGAGGTCTCGCTTTCCATAGACAAGGATCTCCCCCCTGTGCGCTGCGGATTTCGGGATCTGCTCCTTGCCTTTACATTTCTTCTTCAGGGGACGAGGGAATCCGTAATCCGGGCTGGTTCCGGAGACTCAGGCGACAGGAGGATCTCTATCGAATCCGAATCGTTCAAGGATGAGGGAAGGCAATACGTCAGACTTCTTATCTCGTACACAGCTCCGGAGCCGCCAACCGGAATACCTGACCCAGGCGATCCATTCCTTTATGGAATTGAACTCTGCCGCGGAGTCATTGGGGAATGCCAAGGTGCCAGTGTTTCCCGCCGGATCGATACGGTGACGCACGTTGTTCAGGTTGCCATAGACCTGCCTGCGGCCTCCGTGTAGGACTATGCCGCATAGGGATCGCGCGTTACCTCCTTCTCAATATCTCTGCCCCCGTCATTATGTAGCATTATATGGTGCATCATTTCTTGTGCCACACTTTCGTTCTCTTCAAAATAATGATGGTCTCGTAAAAAGTCGAAAATTCCAATTTGGCGTCATTCCGGCAGAGGCCGGAATCCAGTGTTTTCAATATGTTCTGGATGCCGGATCAAGTCCGGCATGACGAGTCCGGCATTTTTTACGAGACCATCAGACAATAAAGTGTAGTTTTTTTGTTTG
The DNA here is from genome assembly GCA_002419025.1 of Deltaproteobacteria bacterium UBA5754. Lineage (GTDB taxonomy): Bacteria > Desulfobacterota > Dissulfuribacteria > Dissulfuribacterales > UBA5754 > UBA5754. Next base: position 29,852 of record DIFG01000020.1, on the reverse strand, counting down.
TGCAACACATTATTGAGACGGTTTGTGCCACACTTGTGTTTTCTTATGTGGGCTCGGATGTCCTTCGAAGGCGCTGCGATGAAGTCATTCGGCATTTCTTTTGTTAATTAATTGTTTTATATCAATATGTTATTTATTATGTTATATTTTTTTCATTTTTGGCATGTTTGATGCAGTAACATATATCGAACATCAAATGACACCAGAATACAACGAAGGAGGACATGATCATGAAGACTACAGCTCAAAAGACCACGATCGGTGTTGTGAATGTCGCGGAGGGAACGAGGACAGCGGCGGACGAGATTCCCCGTGTGGCCATGGGAGTAGGAATCCTTGCAGCTGCTCTCGCAGGACTCTGGGGCGCGGCGTGCATGGTGGGTGGTATCGCACAAAGCGGGCTTGGAGAGGCCCTCAAGGGTTATCTTGCGGCTATCGGTGGATAGAACAACCACATCTTGAATACAAGAAGGAGGATGATCATGAACCAGAAAGGAAACATTGCAACAAAGGTGATGTTGTTCTTTGGTGGGGCAATCGGGATCTGGGTAGGAGCCGCCTTTGTCTCTGCCCTTGCCCACTCGAACTGGCAGATATCTCAGGTCATCGGGCAGTATCTCGTTGCGATAGGTTTGGTCAAGGAGATGCACACGCTGGTAGATTTCTACACACACATCAAGGGCATTGAATACCTGATCTGTGTCACCCTTTTTGTCGCTTTCCCGGTCTTTTACAAGTATCTGAACAGGCCATCCGTGAAGGCACCTGCAAGACGATAAGTATCGATAACCTTCAGTCAGTCAGGGTCTGAGGTGAGAACCTCAGGCCTTTTCTTTTTCCCCCATGTAGATGATCTCCGTCATGAGGAGTGCGTCCCGGGCCGCGCTTCCGTCGTCCGTGTTATCGAAATAAAGGAAGGTCTCCACACCGAATCCCCTGATCGTATCCAGCCATCTCTGGAGTCCGGACTCTTCATAGGCACCGCGGTAGAGCTGCTTTGGACCGTGGAGTCGGACATAGGCGAAATCCGCTGTCACTTTCAGGCTCATGGGATATCTCCCTGCAGTGTCGCTCACTACCCAGGCCATGTTTTTTGTACGGAGGGCCTCCCATACGAATTTCTGGTGCCATGAAGGGTGGCGGGCCTCGATGGCGATCCTCTTCTCCGGTGGCTGGAGTTCGAGGAATCGCTGGAGGAGATCCGCGTCAAAGACGAGGTTTGGAGGAAGCTGATAAAGGGCTGCGGCGAATTTCTCCCCCAATGGGGATACATCTCTCCAGAAGCGGCTGACCGAATCCCCTGAGACGTCGAGCCTCCGGTTATGGGTGATGTAGCGCGGGGCCTTGACGGCCCAGAGAAAGCCGGGTGGAGTCCTTTCGTACCAACCCTGCCACGTCTTCTGGGAAAAAGAACGGTAGAAAGAGGCGTTGAGTTCTACGGTCCCGAGTCTTTCCGCATAGGTCTCGAGATAGCGGCGTTGAGGGGTATGGGGAGGATAGAGGCTTCCCACGAAGCTGTGGTAGTTCCATCCGCTCGTTCCGACGTGGATTTCCGGTGAATCTGAAGAGGGTGAGCTGATGGATCCCTTTCCCTTCATTTTTTCGGCTGATCTCCCTAAGACGCTCGTAGAGCCCCTATTCTTCGCTGTCGGTCCTTTCCGGGATCGTGATCCGGATGCGGAGATAAAGGTCACCTCGGCCTTTGTCTCCGAATTTCAGAAGCCCTTTCCCGCAGACGCGCAGGAGCGATTCGGGTTGGGTCATCTTGAGTATTATGACCTCTTCACCTGTGACTACACCCAGTCCTCCGCACTCAGGACAGGGGCAGACCGGCGGCCGTTTCTTGCTCATCTTGCCGTGTGGGCGTGATAAAATTCTATGAAAGAGATAAAGTTCATGTCAAGGAAAACCAGAGGGAGGTTGCCATGAAAAGAATCCATATCGCCTCATGCCTTTGTATGTTTCTTGTCCTGGCCTCCGGAGCGGACGCTTTTGCGGATAGATCCCGCGTCGGGTTTCCGACAGTGGTCTCCATCGAACTTACGCGGGATTTTTACGAGGCCCTCAAGGAGGAGGGGGGCGGGACCGAAAGGGTCCTCACGACCGATCCGTCAATCGAATATCTGAGGCGCATCGCCGTTTCGAGCGAATTCACAGTGAGAACGAACCTCGAGATCCTCAAAAGGCAGGAGGAGATCCTTGAGCTTCTCCGCTCCCGCCGGCTTGAATCGCCTTCCGGGCCGGCCGGTGCAGGGACACCTGCAAAATGAGGACACTCCTTTTTTTCGAGTTTTCTTTCAGAAGAGGGGAGGGCAGTGCACAATGAAGAGTCGAAGGATCTCTGATCCCGAATTCCTCACGCCATGGGGCCCGTGTGCGGGCACGAAGATGTAATCGCCTGCCGAGATCCCCCGCCACTTCCCGTTGATGAAGGCCTCGCCCGCACCGGCAAGGACGAAGATGGAATCCACCTGGGAGTTGTGGGTATGTATCGGGATCTCGGATCCTGGTTCCATCTCGAGCTGTGAGACGCTGATGGTCTCCGTGTCCTGGTTCGTCACAAGTTTTGCGATTCGGACCTTTTCATACTTGGGATGGTCAACGAAACTGATCTCGTCCTTTGGGTAGAAAAGCGTCTTCACGGTTCCTTCCTTTCAGGAGATGGATTCATGGCGGCAAGGACGTCCTCGACGGTGTCGGCAGTTACCCTGACACCGTATTCGATAGCGAGTCGCTCAGCGATTCCCGGAATGTCTTTCGGTCCGTCCTCCATCCGTGAGATGAAACCCGAGAGGTCCTCGACAACGGCCCATGGGTAGATGATCCATCGCCATCTGACAACATGGGCCGCAAAGTGGTCCGGGACGAAGTAAGAGACCTCCTTGTGATGAAGGACCGCGGTTCGCACCTCCCGGGGCCCGAACCCCCGGACGTGTTCAACCGCGAGATTGAGGGTGTCTCCGGAGTCGCTCACATCGTCGACGACGAGGACCTTCATGCCTTTAGGGTCGGCATTAAGCGGATATCTGATCTCAGCGGTCTCCTTTTTCTCAGCTCCCCGCTGATAGTGAACGATCCTGATGCTCGCGAGATTGTCCTGGCAGAGATAGTCGGAGAGGAGCCGGGCGGGGACATAGCCCCCGCGCCCGATGGCGATGAGGAGGTCGGGCCGATATCCGCTCTCCTTGACCATGAAGGCGAGCCTGCGCGAAAGTCGGAGGATCTTCCCCCATGTGACGAGCTCACAGCGGAATTTCGTCGGCCCCCGTTTTTTCATGTCTGGCACTTCCCGTTCCGGCTACCTTTACCGTCGTAGGTGTCATTGGGCAAGCACGGGCCGATGGGGAATCGCAAGACCTTAAGGCAGGTGATGCGGGATCGGTCGGTTTTCCCGTGAAGAAAGGATTTTCAGGGCCGCCGCCCTCCTGAAAAGATGCGGCCCTGATATGAAAAAAAGGATTCCGAATGGGAAAAAAGGGGCGATCCGGCCCCAAAGATCCGTTGTTTTTTTACCTCTCGATGAGGGGGAGGATCAGGGAGATGAAGAGGGCGGTAAAAATGGTCAGTTTGTTCATGAGGGGCCTCTTTTAGCGTCTTCTCCATCCACTCCAGACGGGAAATCCGCTCTTGTCCCTGAGGATCAGGGTCTCCTCGCCCTTTTTGATCTCAGCGGCCACGATGGCTGGCTTGCCGTCAAAGGTGATGCGCGATCCCGTGACCTCGATCCTGTCCTTGGGTTCGATCGTCACGTCCTGGTTTTCGAGAAACCATGCAGGCCCGAGATGCACGGATATGGTCTCTCCATTTGTCTTTAGCAGGAGATGGATGCCTTGGCGCATGCCTTGGCGCGGCATGAATTGCTGGACTTCGAGGACCTCACCGCTGACTGTTTCCACGGTGGCAGGATCGTACATGCGATAATATTGGCCCGCTGTGCCCCATCCTCCGCTTCCCCTCCACGTCATCGGGGGTTGGGCAAAGACAGGCAGGGTTATCAAAACTCCGAAAACGGCGATCGCGACTGCCCCTAAGGCAATGTCGAAAAGTCTGATGGTCATTGTTTGCGTACTCCTTTGTCATATTTCCCAAAGTGATGCCTTACGGCGTGGTTTTCGGTTGCAAAGGACCGGCTCTGATGGAGAAAAAGACCGTTTCCGTTTCCCCAAAGGATACGTATCCCTCGGGGCCAGGGACGGCAACTTCAGGATCCTCCTTATGTATTTCACGATCTTGCCTCGTCTAAGTAAGATGTTTTTGATTCCGATCAAAAAGGTCGAGATGCAAGACGAGAAAATAACAAAAATGTGCCAGTCATACGTCGCATGGACGGAAAATGCGGTTTAACGCAAACATGATGGTCTCGTAAAAAGTCGAAAATTCCAATTTGGCGTCATTCCGGCGTAGGCCGAAATCCANNTTTTCAATATGTTCTGGATGCCGGATCAAGTCCGGCATTTTTTACGAGACCATCAAACATGAATCGAGCCTTTTCGGCGGCATCATTACAAGAGACCTTAAGGTTCCCTTAAGAAGATCCTGCGGTCTTACAGGCCTATTGTCAATAGCTGCGTGGGCGTGGGCGGGTTGGTTATAGTGAGATTTTATCGCCGCATCCTATGTGCTACGTGCCATACGGCCGCTGGCTCACGGATTCATATTGACGGATATGGGGAAGGCAAGGATAAAGTGTGATGCCTCCCCCTTTTTTTTGTGCGGAGTGCATATACATATGATGATGACGATCGAAGAGCTTTGCAAAGACAGGGATTTTGTCATCAGGATCGACTGGTCCATGACGCAGGAAAAGGCCATTGACATGTATCTCGAATGGGGTGCCGGGTGGACCCGGGGAACGGAATTCGACCGCAGCGACAGGGATGAACCCGTCTATTTCGTCATCTACGACTGGGAGGTTCCGCCTCAGGTCACCCTTCTTCGAAGGAACTCCCGCGACGTGGAGGAACTTGCCAAGATCGATGGCCCCGGGGATCTGTTCCCCGCTTCAGTTGAAGAGGCCGGAAAGAGGGCGGGCGTCGGGGTCTGTCCCCTGAGCCCGGATCTGAAACGCTGGCTACGCGACCTTCTTGACGGGCCTCCGGTCCCGGAGGAAGTTTGATGGGTATCCCCGCAGGCATGAACACATCCGATGCAGGGCCTCGCCGCCTGATCCTCAGCGGGCATGAAGTCATCCATCTTGACGAGGTGGAATCTACGAACTCATGGCTCCTAGCCCAAGAGGATCTTCTTGCCAGAGACGGGCTTGTCGTGGCGGCGGACCGTCAGACACGCGGACGGGGAAAGGGGGGGAGGGTCTGGGAACAGGGGGCTGGAGGAAACCTCTTTGCCTCGGTGGTCGTCCATGCCTACTTTCTTAGTGAGAATCTTTCGACCTTGACCCTCCTGGTGGGTCTTTCGGTCGCCCGCGCCCTGATCGGCCTCCATGCCCCGGCCGTCCACCTGAAATGGCCAAACGACGTTTTTGTCATGGGAAAGAAGGTCTGCGGGATCCTGTGCGAATCAAGGGAGATCGGACACGGGCGCGTTGTGGTCGCCGGGATCGGCGTAAATATTGCGGGCCAGATCGACCAGTTTCCTCCGGACCTACGCCAAAAGGCCGGGACCCTCGAGGCCCTCACCGGGAGGCCGTTGGACCGCTGGAAGGTCCTCGATGGCGTGCTACGGGAACTGGACGCGATCCGCGAGGAGGTGGAACGGCATGGGCTCGTCTCCCTTCTTTGCGAATGGGAAAGGCATTCCTCATCCCTCGGGGCTGAGGTCGTTTTCGATGGGGGCGTCGGACGGGTCGTAGGTCTCGACCCTTCAGGTCGGCTCCTTGTGGAGCTTCCGGACGGACAGATCAGGACCGTCGTTTCCGGAAGTATCCAGGGCTGAGGGTTCCGCGTGCGGTTTCTCCTCGCATGGACCCCTATTCTCTTCGTTTTCGGGCTCGCTTTTTTGGGGCGGAGATCGGCCTTCGCCATCGCCCTTCCAGGCCTTCTTTACACTTCGTTTCTGTGCTTCATTGTCTTCGAGACCCCCGCACGTGTCATCATTCTTGCCGCATTCGACGGCGTCGTGACCACCCTGCTTCTGCTCCTTGCCGTGTATGCGGGCATGCTCCTCTCTTCCGTTCTCTCCGAGACAGGGAGCCTTGGCCGGGTCATGGCCTGGCTTGGCGGACGGGTAAGGGCCCTCTGAGTATCTCAACCCCGTTCAAGATTGCCATTGCTACGGTCGTGTGTGGGGCCTCGGGCCGTGAAGGAGAGATTATGTCGAAAACCGTCCCAATAGGGATCTGCGTCTCCATCCTCATCGGGCTCGCTACCCTTGTGGCCGGGTTATTTTCGTAAGCCCCATCCTGATGGTCAAATACACATACCATCCAGGCCAGTTCCTTGGGCCGGTCCACTTTTATCTCCGGTTTTGAAACTGGAAACTCACCCGGATCACACATGAAGGATATGGTTATTGGGGCGTTTTTCTTTCTTTTCTTGAACTGTTTCGGGAAAATGCTATAGTCGCCGATAAGTATCTCATAGGAACCTCAAAACGTTTCGAGAATGCCGGTCAGTGGTCTTCATCCTCAATCCTGAACCGCCTTTTGGTCATGGGAATTGCAGAATGCCGCGAGGATTCCCGCCCATGGCGATTCCTGGCCTTAAATACGTTTCAACTGCGTGAAAGGTTTCCTGTAACATTTCTATGGCCGCGCTCGAAAAGCAGATCATCCGGGTGGATGGGATCACGAAGACATATCCCCCGGACATCGTCTCTCTCTTTCAGGTGAGCTGCGAGATCGAAAAGGGCGAATTCGTTTTTCTGACCGGGCCGAGCGGTTCAGGCAAGACCACGTTCCTTAAGCTCCTTTTTTGCGCAGAGAGGCCGACTTCGGGAGAGATCTGGATCGACGGCATCGCGCTTTCAAGTGTCGCCGGGGCCCAGATCCCGCACCTTAGGCGCAAGGTCGGGGTCGTCTTCCAGGACTTCAAGCTCCTTCCTACCAAGACGATCTTCGAGAACGTGGCCGTTAGCCTCGAGGTCGTAGGGCTCTCCCGGGACCAGATCGAAAAAAGGGTCCGGCAGGTCCTTGATGCCGTGGGGCTTGCAGGAAAGTTGGAACGGTATCCTCTTCAGCTTTCGGGCGGGGAGCAGCAGAGGGTGTCCCTTGCACGGGCCGTGGTGAACAGGCCGCCCATCATTCTCGCTGACGAGCCCACGGGAAATCTCGATACCCGGCGGGCGGACGAGGTCATGGACCTCATGGATGAACTCAATGCCCAGGGGACGACGATCGTCTTCGCGACTCATAACGAACGTTTTTACACCCACACATATCGACGGGTGTTGAGGATCAAGGACGGGAGGCTTGCATCATGACCGGCGTCCTTTTCAGGCGCGCCCTCTCTGACATGAAAAGGGACTGGGTCCGTCAGCTCCTGACCACCCTCGTGGTGACCCTCTCCCTTTTGATCATCTCCCTTTTCGCCTTTTTTACCCACAATCTTCGGGTCTTTGTCGATCGTTTCAGCTCGGAGCTTGGTCTCGTGGTCTATCTCGAGGATGGGACGCCTCCTGTTCGGGTGCCCCAGCTCTACAATACCCTTTCCCGGCTTCCAGGGGTGAAATCCGTCCGTTACGTGTCCCCGGAGGAGGCCTTCGCCCGTCTTGAAAAGGAACTCGCCGGGGAAAAGGACGTCCTCGAGGGGGTAGATCCCCTATTTCTCCCCCCTTCTTTCGAGCTCTATCTCGACAGGGCCATCTTCAATCTGGACCGGGTCCGGGAAGTGGCGACCGAGATAGATGGATACGAAAACGTGGAAAAGGTCCGGTACGGACAGGAGTGGATCGCCCGACTCAACGCGTTTGCGGCTGCAGCGGATATAGTCCTTGCCGGACTGAGCGTCCTTCTTCCCCTGACCGCGGCCTTTGTGGTCTCCACGACCATCCAGCTCTCTGTCTTCGCCCGCAAGGACGAGATCGAGATTCTGGGTCTCGTCGGCGGGACCGGCTCCTTCATTAAGGCCCCATTTCTCGTGGCCGCCGTGATCCAGGGCGCGGCCGGCGCTGCTGCAGCCATCACTTTTACATATCTGGCCTTTCTCTCCCTTCGAGGTTTCCTTTCCGGGACTCGCCTTTTCAAGGACGTCTCGATCGTTTTTCTCCCGTGGCACGTGATCGCAGCCCTCTCCATGGCGAGCATCCTTCTCTGCCTCCTTATGACGTATCTCTCCATTCAGCGCTACGCCCGACCGTGAACCTACGTCTTCTGCCCTTCCGTGTTTTTCTGGTCTGTGCGCTCCTTATCCCTTCCCTCGTGAACGCAGACGAACAGGCGGTGCAGCGGGACCTGGAGGTCAGGCGCGAGCGGCTCGAGACCATCGAGCAGCGGCTCAGGGCGGAGAGAAAGAAGGGAAGGGATCTCGCCAAGGAGAAGGAATCCGTTCTTGCCGAACTTTCCCGCTTGGATGCCCGCATCATGGAGCAGTGGGGCCTCGTCGACTCTCTTCGACGCGAGTTGACCAACAGGGAGCTCCGGATCGAACGGATGCAAAACGAGATGCGGGTCTCCACAGATGAACTCGAGAAACGGAAGCGCCTTGTGGAGACCCGTCTTCGGGCCTTCTCCCGCATGGGTCCTCTTGGTATCTTGAACATCCTTTTTTCAGCCGAGGGCCTCCACGAGCTCCTTGCCCGGGAGGAATACCTCAGGCTCATCCTGGCCCGGGACAGTGAACTTCGAAATGGCTATGTCAGAGAAATCGCGGAGATCTCCGCCCGTCAGGCCGGACTTGTGGAGGAGGGGAATGCATTGAAGGAGACGGCCCGAAAGCTCGAGGCCGAAACACTCTTACTTGAAAAAAGGAAAACGGAGCGAAAGACCTTTTACGAAGGACTGCTTGCCGAAGAGCAACGCCTTCAAAGGACGATCCGGGAGCTCCAGGTGGCCAAGAGGTCCATTCAGGATGTCGTTGAAGACCTCAGGCTCGTGGACGAGGCATCTCGCGGGCTCTCGGCCTCTTTTGTCAGCGTGGACCGCTTCCGGGACCAGAAGGGAAGGCTTACACCTCCACTTCCCGGCGGGGAGATCCTTTCTAATGGCAGGACTCCCATTCATAAGAAGTCCTCGGGCATAGCGATCCGGGCGCCCATGGGGTCGGAAGTAAGGGCCATTTTTGACGGAATCGTCGTGTATCAAGGGGAACTTGAAGGCTATGGCAACGTCGTCATCATCGACCACGGAGATCTCTATTACAGCCTCACAGCGCAGGTCATGAAATCGTTTGCGAAGGTCGGCCAGCAGGTCGTCGAAGGGGATGTTATCGGCCTTTCCGGGGGAGGGGCCTGGGTTCCGGAAGGGATTTACCTTGAAATACGCCAGGAGGGGAGGCAGGAAGACCCCCGAAAATGGATTGATCTCCGGGGCATGGAACCTTTCGTCGGGAAAGGGAAGAACACGTGAACCGCGCCATCCGATTGCCGTTGCTCAATGGATGTTTTATCGTGATTTTATCGTAGGGACCCTCGAAAAATGAGGAATTTCGTTCGAGGACAAGGCGCGAAGAGGCTGAAAAGCGGAGCATACTCCATGTATGTGAGCATTTTCAGCCGATGAGCAACGCAGTCATCGGGCGAAAGGACCATTTTTCGAGGGTCCCGGTAGCAGGAGAACTTGCATGGTCATGTCTCTAAGGTCATACCGTCCCTGGATATTGATCGGAATAGTAACGGTTTTCGTTCTTGTCGCGGGCATCTATGAGACCCAACGCCTGGCCTCGGCCCGGGAGAGTGAAACATACGAACAGCTCAAGACCTTCGCGGAGATCCTGGATCTGGTCGAGCGGAACTATGTGGACGAGACGAAATCGAAAGACCTGATCCAGGGCGCCATCCAGGGGATGTTGAGCTCTCTCGATCCCCATTCTTCGTTTCTCAAGCCCGAAGAGTTCAAGGAACTCCAGGTGGAGACAAAGGGCGTATTCAGCGGAATCGGGATCGAGATCACCTTGAAGGACGGGGTGCTGACCGTCGTCTCCCCCATTGAGGGGACTCCGGCTGACAAGGCGGGCCTCAAGGCCAAGGACAAGATCATAAAGATCGACGGCAAGCTCACTAAAGACATGACCCTCATCGAGGCCGTCAAGCTCCTCCGGGGGGAAAAGGGGACCGATGTCACCATCACTATCATGCGCGAGGGGTGGACAGAGTTAAAGGACTTCACCCTCACTCGGGATGTGATTCCCCTCGTGAGTGTACGCTCCCGTCCGCTCAATTCCGAGTACGGGTATGTGCGCATCACGAACTTCCAGGACAAGACCACGTCGGACCTGCGCAAGGCCCTCGATGAACTGGAGGCGAAAAACAGTGGCATCAAGGGGCTCGTCCTCGACCTGAGGAACAATCCCGGCGGTCTCCTTGACCAGGCCGTCCAGGTCGCCGACGAGTTTCTCGACTCCGGCCTTATTGTCTACACGGACGGACGAATCAAGGAACAGAAGATCCGTTTCGAGGCACAGCCAAACGATCATCCCCGGGATTACCCCATCGTGGTCCTCGTGAACGAGGGGAGTGCGAGCGCAGCCGAGATCGTGGCCGGTGCCCTTCAGGACCAGAAGAGGGCCATCATCCTCGGGACTCAGACCTTCGGAAAGGGTTCCGTTCAGACCATCATTCCCCTTGAGGATGGTTCTGCCGTCAGGTTGACCACCGCCCGATATTACACCCCGAACGGGAGGTCAATCCAGGCCACGGGTATCGAGCCGGACATCGTGGTCCCCTTCGATCCCCGGGAGAAACTGGAAAATGGCCAGGCAGACAGATCCCATTTCATAACAGAGAAAGACCTCAAGGGCCATCTCGACCCGGCCGTTTCCAAGAAGAAGGATACGAAGGCCGAAAAGGATGACCAGACTTCCGAAGATGTCCCCCTTGACAACCAGGTCGAGGAAGCGCTGAGGATCCTCAAGGCATGGAGACTTCTCTCCGCCTTTTCTCAGTACGGTCCGTGCAATATGGTCACATCGGACCACTGAGGAGATGGCCAGAAAGACCGCCAAGGAACGCTCGAAGGCATCGGGAAAGGGAAAAGGTAAAAAGCCGTCAACAGGAAGGCGATTCCCTGGGCTTTTTGTAGGTCTCCTTTTTTTCGGGGGCATCGGGGCGATCCTTTCTCTTCTTTTCCTGTTTCCCAAGCCCGAGCCTTCCCGTGTCGGAACATACATCCATCCACCATTCGAGGAAGCCAGGCCCACGGCTCCGCCCAGATCCCCTGCTCCGGCCCCGCCTGGAGCGCCCAAGGAGAAGGTCTCTCCTCCACTTCCTCCCATCCATGGTCGTCCTGCTGACAAGCATCCTTGTCCCTTTCCCGGGCATCGGCCTGCATTGGCGATCATCATCGACGACATGGGGCACGATTACACCATAAACCGGGCCCTGCTCGATCTTGAGTGCCCCCTTTCCTTTGCATTTCTTCCCTATGCGAGGCATACGAAGAAATTCGCGAAAGAGGCCCACGAAAGGGGACGGGACGTACTTGTCCATCTGCCCATGGAACCCAGGGATCCCACGGTGGATCCCGGTCCCGGTGTCCTACTTACGGGGATGGATCCCGATATGATCGTGCATGTGCTCGATCGGAACCTTGCCGCCGTTCCCTTTGCGGTGGGCGTCAACAACCACATGGGATCACGGTTTACGGCGGACAGACGGGGGATGGAGATTGTCCTCGCCGAGGTGAAGAGAAAGGGGCTCTTTTTCGTGGACAGCAGGACTACTGCCGACTCTGTGGCCATGGAGGTAGCGGATTCCCTTGCTGTCCCAGCGCTCGAACGGGCCGTCTTCCTGGACGACGACCCAAGACCCGAGGCCGTTTCAAAGGCCTTGCGTGTAGTAGCCGACATTGCGCGTCATCATGGATTCGCCCTTGCCATCGGCCATCCCTACAAGAGCACTTACGAGGTCCTCTCCGCCGAACTCCCTTCGATGCGGTCGGAAATGGACATCGTCCCCGTAAGCAGACTTATCAAGATGATCAGTCGTGAGGGGATGTCGGGTCTCAGGGATCGTCATGTCTCCACAAAGGAGGAAGGGGGATGAAGAGAGGTGTTTTGGCGACAGTTGAGTCTGTGTTGAGAAGGGGGTAAGGCTATGTCCGTTGAGAAAAAGATCCTTGTCCTCGGTTCCCGAGCGACCATCACCAACCTGCCTGTGCAGGAGGTCCGAATGCTCGCCCAGGGGAGCCTTCCGGACTACGGCTACGATCCAGGTGATTTCATTGAGCTTCTTGCTGGAAACGTCACTGTGGAGGAGGGACGTTCGGAACAGTTCCTCACATGGCTTTCGTCCTTTCTGACGACGGCCGGCCTAACCCCCCAGATCCGATCCTTCACGTATGGCAGGGAAAGAAATATCTTCCAGTTTTTTAGACAGTTGAGGTTTTCCGATGGATCGAGCGGGCACGGATGGTTCATGGTCCACCAGATACTGCCTCCGGGTGGGCGCCATATGGAGGCAGAGGAATTTGACCTGGCGAAATATCCCAAGAAGCACCTTTGTGGAAACGACGGGATCATCGTGATAGACGATGGAGGTGTCCCGCCTGCAATCGCCCGCCAGATGAAGGAGTTGAATCCAGAGGCGTGGGTCGTGGCCCTTGGGATATCCGCCGCACATTGGGAGGAATGGGCCGGAGAGTTCGGAGAATCGTTCGTCCTCTTTTGCCGCCGTTCAGATCTCGATACGACCCGCATGGAGATGGATGCGGCCATCCTCTGGGAGTCGGTCTGCGCCATGACCCTGAGGGCGCTTAAGAGTCAGGAAGTGGGCCTCTGGGACACCAATGAGGCGCGCTTTCGATGTCATGTCGTTGTTCAGATGTATCCCGGCGGGATCTTGTGCGCTGGGCCCCATGGTATCTATTTCCGGCACAGGGAGGGCAGGGGGTGTCGTCCTGACAGGGGTTCGAACCGCCGGACCGGGTCTGTTCCCTGCTATGACACCTTGGCCCCGGCCATGCTCGTCATCGACTGTCTGAGACATGGGTATATGCCCGCCCAGCGGAATTTTTTTTACGACTATTCCAAACGGGTCCTTCGGCACTGGATCCAGATCTTTGTCCATGGGTATTACTTTACGGACGGACTCGAGTTCCCTAACCTCGATTTCGTCTCCACTTATCCCCATGGGACCTCGTCCAGTTTCATCGATTGCGGGGATGATGCGTTTTTTTTCGATCTTCCGCCGCCCGGTCCAGATTTCGACCGGACCCTCGAGCTCGTCTCTTCCCAGGAATGGAGCAGGGAAAGAAAGGCCGCTCTCAGGTCTTTCCTGCGTCCGTCCCAGGAGATTATTGAAGAGAGGACGCTCGGCCGGGGACAGGCCAGTGCCCTCCACCCTGAATACTTCCGCGTGATCCTCTCCGTCCTCCACCGTCTGAAAGAGGAGGTCAATCGAAAGGGCGGTTTCGACGACCTGCGCCTTCTCAGAATGGGCGCCTTTGCCACGGTTGATCCATCGGAAATCGAGCCCGTCATCTCTCTCCAGGGGGTGATGGAGAGCTACGTCACAAAGGAATTCGTAAAGCGTCCCCTGTGCATCGGTATCTTCGGCCCACCCGGATCCGGCAAGTCCTTCGCGGTGGAGGAGGTGTCCCGAATCGTGGCGCGAAGATTTCCGGTAAATCCCTTCGAGTTGTTCCAGTTCAACCTCACCCAGTTTTCCGGTCCTGAGGAGATCAATTCAGCAATCGATCTTGTGAGGGCATCGGTTGCAAAAGGGCGGATTCCCATCGCCTTCTGGGACGAATTTGACTGCCGTTACAACGGCGACGAGTTCGGATATCTACGTTATTTCCTCCCCTCCATGCAGGATGGGGTGACATACGTCCACGGCACACCCCGCTACATCGGGCGCTCCATTTTCGTATTCGCTGGTGGTGTCAAGGAGTCATGGGACGACATGCTGGGGCTTCTTGCCCTACAGGATAAGTCCGCCTTGAATATGGTCAAGACACTCAAGATTCCGGACTTCATGAGCAGGCTCCGGGTGGTAATGGATATCGAGGGGATAGAGATTCCGGACCGCCTTCTCAGCGATTCGGCCAGCCCTGAAGAGCTGGACGATCTGCGCCGGATTCTCGTGAAACGGGCCTTCGTCATCGCGCACCAGATGAACACCCACTGGAAGAAGGCTGCGAGAAAGACCTCTGGCCTTTTGCTTCGGCTTCTCCTTGCGCGCTACAAGTTCGGGGCACGGTCCCTCGAGGCGGTCATCGAAACGAGCCAGGCCGAGGATCGCCTCGTTTACGGTCTTCCGGAGCTTATTCCTCCCCCTGCCGCCCGGATACACGCCGAATGGAGGGTGGATCTCGAGCGGCGGGTGGACAAGGTGCGCAAGGAGATGGGTTTTCGCGGGATCTGGTAGGTCATGTGGGGTTCAGGAGAGGACATCCCCCCTGACCCCGACCACGATCTTTCGGACGGGAAGCTCGCGCCCGGCCTGTTTCATGGCCTGTTGTATGATGATTTCCATGGCGGAACAGCATGGAACCTCCATGACCGCGAGGGTGACATCCCTGACCCCGGCGCTCCGGAAGATGTCTGCCAATCTCTCCACGTAATCGTCTCCGTCGTCGAACTTCGGGCAGCCGAGGAGGATCGTTCTGCCATGAAGGAGGTCTCTATGAAACGACGGGTGAGCGACAGGGACGCAGTCCGCCGCAACGAGAAGGCTTGAGCCTTTCAGAAAGGGTGCGGACGGGGGAACGAGCCGGATCTGGACCGGCCAGTGGGAGAGGGTTGAGGGTGTCGGGACCGTTGTCACGGGATGCGTTGTTTCGTGATTTTGCGCCCTTTCCGGCGTAAATGTCTGGACCTGGGTGGAGGGACAACCGCAGGGAAGCGTCTGCTCCATGGTTTTCATCCGGGAGACATGGGCGTGGGCTGCGGCCTCGTCGAACTCCTCGGCCTTCCGCTCCACGATCCGGAGCGCGCCGGTCGGGCAGTCCCCGATACAGGCCCCGAGGCCGTCGCAGAACCGCTCGGATACGAGCCTGGCCTTGCCGTTCAAGATCTGGATGGCGCCCTCGGCGCACCTGGGTACACACTCTCCACATCCGTTGCAAAGCCCCTCGTCTATTTCGATGATCTTTCGCATGTCTTTTCCCATGGCAAAATCTCCAGTTGAGTAAGTGGTCACTTGAAATAAGAATGTCCTTTCATGCCTTCTCTGACCTTGATCTACGTCAAATGGGTCGCTTTGAAAAATGAGGATTTTTGTCCGACTTGCCTGCCGGCTGCCTGTCGGCAGACAGGGCAGGCAGGCGAGCGACACAGCCATCGGGCGAAAGGACAATTTTTCGATGCACCTTCCATGCAGCCGACGAGGGTAGGGGGCATTACTCCACCAGGCGGATTAGCCGCTAAGCGGTGTATGCTTGTCAACTCTATGGACAGGGTGGGGCGGTTACGCTACAAATACTAAGCTCGGGTCCGCGCAAATGCGCCCCCGATTTTGGAGGATACATGCCCCATCGCATAGAAGTCATGTTCAAGCCCCATCTGCGGGACTCCCGCGGGGAAAGGATCGCCCGAAAGGCCGTCCATGACCTCGGCCTTCCTGTCGTTGGGGTGAGGACCGTCAAGGTATATCTCTTGGACGTAGCCCTTTCCCAGGACAGACTCCGGGATGCGGCCCATGGTCCCCTCTCCGACCCTGTCATTCACGTCGTCTCCATAGACAGTCCGGTGTCACGGGCCCAGGATTTTCCCTGGGCATGGGTCGTGGAGGTCGGCTACAGGCCCGGCGTCACCGACAATGAGGGCAGGATAGCGACTGAGGCCATCGAGCTCCTCCTCGGGCGGCGTGTTTCGTCCTCGGAAGCTGTCTATACGGCGGTGCAATATCTCGTCGAGGGCGATCTTACGGAGACGGAGATCCGGAACCTCGCAGATGGTCTCCTTGCCAACGAACTCATCGAACGGACCATCGTCCTCAGTCGCGATCGGTTTGAAGAGATGTGGGAAGGAAACGGGAAGAAGGACCTGTTTTTCGCGGTCCCCAGGGTCCTGGGCGAGAAGGAGCCCAGAGTCGAGGAGTTCGACCTTTCAGCACTCTCGGACCGGGAACTCATCGCCCTTTCCAGGAATCGGCTTCTTGCCCTTTCCCTTCCGGAGATGGCCGCCATACAGGCCTATTTCGACCGCCCTGAGGTCCTGGCTGAAAGGGAGAGGCGGGGGCTTTCCCGCCGGATCACCGACGTGGAGCTCGAGGCCCTTGCCCAGACCTGGTCGGAGCACTGCAAGCACAAGATATTCAACGCCCGCATCCGCTACCGGGACGGCGCGGATGAAAGGATCATCGACAGCCTCTTTGATACCTGCATCAAGGCCGCGACCAAGGATATTAGAAAATCCCTCGGGGAACGGGACTGGTGCCTTTCCGTCTTCAAGGACAACGCGGGTGTCATACGTTTCAATGATCAGTGGGGTATCGCCTTTAAGGTGGAGACCCACAACAGCCCATCCGCCCTCGACCCCTACGGCGGGGCGCTCACCGGGATCGTCGGGGTGAACCGGGATCCGTTCGGGACCGGCATGGGGGCACGTCTCATCTTCAACACGGACGTCTTTTGTTTTGCCCCGCCCGATTACCCGGGGCCCATACCCAGGGGGCTTCTCCATCCGAAACGGATCTTCGAGGGCGTGCGTGAGGGCGTGGAACACGGAGGCAACAAGAGCGGGATCCCGACGGTGAATGGATCCATCGTCTTTGACGAACGCTATCTCGGCAAACCCCTGGTCTTCTGCGGAACGGGCGGCATCCTTCCACTTGAGGTCTGCGACAGGCCCGGCCATGAGAAGCGCGCCCACACAGGAGATGCCATTGTCATGTGCGGTGGGCGTATCGGAAAGGACGGGATCCATGGGGCGACCTTCTCCTCAGAGGAACTCCATGAGGGCTCACCGGCAACGGCCGTTCAGATCGGGGACCCGATAACCCAGAAAAAGATGACGGATTTTCTCCTTCGGGCCCGGGATCTCTGCCTCTACACCTCGATCACCGACAACGGGGCCGGGGGTCTCTCATCTTCCGTAGGGGAGATGGCCCAGGATACGGGTGGCTTCGAACTCCACCTGGACAAGGCGCCCCTCAAGTATCCAGGGCTCGATCCATGGGAGATCCTCCTCTCAGAGGCCCAGGAGCGGATGACCGTGGCCGTCCCGCAGGAAAAGCTCAATACCTTCCTTGCCCTTGCGGCGAAGATGGACGTAGAGGCTTCGGTCATTGGGACCTTCACGGATTCCGGCCTTTTTCACTGTCTCTACAAGGGCAGGACCGTTGCCTGCCTCGATCTCGAATTCGTCCATAACGGCGTCCCGAGAATGGAGCTCGAGGCGGTCTGGTCTCCTCCCGTCCATTCTGAACCCGTTTTCCCCTGTCCAGAGGATCTGGCTTCCGAGATCATGGCAGTCCTCTCCCGTTACAACGTCTGCAGCAAGGAGTACGTGGTCAGGCAATACGACCACGAGGTGCAGGGGGGGAGTGTCGTGAAGCCCCTGACCGGCGTCCTTGCTGACGGCCCGTCTGATGCCGCGGTGATCCGTCCTGATCTCGCATCTTTTGAGGGTCTTGTGATCGCCCACGGGATCTGCCCGAAATACAGCGACATCGACGCCTATCACATGGTCGCGTGCGCTGTGGACGAGGCGGTCAGAAACGCCGTCTGCGTGGGAGGCGGGCTCGATCTCATGGCAGGGCTCGACAATTTCTGCTGGTGCGATCCCGTCCAGTCGGAAAAGACACCGGACGGCCGCTATAAACTCGCCCAGCTTGTGCGTGCAAACCTCGCCCTTTCCGAGATCTGCCGGGCCTACGGGGTCCCGTGCATCTCCGGAAAGGACAGCATGAAGAACGACGCCATCATCGAAGGGGTCAAGATCTCCATTCCCCCGACCCTTCTCTTCTCCGTGATCAGCAGGATGGACGACGTCCGCCGTGCAGTCACCATGGATGCCAAGAGGCCGGGAGACGGCATATATGTGCTCGGCGTCACCTACCCCGAGCTCGGCGGGTCGGAGTATTATGCACGACACGGTTTTGTGGGCAATACGGTTCCGAGGGTGCGGATCCCCGAGGCAAAGGCCAGGTATATTGCCCTTTCAAGGGCAATCTGCCATGGCCTTGTGGCCTCCTGCCACGATTGCTCGGACGGAGGCCTTGCTGTGGCGCTCGCTGAAACGGCCTTCAGCGGAGGCCTCGGCATGGAGATCGACCTCGGACTCGTGCCGGCTGAGGGTGTGGATCGCCTCGACTGTCTCCTTTTCAGTGAGAGCCAGTCCCGTTTCGTCGTGACCGTTACGCCCGAAAAGGAACGGGCCTTCCAGGAGACCATGTCCGGCACCGCCTTTGCCCGCATCGGGCGTGTGACGGAAATCCAGAGATTCGTCATCTCGTCCCATGGGGATCCCGTTTTCTCGGTGGATATCCCTGACCTCAAGGATGCGTGGAAACGTCCCCTTGACTGGTAACGCAGTGGAGAAATTGGAACTCCTCGAAGAGGAGGTCTTTTTGATCTTGAATGCCGGAGAGATCCCTGAGGTGGCCTTTCACGGTTCCCTTTATTATCTTACCCAGGCCCTGGATGGACCGCGCATGGAGCTCGAACCGGAGGATAGGGAACGCCTTACGGACGCGGTGGTCTCCTGTTATCGAAGGATCATCCTGCGCGACTTGACTCCAGAGAACCGTGATAGGCGCGCGTACCGGGGCCTTGCCAGGTGCGCGGTGAATGTGAGGCGCCTCCTATCCTTTGCGGCCCGGGAAGGAAAGGACGTCTCGGGCCTTAATCGGGAGATCGCCCATGCCCTCATAGGGTTTCTGACCCGAGAATGGGACGACGTAATTAACGGGAGGCGTAAATCTTCCATTAATTGTCCGTACGAAGAGCTTCTCTGGCTTGTAGGCGTCCTTGGCATCTCCCTCGACGTTCTTCCGCATGGCATCGCATCCCTTTTCCCTCCCTCACGCGGTTTAGCGGTTTAGATGCATGATGTTTCCTCCCGTCAATCCTGATGACAACAATAAGTATGTAGGATTTCTCGCCTTTGCGATCGGATTCCTCATTTTGGGCCTCGGGCTCAGGCTTTTTGCACCGTTTTTTGAGCCCATGGCATGGGCCATCATCCTTGCCCTCTTTTCTTACCCTTTCCACCAGTGGATCAGGGGATATCTCCGGGGCCGGGATAATCTGTCCGCAGCGATCATGACCGCCCTCATCATTGCCTTCATCGTGATTCCCGTGTTTTTGCTCCTGGGGAGCCTTACGAATGAGACCTTCAAGGTCTACGCATCTCTGCAGGAAAGGCTCCACGGCCAAGGCCTCAGGCTCATCCCAGACCTGGAGAGTTTCCCGATCCTGAAGGAAAGGTTTCCCCAACTCATTGAACTTGCCCGTGGACACGAGGAGACAATCAGGGCGGCCCTTACGGACCTCACGAAAAGGCTCGGGGAGATTCTCATAGCCCAGGGGACGGTAGTTTTCAAAAACGTGGCCTCTCTCATCTTCAAGGCCTTTATCATGCTCACCATCCTCTTCTATCTTTTGCGGGACGGGGACCGGTTGCTCGCCTCCTTCAAGGAATTGCTCCCGTTTTCCGATCGCGAGATAGAGAACTTCTTCAGGGTGACCTACGACGTCCTTTCCGCAACCCTTTACGGGAACATCATGACCGCCTTTGTTCAGGCGGCCTTTGGAATTTTCATCCTGTGGGTACTCGATTTTTCCGCGCCCATACTCTGGGGAATCGTCATGGGGGTGGCGACCTTCATCCCCGTGATCGGGACGGCCCTTGTATGGCTGCCCGCCACGGTCTATCTCGTTGCTGCAGGTCTGTATGTGAAGGCCGCGGTTCTTATTGGGTTCAGTGTGCTCGTCATAAGCCAGATAGATTATTTTTTGAGACCGTATCTTATCGGAGGCAAGATACAGATCCACAACCTCTTTCTGCTTTTAAGCATCATCGGAGGGATCAATCTTTTCGGTTTACTCGGCCTGGTATTGGGACCCATCGTGATCGCCCTCTGTCTCTCCATGCTCGAGATCTACAAGCTGAATTACCTGGGTAAGACCCAATAGCAGGGCAGAAGGTATCTTGACAGAAATGGACACTCCGATATAGAGGAGGCCGAATGCCGCGCCAGGCGTGCGTTTCGGTGCACATACGCACCCCTTCCTTACGCACATAAAAATTCAGAAGGACACGTAACCGGCCTGATTCATTGAAGAGTTTTTGAATTGGTGCCGAAGGGGGGATTCGAACCCCCACGGGTCTCCCCGCCACCCCCTCAAGATGGTGTGTCTACCAATTCCACCACTTCGGCACGTTCATTTTGATGGTCCCTCCTGTGGTGCAGGAGGGGTTTGTTCGTCCGGCGCAGAGGGCGCGGACGATTTTTCAGGAACAGTTCCTTGTGTTTTTTCCGGCGCCCCTGCAGGGAGAGCAGGGGTGACAGCTTCCGCCGGAACGCTTTCCACCTTTACACCTTCCATGACCGATTCGCTGCCCCGGTGACTCAAAAGATAGGTCAGGGAAAGGGACGTCACCATGAAAAGTATGGCGAGTCCAGTCGTGAATTTATTCAGAAAGCTTACCGGACCGGTACTTCCAAAGATTGCCTCACTCGCACCGAACACAGCCCCTACCTCCGCACCCTTGCCTTTCTGAAGTAGCACAGCACCGATGAGGAGGATACATGTGACGATGTGTATTATTATTAGGATCGTGTACACGTTGCAAGGGTTGTGGTGGCGATTTTCATAAAACTGTCAGGATCCAGGGATGCACCACCAACAAGTGCGCCATCTATGTCAGATTGTGCCATGAGTGCATCGATGTTTCCCGGTTTGACCGAGCCACCATACAGGATGCGTATTTTTTCTGCAAGAGAGGGGGAGAAACGCCGTTCAAGATAGTGACGGATCCAGTGGTGGGTCTCCTGAGCCAGTTCCGGAGTCGCTGTCTTGCCGGTTCCGATGGCCCAGACCGGTTCATAAGCGATGACAAGATCATTTTCCCTGCCAGTCGGCACATGGGTGAGACTTCCGGTCAGCTGCGTATCAAGGACCTGGTTGGTCCTGCCGAATTCCCGTTCATTGAGGGTCTCTCCGACGCATAGGATCACCTTCATTCCGCAGGAGAGGACCGAGGCTACCTTGCGGGCGATGAATTCATCATCTTCACCCAGGATGCCCCGTCGCTCAGAGTGGCCGACAATGACCCATGTCACGTGGAATTCCTCGAGCATGGTAAGAGAGACCTCTCCTGTAAAGGCCCCTTCTTTTTCGGGATAGACATTCTGTGCCCCCAAGCAGACGCAGCCTGCTGATCCGAGAGCGGCGATCTCCTCCCTGGCGGCAAAAAGGGAGGGAAAGGAAGGGGCAATGACGATGTCCCGGTCGGACACGCCCGAGATCAGTGGGAGAAAGGACCGCAGAAACTCCCGTGTTTCCCGGGCAGTCTTGTACATCTTCCAGTTGGCAGCAAATACAGGTCTTCTCATTTTTCCTCCACATCTTTTTCCAGGGCAGCTATGCCAGGGAGCTTTTTCCCCTCGAGGAGCGCGAGAAATGCCCCTCCGCCCGTGGACATGTACGAGACGTTCTGTTCTTCTCCTGCCTTATGGATTGCTGCATTTGTGTCGCCGCCGCCGACAATAGTCAGGGCGTGAGACGACCCCACGGCCTGGGCCATGGCAGCCGTTCCACGACTGAAGGCGTCGATTTCAAATGCACCCATGGGTCCGTTCCAGACAATGGTCCGGGCGTCGGCCAATGCCTCGCGGAAGAGGGTCACCGTAGCAGGGCCGATGTCGAGCGCCATCCATCCGTCAGGGACCTCCATAGCCGGGACGATTTTGGTCGTCGCAGAAGGGGAGAGTTCCGTGGCAACGATGAAGTCCACGGGAAGATAGATCCTCTTTCCCGCGTCTCGTGCATCCTTCAGGATGTGTGCGGCAGTCTGCACAAGGTCGGGTTCCACAAGAGATGCGCCCATCCCGATCCCTTGGGACAAGAGAAACGTGTTGGCCATGGCCCCGCCGATGATAAGGGTATCAACTATGGTGAGGATATTCTGGATCGCTCCGAGCTTTCCCGAGACCTTGGCCCCCCCCAGGATGGCGACCAATGGACGGGCAGGGTCTTTCATGGCCTTCTCGAAATAGCGGATCTCCTTTTCGAGGAGGAATCCGGCAGCGCGGATCTGGATCCGCTCCGCGACACCCACCACAGAGGCATGCGCACGGTGGGAGACAGCGAAGGCGTCGTTCACATAGACATCGCCAAGCGAGGCAAGCGCCGCGGAAAAGGCGGGATCGTTCTTGGTCTCGCCGGCATGGAACCGGAGGTTTTCGAGGAGGGCCACGTCGCCCTCAGAAAGGGATGCGACTGCGCGCTCAACGTCCGGCCCCACACAATCGGGAACGAAGATGACTTCTTTCTCCAAGAGTTCTCCGAGGCGGATGGCCACCGGTTTCAGGCTGAATTTTTCGATACGTTCTCCCTTGGGCCGTCCGAGATGGGAGCAGAGAGCGAGTCGGCCCTTGTGTTCGAGAATGTATCTGATGCTTGGGATGGCGGCCCGAATGCGTGTGTCGTCAGTGATCAAGAGATCGGCATCCAAGGGGACGTTGAAATCGACCCTCATGAGCACCCGCTTACCGGATACAGGTATCTCGTTCAAAGTCCGGAACATAACGCACCTCCGTTTTTTGATGGTCTCGTAAAAAGTCCCAGACTCGTCATGCCGGACTTGATCCGGCATCCAGAACATATTGAAAA
>DIFG01000020.1:0-7009 GCA_002419025.1 Deltaproteobacteria bacterium UBA5754 | reverse complement strand
TTTTCGAGTTTTTACGAGACCATCATTTTTTAGAGCATGGAATCGGCCACAGTAACGATCCTTTCGCCCAACATGTTGGTGTAGCTTCCGAACTCGTTGTCGTACCATCCGTAGATCACCACCTGTGTGACAGGGATCTGGATGGTCGAGCATACGATTTCTCCGCCTTGGAGGCCTTTGCATGCAAGGGTCGGATCCACCTCAATGACCGCGGTCCGCGTGTGGGTCTCTGTTCCCTCGATAATGGCCGCCGCTGCCGGAAGCCCGATGATGTCTCCAGAGACATGCTGTTCCTCGGTGTATAGGAGACGACCCTTCATGGGGCCGTCGGCTGCTGCACGATAGATATCGTTTATTACGGTGCGGTTGATGGGAGTTTCGAGACTCTCGTCATGGATGGAGAGGACGAGAACAATAAGTGAGCCCGTCGTTGTGGGGATGCGCACGGATTCGGCTATGAAACCGATTTTTTTCATCTCCGGGATGACGAGGGCCAATGCCTTGGCAGCACCCGTGGAGGTGAGAATGATGTTGTTGAAAACACTTCGGTTTTTCCTGAGATCCGTTGCCCCGGCCTTGGGAAGGCGGTCGAGGACCACCTGGCTTCCAGTGGCCGCGTGTACAGTCACCATGGACGCTGCGAGGATCCGCTTCGCGCCGAAGTGATCAAGAATCGGTTTCACCATGTAAGAAAGGCAGGTGGTGGTGCAGGATGCAGCAGAGATGAGGGAGTGCCTTCCAGGGTCGTAGTCGTCCTCGTTGATTCCCATCACGGTGGTGACGGCGTCCTCTGGCATGGAGAGGGCCTTGTCCTTGATCTTGAACGGGGCGGAGAGAATGACTTTGGATGCGCCCGCCTCAAGATGCCCGCGAAGGGCCCCTTTCTGTGCATCGGCTGGGGTGGTGGGGTCAGTGAAGACACCGGTCGTATCCACGACAAGGTGAACTCCTTCCATCGCCCATTCAATCTCGCGAGGATTTCTGTTTTTACGAAGGATTTTGACGGGTATGCCGTCCACGGTCATGGTCCCGGCTTGCTCGTTGAGGTTTTCCACGACGCGTCCCGTGAGGTGTCCTCTCAGGTAGGTGCCCAATCGTCCGTACGTGCTGTCTCGTTCGATGATGGAGGCGATGTCTTCAAGGCCTCTTCCGATCTCGCGTCCCGTATTGACGACGATCTCTGAAAAGGAACGGCGTGCGATATGGTGCCAAAGGGTGAGCTTGCCGATACGTCCAAGCCCGTTGATGCCGAGTTTCAGAGGGCGGGGTGTGGTGTCAACCGTCAGCATGAATACCTCCTCATGGAATTTTTTATGGGACCCTCGAAAAATGGTCCTTCCGCCCGATGACTGCGTTGCTCACAGGCTGAAAATGCTCACATACATGTAGTATGCTCCGCTTTTCAGCCTTTTCGCGCCTTGTCCTCGAACGAAATTCCTCATTTTTCAAGGGTCTCTTATGTCTACCAGACGAAGCCGGAGCCGAAAACCGCATGCTTCTCCATGACGGGTTGGGCAGCTTAATCTGCAGTTACATAGGGAAACACGAAATCGTCACGAACAGGATGTCGATTTTTATATACCATACCCTTTTTACCGTCGATACTGATGAGATCCCCCGAATGGACGGCCTTTCCGTCAAAGAGAGCGAGACCCTTTGATTCAAAAACCTGTAACTGGCGCACCCCGACGACGCACGTCTTGTTGAGCCTCAGGGCCACGATGGCGGCATGGGATGTCTGGCCTCCCCGGGACGTGAGGAGCCCGTCGGTCATGGCGATTTCCCGAATGTCGTCAGGGACGGTGTCGGATCGCACAAGAATAAGGGGAGTATTAGGTTCCTGGGCGCGGAATTTTTCGATTTCAACCAGGGAGAAAACCGCCTTTCCCGACAAGGAGCCGCCGCTGACGCCTATCCCGTGTCCGAGAAAATCCCGGTCGAGGTCTGGGCCAGGGACGAAGGAGGGGAGTTTTTCCCTCTTTCTTGTGGTCATATTTCGGGTCTGGAGGATGTATAGGCTTTTACAGGAAGGGCTCTCGAACGTGAATTCGATCTCCTGTGGGGTCCATTTTCCTTCATAGATGAGGCGGGTGGCATAGGTAAGGAGGGCGGAATAGATCTCCGGAAAGGCCTCCTCGAGTGTGAGATCCGTGTCGAGCCCGAGGATCTCTTTCTGTTCGATGGAGATGGGATACGTGGAGACGAGACCGCTCACGATATCCTCCCCCTGGTTCCCTGGAGTGAAATCCCCCCAGAGGCACACCTGGTCCAGCTTTTTTTGCGGATTTGCCGTCAGGACGACACCTGTACCGGATTCGAGGGAGATGTTCCCAAAGGCCATGGCCTGGATGATGACGGCTGTTCCCCACCTGTCGGATATGCCCATGATCTCCCGGTATGCATGGGCCTTGGGCGAATCCCATGATGACAGGACGAGTCGAATGGCCATGAGGAGCTGCTCAAAGGGGTCATCCGTGAGTTCAAGGCCCCGCTCTTCGATGACCCGCCGGTAGGAGAGTGCCAGATCCTTCATTTGATCACCGGTGAAGGCCCGTTTTTTCTCCACCCCGTGTCGTTTTTTGTGCCCTATCATGAGCTGTGTGAAGGGATCCCGGTCCATGCCGAGGGCCATGGCCCAGGACTGGAGGAATCGACGGTAGTTGTCCCAGGAGAACCAGGGATTCCCGGTGGTTTTGGAGAGACCTTCGGCGATCCTGGGATTGCAGCCTACATTGATGATGGTCGCCATCATGCCTGGCATGGAAATGGCTGCTCCGCTTCTTACGGAAAGTAGAAGTGGATTTGCCGGATCTCCGTACCTCTTTCCCGTCATGTTCTCCATCTTTTTTATGCACTTAAGAAGTTGCCACTTGAAATCCCGATAGGCGCGGGGGAATTTCTGTATGATGGGCGAGCAGCGAAAGACCTCGGTGGTGACGATCGTCCCTGGGGGAACTGGCAGCCCTTCCTCTGCAAGGAGTACCAGGTTGAACCCCTTGTTTCCAAGGTGGATAAGGTTTCGAGTCGAAGGGACGGGTTCGTGGATCGGGCAGAGGATCTTGTCGGAGCTGTAACTCAGCATGAGGTCCAGGTCCTGGGGATCGAGGGCCTCGTTTTGTTCTGAAAGGACGTGATGGATCCGCCCGAGAAAGGTGTCGAGCTGCTGGAGTCCCAAGCTCGATGCGATCATATCCCTGAGGAATCTTTCCGCCAGGTGGTGTTCGATCTCGGCGTCCGATTTCCCTTCGTTAGTTGCCTGCCGGTACTTGGGGAGAAGGTCCTCCCTCCCGATCCGGGACACGATCCTCGGAATGTTCGTGGCGTGCGGACTGATGTAGTAGACGTTTATCATGTCCTTCACCCCCTCAGAAAGCCCTTTGACGATGTCGAGATACTGAGGGAATGAGAAACGTTTGACATAGAGGGACTGTTCGAGGAGTGTCAGATAGGTGGAAAATTGTTTTGAATGGATGCCGTCGATCTGGATGGCCCGATAAAAGAGGCGGAGATAGCGTGCGATTCGAATGAAACCCTCGCGCGTGAGAAAAGAAAGATCGAATCCGCTCACCAGCTCTTCGAATGCCCGGTTGGCGAGTTGTTCCAACCGGAAAGACATGCCAAGGGCGTCGAATTTTCGCTCGTGATAACGCCCATACATGGAAGGTATGTCTACAGCGATATGCCGTTTGAAGTAGATATCCTCCCTCGCCTCGAAACGTTCCGGGCTCAGGATGATCTTTTTGAGGGCCTCCAGGTGGTCGAGGATGACACGGAGTCGTTTTACAGGGTTTTTATCGTCGAGGATCCTGAGAACGGCATCTACGTTTTCACCGCTCCAGGCCCGGGCCTCCTCGAGATAGTGTCGGATCTCCTGGGTGCCGAGACGGTATTTGAGGGTCTCCAGTCGATAGAGCTGGAGCAGAAGCTGGAGGCGCCTTTTCTCTTGGGGGGGGATGTTCTCCACCGCTTCGAGTTTTCGGGAGAGGACATCCTCGGAGATGTGAAGAAGTTTTGGGAGTCCTTCTGCAAAGGGTTCGAGACCGAGATCCTCGGCCAGATGCCTCAAGAGGGCGCGCAGATGATCTACGTATGGTCCATGGGGCATGATCCGGGAAAGGATCTCAGGGGGCAGGTAGGGAGTCAGATATTTCTTGTCTCCGTTAAACCAGAAACATAGGATGGCCTCGATAAAGTCTACGATGAGGTCGCTGCTCTCGACATGGCATTGTTTTCTCAGGAAATGGATTAGGGGATCACGCCTGCCATGGATCTCGTCGATCTCAGTTGAGACGTCCCTGAGAAGCCCTTCTGCCCCGATTTCGCTGAAATACACGGGAAGGAGCCGACAAAATTGCTTGACCAGATTGTAAATGGTTTCGATATCGCAGTTGAGGAGTTGGGTAACGTCCTTCTGGAAGAGGTCCGTGTCCTTGATGCAGGTCCCCGTAAGTTTGATGTTGATGATAAGGGCGGAAAGGAGGGTGCCGCATGCCTTGGGTTTGTGGCAGATGAGTCTCAGCCATGTCCGGATGTTGTGCAAGTGGGATGCGTTGCACTGGATCTGCCACTCGGCGTCCACGCCGTGTATCTTCGGGGTCTGGAAGCCGAAATCCACGACATGTTCAAGAAAGAGCTCGGTGAGACGATCCGAATCCCTCCGGAACACCTCGTTTCCAAGGGCCTCGATGCACTGGAGTGCAGTGAGGGGGAAGTTTCCCATGCGGTGCCGGAGGAGCTCGAAGTTTTTGGGAAGTATCTCCTGGAGCTGGCGGAACTCGGCTGTCTTGACGAGGCAGAGCAGGCTTCGGTTGATTTGTCGAAGGATCTCCTCGTGTATGACGGAAAGTGGTTCGATCTCGACAAGATGGAAAAGGAACAGGAGGGTGATGTTCTCTAATGCCTCCCGTGCAGGGGAGGTGTTGTCGCCGGTCTTGGGAGCGGCAAGGGCGCACGATCTCTGGGTGAGGGTGTTTGCGATGTCCCGGTACGCTCTGACGATGTCCAGATGCCCAGGCATGCGGGCCATGGCGCGGACTGCCTCCCTGCCAGAGGAGGATAAGCTGTGAAGTGTCAAGGAGAGACCTGCGATGCGGTTAGCGGAAACTGGGGCGAGAAGGTCGGCGATTCGGGAGCGTTCGTCTGCCGGGAGGCCTGGCACTTCGGCTGAGGTTTCTTCGAGCCAGGCAACGGGGCATTTCTGTTTCTGCCAAAACGCATAGGTCGCCTCCAGAACCCGTGATAGGAGATGCGCCGCGGTCTCCCAAAATGGATTCGATGTGTCGTCTGTTGGGCCCAGCGCCGTGTCGAACGCAAGCAGGGTGCGGGCGAGTGGGTGGTGACTTTTGGCGATGGCGAGAATGGCATCGTCCGGGCATGCGTACAGCCGCCCGAAGATCTTTTTCAAGGGCGGCAGGGTTTGGGCGAGGGCGTCGGGCGAAAGGGCGCGAGAGACCTTTTCGAGAAAGGCAAGGAGCCCGTCAACTGAGGCCTGCCTGTGTTCGCTCTTGGGGGCCGTCTCCATGAGATCGAGAAAGGCCTCCGCTAGGACCTCTACGGCCTCGACCGCCAGGGGGGACCTTATCGCATGAGGGAGGTTCTTGAGGGCGAAGGAGCGGAGATCCGATATGACACCTATCCAGTTGCGGTACGGATGGTGAAGTTCGAAAAGGAGTTGATCCAGGGATGATGAGACCCCCTTGTAGTCCTGAAAGGCGTCTTTCAGGACCTGGTATTTTGGATCGAAGGCAACGGAGGTTACCGCCGTTTCCGCGAGATTTCTCCTAAGGGCCTCGGATTCTATGACGGATGTCACAGGGATTTCTGTGCCTCCATGTGAAGGATGAGGTCGAGGATGCGGTTCGAATATCCCCACTCATTATCGTACCACGCGATGACCTTGACGAGGGTCTCCTGGATGACCTTGGTGGAGAGCCCGTCCACGATGGATGAGTGCTGATCCATAAGAAAATCCGTGGAGACGAGTGGTTCGTCCGTATAGCCGAGATATCTGCCGGATGCGGAGCGGAGGGCGTCATTCACATCGACAACAGTGGTGGCCTTTTCCACGTTGACCACCAGGTCCACCATGGAGACATCCGGCGTGGGGACCCTGACCGCCATGCCGTCGAGTTTGCCTGTGAGTTCGGGGATCACCTTGCTCACGGCCGCGGCCGCACCGGTCTTGGTGGGGATCATGTTCACGGCCGCGGCACGGGCCCGTCTCAGGTCGGAATGGGGGAAGTCGAGGATACGCTGATCGTTGGTGTAGGCATGGACCGTGGTCATGAAGCCGTTTACGATCCCGAATCGATCCAGCAGCACCCGTGCGATGGGTGCGAGACAATTCGTGGTGCAGGATGCATTAGAGACGATGTGGTGACGCGTTCCGTCATAATCGTCCTCGTTGACCCCCATGACGATCGTGATGTCTTCTCCTTTTGCAGGGGCGGAGATGATGACCTTTTTCGCCCCGGCCTCGATGTGCCCGCGGGCGAGTTCTGCGTCACGGAACTTGCCAGTGGACTCGACGACGTATTCCACGCCGGCGTCCAGCCATGGAATCTGGGACGGGTCCTTGTGGGCGCTGATACCGATCTCGCGACCGTCCACAAGTATACCTTGGGGATATGTGCCCACAGGGCGCGGGAATCGTCCCATGACGGAGTCATATTTTAGGAGGTGCGCAAGGGTCTTGAAGTCTGAGAGATCGTTGATGGCAACGATCTCGATGTCCCTAAATTCCTCGTGCGTCAGGCAGGCCCTCAAGATGTTACGTCCGATTCTACCGAATCCATTGATGCCAACTCGTATCGCCATGATTATCTCCTTAGAAATGATTAAAGTGCCGGACTCGTCATGCCTGACTTGATCCGGCATCCAGAGCATATTGAAAACACCGGATTCCGTCCTCAGCCGAAATGACGCCAAATTGGAATTTTCGGATTTTTACAAGACCATAAACATTAATTAGGGAACCTTGAAAAAAAATGAGGCTCTTCGTCATTTCGTG
>DIFG01000036.1 GCA_002419025.1 Deltaproteobacteria bacterium UBA5754 | reverse complement strand
GGGGGGGGCGAAACATAACGCCGGGTTCAGCCGGATCGAAGGCGAGCGAAAGCCCCAGAGTGACTGCTGTCACCATGTTGATCCAAAGGATCTGAAGGGGAGTGATGGGAAGTTCCATTCCGGCGATGATGGATGCGATGATGATCCCGGCCTGGGCGCCGTTTGTGGGCAGGAGAAAAGCGAGGGTCTTTTTTATGTTGTCGTAGACCGTTCGCCCCTCTTCCACCGCATGTGCTATGGAGGCAAAATTGTCATCAGCGAGGACCATGTCAGCGGCTTCCTTGGCCGCCTCCGTCCCCTTCCTGCCCATGGCGATACCCACGTCCGCCCGTTTGAGCGCGGGCGCGTCGTTGACACCGTCCCCGGTCATGGCCACCACATTCCCGTTGGCCTGAATGGCCTTGACTAGACGAAGCTTGTGCTCCGGGCTCACACGGGCGAAGACGTCGGTCTTTTGAACAATGAGCTGGAGGTCCTCGTCACTTATCTTATCCAGGAAGGATCCACCAACCGCCCCCTCACCCCTCAGGCCAAGTTCCTTTCCGATGGATGCCGCTGTGATGACATGGTCTCCGGTGATCATCTTGACCTGGATGCCGGCGCTTCTGCACTTCGCTATGGCTGCAATGGCCTCCTCCCTGGGGGGGTCGATCAATCCTAAGACACCGAGGAGGGTGAGGCCGCCCTCCACATCCTCAAAAGAAAGTCTGCCCTTTCCGCCTCCAACCTGCTTGAAGGCCACGGCCAGGGTCCTCTGGCCCTTAGCCGCGATCAAGGCCACGTGATCCTCCCAGAAACCGGGGACGATCGGAGAAAGCCCAGACGCAGTGCGCAGATGGCTACACCGTGGGATCAGGATTTCCGGCGCCCCTTTCACGTACAGATAACCATTTCCGGAGTGATCATGATGAAGGGTGGCCATGAACTTGTGTTCAGACTCAAAGGGAATTGTATCATCCCTGGGATACTCCCGTACACAGACGGCTGGATCGAGCCCTGACTTCATGGCAAGGGTTACGAGGGCCCCGTCCGTCGGATCCCCCTGGACCTCCCATCCGTTCTCTGTCTGGAGCACGGCCCCCTCGTTGCACAGGAGAGAGGCCCTTGCAAGTTCCTGAAGGACCGGCTCATCGGCCGGAAGAACAGCCTCGCCATCGCGGATGATGGCCCCGTGTGGATCATATCCTACCCCATCTACCTGGAAGACCGCATCCGCAGTGACCACGGTCTTCACGGTCATCTCGTTCCGTGTGAGAGTTCCGGTTTTGTCAGAGCAAATGACGGTCACTGAGCCGAGGGTCTCCACTGCAGGAAGGCTTCGGATGATGGCGTTTCGACGGGCCATCCTCCGTACGCCGATGGCCAGGGTGACAGTGATGATGGCAGGGAGCCCCTCAGGAACGGCCGCTACAGCAAGGGCAACACTTGCAAGAAACACCTCGGTGAAGGTGTAGTCCCGCACAACATAGCCGAAGAGGATGGTGCCGAGGGCAAGGACGAGAATGGCTCCGGTGATCCAGAGACTGAACTCGTCCAACTGTTTCGTCAGGCGCGTGGTCACAGGCTTGACCCGGGCAAGAAGGGCACTGACCTTACCGATCTCCGTGGCATCCCCTGTTGCAACGACGACACCGCTTCCTTGCCCAAAGGTGACGAGTGTCCCTGAAAAGGCGAGACACATGCGGTCGCCGATACCTGCATCTTCGGCCACAGGGGTGACCTGTTTTTCCACGGGGACCGACTCTCCCGTGAGCGCTGATTCATCGATACGGAGGTCCTTTGTCCAAAAGAGCCTGAGATCGGCCGGCACCTTGTCTCCGGACTGGAGAAAGACCACGTCGCCCGGAACGAGCTCTTCGGCATTAATGACAAAACGGTGCCCGTCGCGAACTACCATGGCCTCCTGTGTGAGGATGCCCTGGATCGCCTCCACGGCCTTCTGAGCCTTTCCCTCCTGCAAGAAACCTATGATCGCGTTGAGAACCACGACTCCAAGTATGATCCCGGCATCAAGCCAATCTGCGAGAAGGGCCGTCAGGACGACTGAAGAAAGCAGGACGTAGATAAGGACATTGTGAAATTGGGAAAGAAACCGCATGAAAGCGCTCTTGCGGGGAGGAGACATCGGCCTGTTTGGGCCATGGATAGCAAGACGTCTCCTGGCTTCTTCGCTCGTCAGACCCTCTTGATGGCTCTTAAGCCGAGAAAATACCTCATCAATGGACAGGGAATGCCAGACATTGAACTTTTGTCCGGCAGGATCCGCTCCAATCGTCATGTTCACACCGCCTTTCGCGTAATGGCACTCATATCCAGGAAAGATCCTACCCTGTCGCCTCGAGCCTTATCCTCACACTGAGAGGCTTGCCGTCCCTCTCGATGCCGAGTTCAATTTCGTCTCCCACGCGGTACTGGTCTAGTTTGTTTTTCAGGTCGTCAAAATTCAAGACCGGAACTCCGTTCACGGTCTTTATGATGTCACCGAGAAGCACCTCTCCGGCCTGGATCCTGGCCCCTTGGATGCCTGCAGCTTCGGCCGGGCCTCCGGGAAGGACTGTAATGACGATAACACCTTCGATGCCGAGCCTTTGGGCGATCCTTTCGTTTGCGACCGTGATGCCGATGCCGGGCCGGATCAGACGCCCATGCCGTATGAGATCGGGAACGACCCGGTTCACCACGTCGGCGGGAACTGCGAATCCGATGCCTGCGCTGGCGCCGGAAGGACTGTAGATGGCGGTGTTCACACCGATAAGTCGTCCGGCGCTGTCGAGGAGAGGCCCACCGGAATTTCCGGGATTGATGGCGGCATCGGTCTGGATGACACCCTGTATGGTGCGGCCCGTCACTGACTTTATCTCCCGGTCCAGCGCGCTCACAATCCCGGAGGTCATGGTATAGTCGAGCCCGAACGGGTTCCCGATGGCGTAAGCCCTCTGGCCCACGAGGAGATCCCGCGACTCGCCAACAGGAATGGGTTTGAGGACCTCGGATGGGGTCTGCACCTGAAGGACCGCCAGATCCTTTTCGGGTGCAACTCCCACAACGGCGGCCTTCCATGTGGAATGGTCGAAAAGGGTGACAGCTACACGGCTCGCTCCCTGGATGACGTGGTAGTTGGTGACGATCCTCCCTTCCGTGTCCCAGACAAATCCTGACCCGGTGCCGCTCGGCATCTCGGATATATCCAGACTGAAAAGGTCCCGCCTCAGCTCGAGTGTCGTGATGAAGACCACCGATGGGGAGACTGACTGGAAGATCTCAATGGCATTCTTCTCGTCGGCGGCCAGGTCCCCACGGGCTGTGACAGGCCTTGGTGGCGAATCTGGGTCATGAAGGGGTCTTTCCGCGCGAAAAGTCGTACACCAGACGACGAATGCGAACGCGAGCGTGGCAAGGATCCAGAATAGAGGGGATCGAGCCTGATATTGCCATCGATTCACCATGGGGATGCCCTAGTCATTTTGTTCGGGAAGGTGGGACTATGATACCGAACTTCGCAAGCCCTGTCCCACAGGTCGACGTTTTTGTCGAGACAGACGGAAATCGTCGGACAAAACCACAAAAAACTTCTAATAACTTATTGAAATAAAACAAAAAATTATTGGCATCATTATTGAATAATAACAGACTGATGGATATGTAAAAGTCCCAGACTCGTCATGCCGGACTTGATCCGGCATCCAGAATATATTGAAAAATAAAGGACAATTTTTCAATGCACCCCAAAAAAAATAACATCTGGAGGTCTCTCATGAACGCAAGGAAAGGATTGGTTTCAGGAATCGTCGCAGGGCTGGTTGCCTTTCCCCTATTATCTGGGGCGGCTGATTACAGCGGGTACTCAAATGAGGAGCTTTCCTCCATGCGCGGAACCATGCAAAACGTGACAGAAGAGGAGAGGAACGCATTCCGCAGCGAATGGCAGAAACGGGTACAGGACATGACTCCGGAAGAGAGGAGCCAGTACAGCGGCAAGGTCCGAGGCGGGCAGCAAAACAAAAGTTCACAGGTTTCAGGCCAGGGTTCGATGAAGCGGCATCGGGGAGGGAGGTGATAAGGATTCGTCTGAAAAATCTGCTGGTAATTGTCTAATTAGGCATCAAAAAACATCCACATCCATATCCAGAAAGGAGAAAATGTCATGATCAGAAAAGTCATCGCAACGCTCTTGGTCATCGGCGGCCTGACCGCTGGAAACGAGGCCCTCGCTTGGAGGGGCATGGGTGACTGCACCCAACCCTGTCCGGTGTCGGCCGTAACACAAGGGACCCCCATGACCGTTACCGGGACGATCGCCTCCATCGGGACGCCCGGACAAGGGATCGGCATAGACACCGGCTCGGGAATTACGACTGTTTACGGTTTCGGCCCCCTGCCCTACTGGCAGGAACAGAATGTCGTCCGGCCTGGTATCGGCGAGACCGTGGCTGTGGAGGCCGTCGAGACAACCTTCAGCGACGGAACGACGAAGCTCATCGCCACATCTGTGACGGTTGGGGACGCGACCATAGTCCTTCGGGACGCGGAGACCGGCCGGCCCCTCTGGAGAAAGCCTTGCCGGATGGGGGATTGCAGAACCCAGTAAGCCTGAGGAATGACTTCGCCCCCATTTCCGCCCCGATGAAAACGGGGACGATAAACGGATAAAGGCCGGCATCGATGAGATGACCGGCCTTTTTTGACGGCCTAGAGTGGGATGGCGTCGGCTATAGAACAAGCAAATTTCTTGTTTTTCAAACGGTTTTTCATCTGATAATGTGGGCGTGATGCAGATTTCATTCGACCTTACTCACCTCCTGAAGATCTTTATAGCGGGCATGGCCGCAGTCATTTTTTTCTTGGTGGACTGCCCCGCAAAAGGAGAGGAAACGTGTCTTTTCGGCACGGTCGAATCCGTCGACCATGAAGCAGGGATCTTTGTCCTGAGGGTCGATCACCCTGCAGGTGAGTACGCTGCCGGGCAAGAAATCAGCATCCAGGCAGAAAAAGGGGGGATGCCCGAGGATCTTACTCCCGGAGAGGCTGTGCGCGTCCGTTTGAGCGGCCCGGAGACCCCGGATGGCCTTCCAAGGGCCCATAGGATCGTTTCTCCCTCCCGGTTTACCTGCGGAAAAGACCGGACGGGTGTACGCGAGCGGATAATGAGGGGCGCCTCTCCGCAATGGCACGAAAACGGAGGGATGCAGGGCGGGGGATTCGGCCGTGGAGGCAGCGGCCACGGGGGGAGACATGGCCGCTGACAAAGGGCATCCCGGCAGGCCTCAGTCTGGATTCTCCCTCTGGAAAGGGAATCTTCTCGTCTTCGGCCTCCTCTTCGCCTTCGTCCTCTTCCACTTTTTCCTCCAGGCCGCACGCGCACGGACCCTCTTCACGGCCGATGCCCGAGATCATGCCAGGCTCGTAGCTGATATCGTAGGTCTCCAGGCCCGCTTGGCTATCCGGTCCGCTGAAGTGATCGACGAAACCCTTTCGCTTTTTCTGACAAACACCGCCCGATTCGTCGCATACCTCGATTCCGTCGAGCCTTTTGATTCCCACGAACTCGCCGCCTTCGCCCTGGAGGCAGGGCTCTCGGGCGTCGCCGTCATACGTAAGGACGGCACCTTCGTCGATGGACCGGAAGGCTGGGCGCGCCAGGTCACAGGTTGCGACATATCGCAAGACCTGATCCATGACACCGCCAGCCACGAGATTAGGCTCATCCATACCCTACCCGGCGGGGGGTGCATTGTCACAGGGGTTCCGGGACGGGATATCGAGGAGCTTCGCAGGGAGGTCAGCCTCGAACGTGTCCTCTTGGGCATCTCGCATCTTCACGGCATCTCCTTTGTCAAGGTCGTGGATGAGGAACCA
Source organism: Deltaproteobacteria bacterium UBA5754 (assembly GCA_002419025.1). Classification (GTDB taxonomy): domain Bacteria; phylum Desulfobacterota; class Dissulfuribacteria; order Dissulfuribacterales; family UBA5754; genus UBA5754. The sequence continues at coordinate 2,898 of DIFG01000036.1, read as the reverse complement.
GTGGCCGCCGGGCAGGAGGTCCCGGTCTCCTTTGTGAATCGTGATGGGAGACCCGTTGCCGAGGTGACTGTCCGGATCGGAGATCGGGGTCTCGTCCTCGGCCTCGACGCATCCCCCCTTCGAAAAAGGATCGCTGGCCTTTTCCGTGATCTTGCGCTCTATGGGGGCCTCCTTGCCATCTCGGCCGCCATTCTCTCCTGGCTCCTCTACAGGCAACAGACCAGCCATCTCAGCCAGGTGGAGGAATATGAAAAAATGCTTTCCCAAAGGAGGGAGGAAGCGGCCCTCGGGCGCGCCGCTGCATCCATCGCCCATGAGGTGCGAAATCCTTTGAACGCCATGTCCATGGGGCTTCAGCGCCTTTCCATGGAGGCGGACGAGCTCCTGCCCGGCCATAGACGGCTGATTTCAGTAGTCATGGAGTCCCTCGCCAGGACGAACGGCATCGTCTCGAACCTCCTTGACTACGCACGGACCCCAAAGATTCATCTTCAGGAGACGAGACTTGATCTTCTTTTTGAGGATGTCGAGGCAGCATTGGGGGACGTTCTTGACGAAAAACGCCTCGTCATCAGGAGGGAAATCCCGGTCCCGTGCTTGATCCGGGCGGACCGGGATCTTCTCAGGCAGGTGGTGGTGAATCTTCTAAGAAACGCGGCCGAGGCGGAGTCCAGGGGCGGATCGATCAGCATCTCTGTAAAATATGAGATGGACGATGTCGTTCTTCAGGTGAAAAATAGGGGATTACTGCCTGCACCGGACGAACTCGCCCAGGTGTTCGAGCCCTATTTCACCACTAAGACCCGGGGGACTGGGCTCGGACTTGCCATATCGCGCAGGATCGTCTCGGCCCACGGTGGAACCATTGCCGCATCCATCCGGGATGGGAATATATTCGTGGTCACAGTCCGACTCCCCCGAAACCCCCTTCCCAAGAACACCGATTTCCAGACAGAGGCTGCTTCATGAAGATACTCGTCGTCGAAGATGAACCGCTCCAGCGGGAGCTCCTCCAGGGCTTTCTCGAGAGGCACGGATACGAGGTGATTGCCGCACCGGACGGAGAGACGGCCCTTGCCCTTTTCGCAAGGACTCCGGTCCAGATCGTCCTCCTCGATCAGAAGATGCCTGGGCTTTCGGGAAAGGAGGTCCTCGAACGCATCAAGGAGGTCACTCCCTTCGTCCGGGTCATCATGATCACCGCATACGGAGAGGTGGGAACCGCTGTTTCTGTCATGAAACTCGGGGCAGACGACTACTTGGAAAAACCCGTGGATCTCGACGCTCTTCTCGATCGGGTGAGGGAGGTCGAGAACCGCCTTTTTATCGAGGAGGATGCCAAACGCGTTGAAGAAACCGCCCGCGAGGCGCCCCTCCCCATGGATTTTGTGGCGGAGAGCCCGGCCATGAAAGAGGTGCTTTCCCTGGTCAGGCGTGTTGCCCAGACACCCTGGACTGTCCTCGTCCGAGGTGAGACCGGAACAGGAAAAGAACTGGTCGCGCGCCTCATCCACATGTTGAGTCCGCGAAGAGAGGGTCCTTTCATCGAGGTGAACTGCGCCGCCATCCCCGAGGGTCTCTTTGAAAGCGAGCTCTTCGGCCACGAAAAGGGGGCCTTTACCGGTGCAGTTTCCCAGAGGCGTGGACGTTTCGAGCTAGCCCACACAGGGACCATCTTCCTCGACGAGATCGGCGAACTCCCCCTCACCCTCCAGCCCAAACTCCTTCGGACCCTTCAGGAGAAACGCTTCACGAGGACAGGCGGGGAGAGGACCATCGATGTGGACGTGCGGGTCGTCGCAGCCACGAACCGAAATCTCAAAGACATGGCGGGAAAGGGGGAATTCCGGGAGGACCTCTACTATCGGGTGAACGTCTTCGAGATCGTGATCCCGCCCCTTCGGCAGCGGAAGGAGGATATACCCCGTCTCGTCGATCTCTTTGTCTCCCGCTATGCCATGCGTCCCGCGGCATTCTCCCCTGAGGCCCTTGATCTCATGGTGAGATACCCGTATCCCGGAAACATCCGAGAACTCGAGCATATCGTCCAACGTTCGGTCACCCTTGCGCGGGGACATCTCATCAGCCCTGCAGATCTTCCGCCTGAGGTGCAGACCCCGTCCGACGGACCTGATGGGATTCTGGACGAACGGCTGGCAGCCATGGAAAGGACGGCTATCCTTGAAGCCCTTGAAAGGAGCGGATGGGTCCAGACACGGGCTGCTGATGCCCTTGGCATCAGCGAACGGGCACTACGCTACAAGATGGACAAATATAAGATCAAGCGCGGGCAAAAACGACCCTGATCGCCTTGCGAAGCCGTTCCCTGAAGGGTATGGTTCAGTAAATTTTGTCCTCAAAATCAGCAAAAAGGATGCCTTTATGACTGAAAAAACCGCTCCGCCCCAACAAAATGAGATCCCAGTTTTCAGGCTCCAGAAGATGTTCCTGAAGGATCTCTCCTTCGAAAACCCAAACGCCCCTGATATCTACTTTGCGAAGATCGAGGAACCCAAAATCGACCTCAAGCTCGGGCTTAAGCACAATAAGCTTGAGAACGACCACTGGGAGGTCGTCCTCACCGTCACCGCCGACCTCAAGAACAAGCCGGACGAAAAGACCCTTTTTCTCATCGAGGCAGAACACGCCGGCATCTTTCTCCTGAAAAACATCCCCGAAGAGCATCTTCCACGGGTCCTCGGCGTGGACTGCCCGACCTATCTCTTTCCTTTCACCCGCCAGATCCTCTCCCAGGCCACCATCGACGGAGGATTCCCTCCGTTCCTCATGGAGCCCGTGAATTTCCACGCCCTTTTCGAGAACGCACAGAGGGAAAAACGCCAGAAGATGGCGTAGGTCCGGGTCGGAAAAATAAGGTTCTTCGTCATTTTGTGTGGA
>DIFG01000001.1 GCA_002419025.1 Deltaproteobacteria bacterium UBA5754 | reverse complement strand
CACGAAATGACGAAGAGCCTCATTTCTTCTCAAATGGCAGAAAAGGGCGCAAGCAAAATGGTGTCTGCGCCCTATGAAACGGGCCAAAAAGCTTATTTTGTCTTGGCAGGCGCTCCATGCACTGGGGAATGGGCGCCCTGCGGTGCGGCCTCGGGCTTCGGGAGCCGATCCTTGTGGATGGAAACGGGAAACTTTTTCTTCAACTCGTCGGTGATTTGCTCGACGAGTTTCTGCTGTTTTTCTGCGATGAGTCTTTGTTCCACCTGCTGGGAGATGTCCTCGAACGGGGTGACTGCCGCGTCCTTACGCTCCTGGACCTGGATGATGTGGTAGCCAAATGGGCTTTTCACCGGCCCGCTCGTGTCCCCTGCCTTGAGGGCAAAGGCGGCTGTCTCGAACTCGGGCACCATACGTCCTTTGGGGAAAAATCCCAGGTCTCCTCCCCGATCCTTTGAGCCGGGGTCTTCCGAATACTGCCTGGCCAGTTCGGCAAAATCCTTCCCTTTGTCCAGTTGTTTCCTGATGTCCTTGACCTTGGTCTCGGCGTCGCTCCATGCCTTTGCATCCGCGTCCGAGGGGACCCGTACGAGGATATGGCGGGCCTTCACCATCTCCGGCTGGGAGAATTCCTCTTTGTGGGCCTCGTAATACGCCTTGACCTCATCCGGGGTGACTGTGACCTTGCCTTCCACCTTTTTTTCAATAAAGGCCTGGGCGAGGAGGGCGTTTTTCACGTCCTCGAGTTTTGCCCTGAATGCGGGGTCCTGATCCATCTTCGTGGCTTTCGCCTCCTCGGCGAAGAGGGTGATCTGGACCCAGCGCTCGAGAAGCTGCTCGCGGAGCTGGGGATTGACGGCAAGCGTCATCTGGAACTGGGGCGGAAGCTCGGCTACTTGCTCATTAAACTGGCCGAGGGTGAGTTTGGCCTTGCCGACCTCGGCAAGGACGGTGGAAGGATCCTCTGCGGCGGAGGAGATGCCTCCGGCCCCAATGAGGAAGAGGCATGCAGTGGATACCATGAGGGTCTTAAGGTGGTGTTTCATCATGTACTCCTTCGTAGGGATGTGGGTTATTGTTTTTTTAGCGGATGACGGAACGGGGGGGGTGGAAACCGGGCCTGACAGATGTGTTTGGGGGGACGAGGGAGGAATGGCCCAGGATGGCGCCGGGATTTGCGACGGAGTTGCATCCGGTCTGAACAAGGTCTCCGAGGATGGCCCCGAGTTTTCTGCGGCCCGTGTCAACCCGCTTTCCGCCTACGGTGATGATCACGTTTCCCGTACCAAATCGGAGGTTTGCGAGTTTGGTTCCAGCCCCGAGATTGACGTTTTCCCCGAGGATGCTGTCCCCTACATAGGCGAAGTGGCCGGCCTTTGCCGCGTCGAGGAATATGGACCCCTTGACCTCGGTGGCGTGCCCGACGACGCAGGCCTGCCCTATGAGGCAGTTCCCCCGAATATAGGCCCCGTGTCGCACATCGGTCCGGTCTCCGATGACGGTTGGTCCCCTGACAAAGGCCCCTGGTTCGATCACGACACCTTTTCCGATACGGATACGCCTGTCTGCGAAGATCGCCCCTGCGCAAAGGATGGACGCATCCGGAATCAATGTGTCTCCGATCAAGGCCACCGGTCGACCCTTACTGGATGCGTCTGTCACAAGGGCAGCATCCCATGAGACCGATCCATCGGGCAGGAGGACGATGGGGTTCGGGAGAGGGGTGAGGATCGGGATCCTGTCCGGAAGATTGGGTGTGAAGACATCAATGATGAAATCCTGCAGGCGGGCGAGGGCAGTCCACGGAGGCTCCCCCTCGGCAATGAGGGAGAGGGTGTCCCCGGCGGGTCCTTGGAAAAAGGTCCTTCGGGTGATAAGGTCCGAAAAATCAGCCATTATATTGAAAATATCCCTCCGGATATCTTCACCTTCACCATGCGCGGAAGACTAAACCCTCGTCTTCCATGAGTCAACATGCCACGAGAGAAGATGATCAAGATAAATGATCCGATGCGGATGATGTCATTGAAAAAATCCGCCTGAATCCGTGAAACAGAAGATGAGGACCCAGGAGAAAAATAACGCCTTGTGCGTCCCGTCATTCAATCCGTGGGGCCGGGAGGTCTTTTTCGCGGATTTCCATGTCCATTCCCGGTTCAGCAGGGCGACAAGTCGGGAGATGGACGCGGCGGGTCTTGTAATGGCGGCCCGGAGGAAGGGAATAGGCCTCGTGGGAACCGGGGATTTCACCCATCCCGTATATCTGGAAGAGCTCGAGGGTGTGCTCGAACCTGAGGGAAACGGCCTCTACGTTCACCGGGAAGACCCGGAGGGGCCGAGATTCATCCTTACCGCCGAGGTATCTAACATCTTCACCCAGGGGGGAAAGTGCAGAAGGATACACACGGTCCTTTTCGCTCCGGATTTCTGGACCGCAGCGGAGATCCAGAACTGGCTCTCCAAGGTGGGAAATATCACCTCGGACGGCAGGCCCATTTTTGGTTTTCCGGTCAAGGACCTCGTCCGCGTGGTCATGGAGATATCCCCACGGTGCCTCGTGGTCCCGGCCCATGTCTGGACCCCATGGTTCTCCCTTTTCGGGGCAAAATCCGGTTTTGATTCCCTCGAAGAGTGTTTCGAGGAGGAGAGCCGACACATCTGCGCCCTTGAAACAGGCCTTTCTTCCGACCCAGAGATGAACTGGCGCCTCTCGGCTTTGGACCGCTACACACTCCTTTCCAACTCCGACGCCCATTCTCCGGGAAAGATCGGCCGGGAGGCCAATGTCTTTTCCTGCGCCCTTTCCTATGACGCCGTCATGAACGCGGTCCGTGATCCCTCAAAGGGGTTCGAGGGGACCATCGAATTCTTCCCCGAGGAGGGCAAGTACCACTTCGACGGCCACCGCGCCTGCGGGGTCTCCCTCCCCCCTTCCGAGACCAGGCAGCTGGGGGGCAGATGCCCTGTCTGCGGCGGTGAACTCACAGTGGGGGTCCTTCACAGGGTGGAGGACCTGGCTGACCGTCCGGAGGGGTTTCGGCCTCCCCATGCCCTGCCTGCCGTCCATCTCGTCCCCCTTGACGAGATCATCGCCGAGGCCGCGGGCGTGAAGTCCCAGACATCGCGCGTCAGGAAGGAATACGGGAGGCTCGTCGGGATTGCTGGAAACGAGATGGAGATCCTTCTTCGCATGGAGGAAAAAGAACTTGCCCGGTTCGTCCCAGGCAAGGTCCTTGCGGGAATCCGCCGCATGCGCGCGGGCTCGGTCCATGTCGTTCCTGGCTCGGACGGGACCTACGGCCGCGTCCGGCTGTTTGCGGATGGCGACGATCCCCAGGAGAGTCCACTCAACCTCTCAGCACATCAGGGACAGTTAAACCTTTTCGACTGACCGGTCAGACAGGTTACCGCCCCGGTTTTGGACGGGCGCGTCGCGGTCGCCGCGCGATACGGGGTTGATGAACCCGGCGAGTCGCCTCGGATTGTCATCTCGGCAGCGGATGCCGGCCATGGAATCCCGGAGGACCGGTTAAAGAGATGGATTGGGGACCTGGGCGGCATGATTCGGGAAGAAAGGCTGGGCGGGATCCCGGAAGGACATCTCCGGCTCGGGGCCGCGGCCAGGGAACTTTTGGACTGGTGGGCCGTCCGTTCGTTCAGTGAACCGTCGCATTGGCCCGGACCTGGGATGACGTTGAAGCGGGAGCCGAACCTTCCGGATACTCCGGTACCATCTCCGTGAGGAGTTGCCGGAGCCGGGGGATGTCATAGGCTTCACAGGCCTTTTCAAGGGCGGAGAGGCGGTCCTCGATCCAGCGCAGGTCAACAGCCCGGGACGAGGCAAGTTTGATCTTCGGGTGCCGGGTTCCGATGGGGGTCTCGGAAGGATGTAAGAGCTCCTCATGGAGTTTTTCCCCGGCGCGGATGCCGGTATAGACGATCTCGATGTCCCGCCCGGCCTCAAGGCCTGAAAGCCGGATCATCTCCTCGGCGAGATGAACGATCCGGACCGGTTCTCCCATGTCGAGGACGAATATTTCTCCGCCTTCTCCGATCGCGCCTGCCTGAAGGATGAGTTGACAGGACTCTGGGATGGTCATGAAATAGCGTGTCATGTCCGCATGGGTGATGGTCACGGGCCCTCCCTTGGCGATCTGTTCCTTGAAGAGGGGGATGACCGATCCGCTTGACCCGAGGACGTTTCCGAACCGGGTCGTGATGAAAAGCGTGGAAGAACGCCCATTCAGGTTCTGGCAGTAAATCTCAGCGATCCTCTTGCTCGCGCCCATGACGTTTCCAGGGTTCACCGCCTTGTCCGTGGAGACGAGGACGAATTTTTCCACCCCTAATTCCCGGGAGATGTCCGTCACGATCTTGGTCCCGAGGACGTTGGTCTTGACTCCTTCGATGGGGTTTTTTTCCACGAGTGGGACGTGCTTGAGGGCAGCGGCGTGAAAAACGACCTCGGGGCGGGTCAGTCCGAAGATGAAACGCATGCGGGATTCGTCTCTGACGTCGCCCAGGAAGGTCGTGATGGAGACGGCCCTTTCCGGAGCGTTCATTTCCTTTTCGATTTGATAGAGATTGTATTCCCCGTTATCGATGAGAATGAGTTCCTGGGGACGGAACATGGTGATCTGACGGCAGAGTTCCGAGCCTATGGAACCTCCGGCCCCGGTGACGAGGACCTTTTTCCCTTTGAGAAAACGGGATATCTCCTCCGTGTCCAACTGTACGGGTTCCCTTCCGAGGAGGTCTTCGATGCGGATCTCCCGAAGCGATGAGGTCTCGATCCTGCCGTCTGCTATCTCTGCAAGGGATGGGAGGGTCCGAAAATCCACGCCGAGTCTCTGGCATGTGGAGAAGATCCTATGGATCGTGCGTGCCGAGGCAGTCGGAATGGCAAGGAGCACGAGCTCCACGTCGTACTGAATGATTACGTCTTCGATGGCGTCGAGCCGACCGATTATGGGGATTCCGTAGATGTCCCGTCCTTTTTTTCGCGGATCGTCGTCCAGGATGCCGACAAGGATGTGCCTGCCCTGTTTGACGAGGTCCTGAACGAGGGTGTCCGCCGCTTTGCCCGCCCCTATGACGAGGGTCCTTTTTGCGTCGTGGTCGCGCATTCGAAAACGGTGGTCCTTGATCCATCGGTAGGCGAGTCTGGGGCACGAGAGTCCCGCGGCGAGGAGTAAGGGATAAAGGAAGATGAGAGACCGGGGGATGCCCTCTATCCTAAGCAGATAGGCGAGGGTGAAGATCGTGACGTTTCCGATGGAGACGGCCTTGAATATGCGGATGAGGTCTGGGAGGGAGGCAAAACGCCAGATACCTCGGTAGAGGCCGAGGTTCCAGAAGAGCATCCCCTGAACGGGGATTGCGATGCCGGTCAGCGTCCAGGCCCCGGAGAGAAAGTCCGGAGGGATGGAGTCGAAATTGAACCTTACCCAAAAACCAAGGAGGATGGATGTGGGGATCCACGCGATATCGTGGAGAAAGGCGGCCCACCACGTGCGAAGTCTTAAGAGACGCCGGAATAGGTAGAAACGGATCGAGATTTTCATATCTTTTCTCTCTTATAACGTCCCCATGAGGAATACCGCAAGCAAAAAGCTTTGTAGGTAGGGTTAGCGCAGCGTAACCCGACAACCTGAGGCCGGCCCATAACATCACTCACGGCCTATCCCTTCGAAATCCCAATTATCTGCCCCCCAATCGGCCTAGTATACCCCGGCCTCGACATGGCGGTGGTAATTGGAATGCGGCCGATCCAAGGCGGAAGACACATAGTGCTTTTGTCGGGTACGCTACGCTAACCCGACCTACATCACTTAGCTCAAAAAGTCCGAGATGCACGGCGCGAAATTTTCCAGGAATGAGGTGTAGTTAGCGTACGCCGCATGGGCTGGAAAATTGGGCTCTTCGTCATTTCGT
>DIFG01000054.1 GCA_002419025.1 Deltaproteobacteria bacterium UBA5754 | reverse complement strand
CAATATGTTCTGGATGCCGGATCAAGTCCGGCATGACGAGTCCAGGACTTTTTGCGAATCCATCAAGATTATTCCACCAGAAAAAGACTATCCCTACGATGAAAACCGCGAGAATCGCGAAAAAAAACCATGGGAAAAACCGCTTGCATGATGGTGGGCGAACGTGCCTTTTTTTGTCATCCGTCCGGCAGCCATCCTTCAAGGAAAGCTCGTCCGCGCATTCATCTATCTCTGTATCGGAAATCCGTTTTTTTTCCTTCAAATACCCGGTGAGAAGCGCCCGGTCCGCAAGCACATTGATGAGTCTGGGTATTCCCTTGGTGTAATCGTATATACGTGAAACGGCGTTCTCATCGAATATGGCAAGATCCCTCGCACCGCCCTTGAGAAGCCTGGTTTGCATGTAATGACGCGTTTCCTCCTTCGTAAGGGCCGGAAGCCTGAAGTGGAGGGTGATCCTCTGGCGCAGGGGAAGCAGCCTCGGTTCGTCGAGGATGGTCTCCAACTCAGGTTGACCGAGCAGGATGATGTTCATGAGTTTGCTTCGGGGTGTTTCAAGGTTGGACAGGAGCCTGATCTCCTCAAGAAGCTCGCGGGAGAGACAATGGGCCTCGTCCACGATGAGGACGACGTTGTCATCCTCTTGGTATGCCTTTTCGAGAAAACGTGAGAACCTGACCAGAAACTGGGCCTTGTTCTCGATGGCCCCGAGTTGATAGGCGTCGGCCAGGAGGTAATAGAACTCGTCCCGCGTGAGGGCGGGATTGACAAGAAAGGCGGTCCGGACCTTTTGTGGGAGGTCTGCCAGAAGGGCGTTAACGAGCGTGGTCTTTCCCGTGCCTACAGGCCCGGTGATAACGACGAATCCGCGCATCTGTGAGATGCCGTACGTGAGATGGGCGAAGGCCTCCCGATGGGCATCGCTCATGTAAAGAAAGCGCGGGTCAGGAGAGATGGTAAATGGCCCTTCCCGCAGGCCGTAGTATGCCAGGTACATGTCAGGTCAGAGGATCCCGGTCCATGCCCCCGGTCCCTTCACCACGAGAATCACGAGGAGGGTTGCGGCGGCCGCATACCCGATCCCTGCAAGGGATGCGAGAAGGACGGTTTTTCGACGCCTTCCGCGCCTCTCTTCCATGGTCATGAGGTAGGGAATGCTCGCGACAACGGGGATCTTGAAAAGGGCCGAGACGTCCTCGGGGTCGTAGAGACCCTTGGCGAGAAATTCCCTCGCAAAGGCCAGCCCCACACCGCAACCGATGGCCGCCACCAGGGTCATGAAAAGGAGCTTTTTGGCATCAGGCCATACCGGGACCTCTGGCACACGCGCCGTATCCACGATGCGGAACTGCTCGCCCTTTTGCCGGGCCTCGAGGGCCGCGGCCTGCTCGGCCTCGATCTTCCTGGTGAGGAGGTTCTCGTAGCTGGTTTTGAGGTTTTCGTAGTCTCGGGTTATTTCAATGAGCTCCTGTTCCCTCTTGGGGGCGTCTTCGATCCGCCTCTGATATTCCGCTATCTGGGTCTTGAGCCTCGCGGTCTCTTCGCGAAGGGATGCGATCTCCATGTCGATCCCCCTAATCTGGTATCTGAGGCCGAGGACAACGGAGCTCTCCACACCGCCGGTTGGAGACAGACCCTCAGATCTTCCAGATCCAGAATCTCCCTGTTCCTTCTCGAGACTTGCGATGCGCTGCCTAAGCGCCACCACATCCGGGTGCTCCGAGGTATATCGGGTAAGGAGGCCCGCAAGCTGGGCCCTCAATTCGCCTATGCTCACCGGTCCCTGGGCTGCGCCGGGCTGCGCCGGACCTGCTGCGACGGATGCCGCCCGAACACGCGCCTCTTCCTCTGCGATCTGTCCTTGGAGAAGGACCTTTCTCTCCTCGGCGCGGCGGATATCCTCCTGTGTGGACTCGATCTGCTGCTGGAGCTGGGTAAGGACGGTGAGGTTGGCCTGATTCTGCTCAGGAAGTTCTCCCATGTGCGCGGTCTTGTATTGCCGTAGGACCTCCTCCCTTTCCTTCAACTTGATCGACACGTTCTCCAGCTCCTGGGCAAGAAAATCCGCCGTTCCCTGGGCCTGGGCCTCGCGAAGCCTGAGATTTTCCTCGATGAACATATTGGCAAGGGCATTGACTACCTTGGCAATGAGTTCAGGGTCCTCACCCTCGTAAGAGAGCACGAAGGCATTTGACCGGGCCTCGCGTGGGCTCTCTATCACGACCTTTTCCCTCATAATCTCGACCACCGTCTCCATGGGGAACCTTTCGCGCGCATCGGGATAGAGGTCGTACTGCTGGATAACCCGCTCGAGATTGGTCCGGCTCGTGATCTCCTGCCAGATCCCACGGATCCTTTCCTGGACGTCACCCGTCACAGTGGTGCGTATATACGCCTCAGGGACCCTCTGAGGGACAAGCACAATGGTCGTGCTCGCCTTATAGATCCTTTGAGCAACGAGACAGAAGAGAAGCCCCAAGAGAAGCGCCGGAATAGCACCGAAAACGATCTCCCACCTTCGCCGAAGGGCCATGGTCCGGTACTTGTCGAGATCGAAGGCCGACGCCTGGGTCTCCTTGCCCATGCTCATGGGGTCCCTCCTGCTGTCACACCGCCTCCAGTCAGGGCTCCTGGGCGATTGCTCAGCGTACCGTAAAAGGCCGTGAGACTGACAATGGCAGTGAATGTATCGTATTCATCATCAGGATCAGAAGACGTCCGGCTCTCGTACATGAGATCAACACCTCCGGCGAGCCATGGACGAAAGAGATAGGCAAGGCCCGATCCGGCCATCCATGTGTCATCGGTCACCGAATCCCCGCCGGTGGACTTTTCGTGCTCATAGGCTGCCTCGGCATGACAGGTGACCCTTCTGACCGGTTCATAAAGAAAGGAGGCGGAAACACCCTGATACTCGGTAAACCCTGGCTGTTCCTCGCCCTTGCGTACCGGTTCCGTGAATTCGGCCCTGTGTCCGCCATCTCCAGCGATCGTGAAGGATCCTCTCACAAAGGCGCGTGAGAGTGAAAAGGTGTAGGAATATCCGTCATTCGAGGACCCCACCTCCGGTTCTTCACGGTAGTATCCGACGGAAAGGCCCATGCCCCAGGCGGGGCTCCACGCATGATCGATACCGACAGTCCAGTCATTGACCACGTAGTCCATCTCCTCCGGATCCCGGGAAGAAAAGTCCTCCCAGTCATACCCCAGGTGCCACGTGGTATGGGGGGAGCGACGCAGATGGTACATGAGGCCCAAGGAATTCATCCTGTTGGAGGGGGTGTCATCGTATTCCGTGTAATCACGCGACCCGGTCACAGTGACCCCGTGCCGGTGCGTGAACCAGTAGTCGAACACGGCCCGTGGACCATAAGAGATGATGTCCTCCTCCTCGGGGTCGTCGTTCCAGAGACACATGTCGGCAAAGGAAAGGGTCAGGCGGTCCTCGGGGCCGAACTGATAGGAAAGACCCGTCTCAAGGGCATTTCTGATATAGGGGCTCCGAGTGTCCCGGGTGGTGGTGATCTCCGGGTCCTCCTCCGCAGGCTCCTCGGAACGATATCCCCGGTCCGTGATGTGCCACGAGATCCTCTCTGTGAGGTCCTGATCCCATGCGAGCTCGCCCAAATGGCTCACGTAGTCGTTCTCGTCGTACCGGGCGAATTTGTTGTAGCCGATGAGATACCGGGCGCTGAGGGTCCTGGTCGCGGTCTCGTCTGTAATCTCGCCCATAAGGGAAGGAGTGGTGATGAAGTCCGATTTTTCGTTATCCGGAGAGAGGTAGATATTGCTCAAGTAACGCTCGGCTATCTCCGCTCCCACCTGGTACCTCATCTCTGCACGCAAGGCAGACGGCAAAAAGGCAAGACATGCCGTAACTGCGGCAATAACGACCCAAAACAGGATATTAATGTGGCAGCTTAGCATAGTCGCCGCATGATCCTACCATCATGGAACCACGATCGTATCACCCGGCTGGAGTACGATGTTAGCTTCCAGATTCTTGCCCATGGAGACATCCTTGTAGTTGAAGGGAATGCGTTCCTTCTTTCCCTGCCTCTCCCGCAGTATGATAATATTTTTCTCATCAGCCCACTCAGCGAAACCTCCAGCGAGCGAAAGGGCCTGCATGACGGTCATGCCTCTCTGGAGTGGCAATTGCCCTGGGGTATTCACCTTGCCAAGGACATAGACGAACTTGCTGTTGATCTCTGCGACACCGACCGAGACAGTCGGGCCATCGATGAATCTTGCAAGATCCCTCTCGATGACGGCCTTGAGTTGCATGGGCGAGAGCCCTGCGGCCTGGACGTCATCGAGGAGGGGCATGGTGATCTTCCCGTCCGGGCGGACAGTGAAGGTTCGGGAGAGATCCGGCTCCCTCCATACCTGGATATCTAGGACATCACCCGGACCTATGAGGTACGTCTCTCCGTAATCTGTGGATGAAGCAATCTCTTCCTGCCCCAAAACCATGCCTGACGGGTACAGGGAGAAGACAACAAGAAGACAGGCAAAAACAGCGGATCCAAAAACAAAACGGTCGGAAATGTTACAAAAAAAGATCATACCTCCTGCTCCTTTCTCTCGCGAAGGTAACCTTCCCACTCCATGGGAAGAAGGTATTTCTTTTTCGAGTTGCACTCCTTGCAAGAGGGGACGAGATTATTCTTTTCACTCCTGCCTCCCCTCACGATGGGAACGATGTGATCCATCGTGAGTTCCGTTGGTGTCACCTTGCGTCCACAATAGAAACATATCCCGGTTGCGCACCTGTTCCGCCACCAACGGGTCTTTCGCAGAAGTCTCGCCTTTGCCTTTTCCCTGCCGACATCCTCTTCGGTAACGGTAGAAAAAAAGAAAAGTTCCTTCACAGAAGAACCCTCCAGGATCGCCCTATAAAAACCATCGGGGAACCTTGAAAAATGGTTCTTTCGCCCGATGGCTGTGTTGCTCG
>DIFG01000050.1 GCA_002419025.1 Deltaproteobacteria bacterium UBA5754 | reverse complement strand
TCCACACGAAATGACGAAGAGCCTTCTTTTTTCCTTTCCATGTTGCTATAAGGACAGCAATGCCTGGATGACATTGCCTGAAAAGGGCTTCCTGGGCGTTATGCATCAGGCCTTGAAAGGGGACTATCGACCATGCAGAGCAGGAACAAGACGTCTCTTGTCCTCGTCTTTGTCCTTTTTTGCGCTATTGGTCTCCTCGTCATGTGTGTGGATCGTTCCCTGGAAAGGGAGCTGGATCTGCGCCTGGACGAGCAATTTGCCCATGACGCCCGCCTCTTTCACCAAGACCTCCATAAGGCTGCCATTATCCGGTGGATCTTTTTTGCCGGACTTGTCTTTGCCGGGATGCGTTTTGCAAGCCATGCGCTGGAAAAGACCATCGAAAAGGGGCGTTCCCAGCTCCAGGATGAGATGGAACTTCGCCGGAAGGCCGAACGCGGCATGTTCGAGGCAGGCCCGGGCATGATCTTTCGCTGGCGGGCCGAACCCGGATGGCCCGTGGAAAGCGTATCAGATAACGTGGCGTCCATTCTCGGTTATACAGCCGAGGAACTCACGGCCGGCTGTTCCTCATATCGGGCACTCATTTATTCGGAGGACCGGGATCGTGTGGAGCGCGAGGTCTCGGAGGCCGCTAAGGGAGCCGCGGAGCGCATGGTTCACGAGCCCTACCGTCTCGTCAGAAAGGACGGCAAGGTCGTCTGGGTGGCCGATTACACCTCGATCGTGCGGGACGACTCCGGTGTCATCGGCCACTATCATGGTTACGTCATCGACATAAGCGCGCGCATGCAGGCGGTGAGCGCCCTAAGGGAAAGCGAGGAGCTCTTCCGTTCCCTCGCTGAGCATGCCCCATCCGGCATCTTTCTTGTCGACGACCAATATCAGTTCGTCTATCTGAACGAACAATTCAGCCGCATCCTCGGATACGACCATGATGAGATCATGGGAAAGGATTTCCGTACGGTCATAGCCGAGGAAAGCCGGCAGATGGTGGATGAGAGATATCGGAAGAGACGACTGGGTGAGGCCGTCGGGGACCGTTACGAGATCATTGCCATCGCAAAGGGCGGGGGTCGGCGGATCCTCGAGCTTGCGGCCTCCATCGTGAAGGACGCGGAGGGGAATATCCTGACCCTTGGCCAGGTCATGGACATAACCGATCGAAAACAGGCCGAAGAAAAAAAGAAAAGGCGCGAACGCCTTATCATCGCCCAAAACGAGGCAGCCCTCGCCTGTATGTCCACTACGGACCCGTTCCTTTGCTGCCGGGCGATCGTCAACCGGATCGGTCCTGCCATCGGGGCGTCCCGCGCCTATGTCTTTCTCGATCGACGCGATCCGGACGGAAGGCTTCTCACAAGTCAGATGGCCGAATGGTGCGCACAAGGGGTAACCCCCCAGATCGACAATCCTTGCCTCCAGGATCTTCCGTACGAAGAAGATTTCCCCCGCTGGGTCAAGGCCTTTTCGCAGGGTGAATCCATCTCCGGAATGGTCAGGGACTTCCCGCGTTCCGAACGGGAGGTCCTCGAACCCCAGGAAATCAAGGCGATTCTCGTCGTTCCGATCCCCGGGGGACGGAGTCACCTCGGTTTCATCGGTTTCGACAACTGCATCTCGGAACGGGAATGGAGCACGGAAGAAGAGTCCCTCCTGCGGGGCGCGGCCAACACCCTCAGCGAGACCCTTCGCCGCATCGAAAACGAATCCAGGAATATTCGCCTTGCCCAGGCCATTGAACAGGCCGAGGAGGCCGTGGTGATAACGGACGCGAAAGGGACCATCGCCTTCGTGAACCCATGTTTCGAACGCATGACAGGTTATAAGCGGGAAGAGGCGATGGGCCGAGATCCCAGCATGTTTAAAGGCGGGGCACATGACGAGGTATTTTACAAGAATCTCTGGGAGACCATCACTGCAGGAAGGACATGGGAGGGGCGCCTCATCAACAGGAAAAAGGACGGAACGCCCGTCACTGAGCAGGCTGTCATCTCCCCCATAAAGGACGAGACCGGACGGATCACGGGCTTTGTGAAAGTGAGTAGAGACATAGGCCGGGAACTCGCCCTCGAGGGGCAACTACGCCAGGCCCAGAAGATGGAGGCGGTGGNNGCGTGGCCCATGACTTCAACAACATCCTTCAGGTGATAAACGGCTACACAAGTCTGGCCCTCACTCGGCTTCCGGACGGTTCGCCCGTCCGGACCATGCTTGATCATGTGGCAAAGGCCGGGGATCGGGCGGCTGGTCTCGTCTCCCAGATCCTTGCATTCAGCCGGAGGCAGATACTCCAGTCCATGGACGTGGACCTCAACGAGGTCACCTCCAATGTGACATCGATGCTCGAACGCATCATAGGCGAACACATAGAACTCGATTTCATCCCCGGGAGACGTTTGGGCATTGTCCATGCCGACAGATCCATGATGGAGCAGGTCATCATGAACCTTTGCGTGAACGCCCGTGACGCCATGCCGGACGGTGGGCGACTCACCCTCGAGACGGAAAATGTGACTGTAAACGGTGAATATTGCAAGGATCACCCATGGGCAAAACCCGGCCGGTATGTCCTGCTTGCGGTGACGGACACTGGTTGCGGCATGGATGCCGAGACACTCGATCACATCTTCGAGCCCTTCTTCACCACCAAGGGCACGGGACAGGGCACGGGCCTCGGACTTGCCATGGTTTACGGCATAGTGAAGCAGCACGAAGGCATGATCCACGTATACAGCGAGCCGGGAAAGGGGACCACATTCAAGATTTATCTTCCCGTCTCCGGTCGGCGGGCTGCCGAGGTGGGCACCAAGATCGAGGGGCCGGTCACCGGAGGGGCAGAGACGATTCTCGTTGCCGAGGATGACGAGCTCGTCCGGGAACTGGCCCGGGAGATCCTTGAGGCGGAAGGATACACGGTGATGACGGCCAGGGACGGGCTGGAGGCGGTTTCCATCTTTAAGAAAAACGACACGAATATCGATCTCGTCGTCCTCGATGTGATGATGCCCAAAATGGATGGAAGAAGGGTATATAAAAGGATCAGGAAGATCCGGCCCGGTCTCCCGGTCCTCTTTGCAAGCGGCTACAGCCAAAACGCCATACATACGAACTTCGTCCTTAACGAGGGAGTTGCCCTCATCTCCAAGCCATTCTCCCGGGGCGATTTCCTTCGAGCCGTAAGAAATGTCCTGAACGGCGTTTCTTAAGGCTACCTTGAACCTCGCTGAGGCCGCTGAAAATCTGATTCTTGCGGTGTGCATGGCGTCCGTCCCCGGACGTCACCCCCATGGAAATTCCCTTTATCACCACAGAGGACACGGAGAAAAACACGCCGACCATGGAAATTCCCTTTATCCGTGGGATTTTGCGGGTACAATGTCCGTGCATCGGAATCGGGAGGGTAAGGATGAAAGCCATCATTTTGAGCGCTGGACAGGGGAAACGCCTTCTTCCACTCACAGCGGACATACCAAAATGTTCTATACTTTTGGGGAGAAAGACCATACTCGAGTGGCAGATCGACGTAATCAAAAAGTGCGGCATCGAGGACGTGGTCGTGGTGCTCGGCTATCAGGCGGGCAAGGTGGAACAGCACCTGGAAGAAAGATATGGAAAGGGGTGCGTCCGGACGGTCTTCAACCCCTTTTATGCCGTATCCGACAACCTTGGAACCTGTTGGATCGTGCGGGGGGAAATGAATGAAGACTTCCTTCTTCTCAACGGGGATACGCTTTTTACGCCGAGCATCCTGCAAAGGGTCCTTGAATCGCCCCCCCATCCCATTACGGTCACGGTCAACGTCAAGGACCGTTACGACGAGGACGACATGAAGGTGGGCCTTGAAGGTGAGCGCCTTGTCCGCATCGGGAAGGATATCCCCAGGGAGCGGGTGCAGGCCGAGTCCATCGGCATGCTCCTTTTTCGGGGCGAAGGGCCGTCCATTTTTTCCCGTGCGGTCGAGGACGCCATGAGGATGCCGGAAGGGACGAGGCGCTGGTATCTCTCCGTCATCGACGCCCTGGCCCGGCGCATGCCCGTCTGGTCGTGTTCCATCACTGGCCTTCCTTGGGTCGAGATCGATGTCCCCGAAGATCTGAAACAGGCGGAACTTGTCATTCGCGAGATAGATCTGGATGCGTGATCATTCAAAAAAAACGGCTCCTCGACGTTTTG
>DIFG01000089.1 GCA_002419025.1 Deltaproteobacteria bacterium UBA5754 | reverse complement strand
AATCCACACAAAACGTCGAGGAGCCCTTTTTTTGCGAGCTCATCAAGGGACAGGGCTTCGTCAAAGTCAGCGAGGGTTCTGTGAGCCGGCAATAAGCAGAAAGTGCTGGTTTTATTTTCACAATGCCATGCTGTTTTCATGACCGGCATAGTACTTTTGTCGGATTACGCTACGCTAACCCGACAACCCGAGCTGCACTGTGGGTGTGCGACGTCACCTACGACGAGGACCGCTGCCGGGTTCGCAAAGGCAATGGCCTCCAGATCATGGCGTCACTCTGCTATCTTGCGATATCTCCGCTACGAATGGCCAGGGCCGCTTTCATTGCACCCGCGCTGTGGCTCTATGCCCTCATAGGCCAAAATGTCCTTCGCTTCCTCGGCCTGACATTTTGACTTTGACGGATCCCTGCATCAAGGGACGCCATCCTTGCGCGATCTTACATCGCATGTTAGTTATACACGGTTTTCCGGTTCCAAAAATCCAGTAGTTACTCCTTGGAGCCGTGTCGCTCGGTCGGGACGTAGCGCAGTCTGGTAGCGCACCTGAATGGGGTTCAGGGGGTCGGAGGTTCAAATCCTCTCGTCCCGACCAATTGTTTTTCGTAGCAGGCGGTTTTTCCTGGTAAATCGCCGGAGTTGACTCTGAAGCGTGGGGGTACTGTGCCATGAATACAGCACAAAATGTGGTTCATGCCGTGCAGGATGCCCGCCTCGCCGACCGGGGCGTGGCGTATGAAAGCGTCAGAAACTGGATGCCTACCCACCTTCTCGTCGAGATGTGGAAGTCTCCTTTCTCGATCCTTGCCGACGCACGCGAGGTCGAAAAGGCCCTTTCCCGTGCCGGTTCTGAAGAGGATGGTTTCGAGACATCGCCAGTTGCCGAGGTAAGGGTCCATCAGTTTGAGCCGTACGGCGTATCCTGTGCAGTCAGGTCGTTGCATGCCAACATCGTCATTCACACATGGCCGGAAAATGGATATGCGGCCCTGGACATCTATGCCTCGAGCCGTGATCATGCGTATCGGGTCCTTGCCGGAATCGAGCGGGGTCTGTTGCCTGAAAACGTACAGATCACCGAGCTCAATCGGGGAGAGCACCTCGATATCGAAGACACTTGACTGACGGGTTCCGGTCCGATTGCTTCGGACTTCTCCCATTTTCTTCAGGATTGGCTGCTCCATCTCCCTTTTGCCGGAGCGTGGCGATACCAGTAAACGCAGAGACCACACGGGATTCCACGGATGAAGCCAGTTATAACCCTGCTGAAAAAACCCGATTCTCGCGGCGTTGCTTCAATTTTCCAGTCCATACGGCGTACATTAACTACGCCTCATTCCTGGAAAATTTCGCGTCTTCCTGCCTGTCGGCAGGCAGGGCATCTCTGGCTTTATGAGCGGGATCAGATTTTAGGTTTTTGCAGTGCGATCAGTTATCGCCTTTCTGAGTGATTTCGGTCTAAGGGATTCCTATGTCGGAATCGTAAAAGGAGTCCTCGCAAGTCTCGTTCAAGATCCCTTCATCATCGATATCACCCATGATGTCCCGCCCCATGACATCCTTAGAGGTGCGTATATACTTGGGTGTTCACACACATTTTTTCCTGTTGGCACGGTTTTTCTCTGCGTGGTGGATCCCGGCGTAGGGACTGAACGGGCAGGCTTGGTCGTTTGTGTCGGGGATCGTGTCTTCGTCGCCCCGGATAACGGCCTCCTGAGCGAGATTTTTCACCGTTGCAAGGGATGGAAGGCCTATAGGATCGAGACGGAGCGGTTTGCCGCCATGCCGCGTCTTTCCTCGACCTTTCATGCCAGGGATGTCTTCGCGCCAGTGGCGGCACGTATCGCGTGCGGTATGGATCCCAGTGAATCAGGGCCGTCCCACCTTCACCCCGTGATCCTCGATCTTCCCGTTCCGAACAGGGAAAAGGATGCCCTTGTGGGGGAAGTCATTTACGATGATCGGTTCGGAAATCTCATAACGAATCTCGATTACCAAGAGGTCACCTCTTTTCTCGAAGGCCATGCAGGTGTTGTGGAGGTGGGCGGTGTGATCTGTCCCATCGTGCAGACGTATTCCGATGTGCCAGCCGGGTCTCTTCTTGCCCTGATGGGCAGCGACGACCGTCTCGAGGTGGCCGTCTCCGAAGGGAGCGCCCTCCATGTCCTGGGCTTGGGGAGGGGGTCAAAGGTTTTGCTGCGCCGAAGATGAGGTTCCCTTGAGTTTTCAGGGTCTTTTGAAGAGGGAAGGGATGGCCGTTTCGTACGGTGCGGTGAGGACAGTTCGCTCCGTGATGATGGCGCTGATGAGAGGCGCCGGTGTGACGTCAAAGACCGGATTTCTCGCCTGTACCCCTTCTGGGGCCACGGACAAGCCGACGCATCGGGTGATCTCCGAGGGATCCCGTTCCTCGATGGGGATGAGATCCCCGGAGGCGGTAGCCCGGTCGATTGTCGAGCAGGGGGCCGCGACATAGAAGGGGATCGAGTGCGCCCGGGCAAGACAGGCAAGTCCGTAGGTCCCTATCTTGTTCGCCACGTCGCCGTTTGCCGCGATCCGGTCTGCACCCACGATTACCGCCCGTATCTCCCCCTGTGCCATGAGGGCGGCGGCGGCCGAATCGGCGATGAGCGTGACCGGGATATGATCCCGAATGAGCTCCCATGCGGTCAACCGTGAGCCCTGAAGCCATGGGCGTGTCTCGTCGGCGAAGACAGAGATCTTTTTCCCCTGGGTGACGGCGGCTCGGATGACTCCGAGGGCTGTGCCGTATCCTCCGGTCGCAAGCGCCCCTGCATTGCAATGGGTGAGTACGCCCCCTTCATTGGGAATGAGATCGGCTCCCAGTCGTCCCATGTTGAGGTTTGCCTGAATGTCCTCCATCCAGATGGCCGTGGCCTCGCATTCACATAGGGCAAGGATCTCGAGAACCGGCCTGCCGACCGCCCCTGATGCGGTCCGAAACATACGGTCCACGGCCCAGGCGAGGTTGACCGCCGTCGGGCGGGATGAGCGAAGGGACTCGGCATCTTTTTCGAATTTTTCGAAATTGAAGGAAAACCCCTGGATCTGATGCGAGGAAACGGCCTTTTTGACGGAGAGGACCATTGCGAATGCGGCTGCGATCCCGATGGCTGGGGCCCCCCGGACGACCATGTCCCGAATGGCCTGCGCCACATCCCCTGCAGTATCGTACGAAATCCATGTCTCTTCAAAGGGGAGTCGCCTCTGATCCAGAAGATGCAGGCGTTTTCCGCTCCATGCAAGGGGCGTGATCCCACTTTTCCCTTCCGATTGAAGGAGCTCGAAGGGGTTGGCCTTGTCTGGACAAGTCATGAGAGCATCTCGATGAAGAGCGCGTTCAGCATCTTGGGGTTTGCCGCGCCCCTAGTCTCTTTCATGGCCTGTCCCACAAGAAATCCGAGGACTTTCGTCTTTCCGGAGCGGTATTTCTCCACCTCCCGCGGGTGATCCTCGATGACCTTTCTTACGACCTTCCGCAAGGCCGTGTCGTCACTTACCTGGGAAAGTCCCCGCGTATCGACGATCTTCCTTGGGTTGGCACCCGACCGGTACGCCTCCTCGAGGATCTCCTTGGCCATCTTTCCGCTGATCTTGCCCGATTCGACGAGTTCGAGCAGTTCCGCCAATCCGGAAGGAGAGACAGGACATGCCTCGATTTCGCGTTCGTCTTCCTTAAGCAGCCGAAGGAGTTCCACCATGATCCAATTGCTGACGGTCTTGGGCTGGGGGAAGAGGGAAACACATGTCTCGAAGTAGTCCGCGATTCCGCGGGAACTTGTGAGAACTCCGGCATCATAGGGAGGGATGCCGTAGCTTTGGATAAAACGGTGTCTTTTGGCATCCGGGAGTTCGGGAAGCGCAGAGCTGGTGCGTTCGATCCATTCCTCATCAACCCGAATGGGGACCAGGTCGGGCTCTGGGAAATAGCGGTAGTCATGGGCCTCCTCCTTTCCCCGCATGGACACGGTGACGGCACGTGTGACGTCCCAGAGCCGGGTTTCCTGGACCACCTTCTGGCCGTCGAGAAGGAGGGTGGATTGTCTACGAATCTCAAACTCCAGGGCCTTCTGGACGTTTTTGAACGAATTCATGTTCTTGAGTTCGGATTTGACCCCCAATGTTGTGGATCCGACGGGTCGCAGCGAGATGTTCGCATCGCAGCGGAGGCTTCCTTCCTCCATGTTGCCGTCACTGATGTCCAGATAGCGTACCAGTTCCCGGAGCTTTCTCAGGTATTCAGCCGCCTCTTCGGGTGAGTCGATCTCGGGTTCGCTCACGATCTCGATCAAGGGGACACCGGTCCGGTTGAGGTCCACGAAGCTCACGGGACGGTGCTCGTCGTGGATGAGTTTTCCTGCGTCCTCCTCCAGGTGGATGCGCGTGATGCCGATCCTTTTTGGTCCGTTGGCGCCCTCTATCTCTACCCAGCCGTGCTCAGCCAGAGGTTCTTCGAATTGGGAAATTTGGTATCCCTTGGGAAGATCGGGATAGAAATAATGTTTGCGGGCAAAAACGCTTCTCGGGTTGACGCGGCAGTTTGTAGCGAGGGCCATGGATAGGGCGAAATCCACAACGGATCGGTTGAGGACAGGCAGGACCCCGGGGAGGCCGAGGCAAACAGGACATGTATGGGAGTTGGGAGATGCCCCGAACTCTGTTGTGCACCCGCAGAAGATCTTGCTTGCCGTCTTCAGTTGGATATGGACCTCCAGGCCGATGACCGGTTCGAAATCCATTGGTGTCCCCCGTGGATTGGATGAATTTCAAGTGTGATGCCGATGAAAAAAACTATTCAAATACGATGCCGTTCAAGAAGCCAGATATGCAAGGTGCGCAGATCCTGAATCAGGAGGCGTTAAGCTTATGCCGCGGTTAGGAAAGATGCATCATAATGGCGCATCGATTTTTTTCGGCTCCTCGACGTTTTGTG
>DIFG01000038.1 GCA_002419025.1 Deltaproteobacteria bacterium UBA5754 | reverse complement strand
CACGAAATGACGAAGAGCCAAAAAGAGAAAGTCGCCCATGAGGGACCTCATAGGGAAAAGGGACGCACAGGGGTCTGTGCGATTCAGTGCCGACGTTCAGTGTCCTTATATGATAGCTGATAGCCGCCGTATATGACCACAGAGTTTTTGCTGATAACTGATAGCTATAACTGAATCTATTGTAGCCATGCCATCGCTTGATAGTAATAATCTTCAGGGATGGATTGCATAAGATTTATGGCTTTATATGAAAAGAGGAAATAGTTAAATCCATATCCATTTGTAGCATAAGTAGAACCAACTTGCTGAACTAATATTCCTGCAGCATAGAAAACTCCGCCTATAGCTACAAGAAATGGACTTCCTGAACTTCCCTCAAGTATGTCGCAATCACATCCGATTTTATTGTAATAGGGAAACCATTCCCTTGCTGAACAAAAAGAATACCACATTTCCCCATCTTTATCAGTAGGATATCCTGGATTGTAGCCCCATACAGGACCATATAGGGGGAAAAGCCATTCCAAAATGGTTTTATCCGAAAGAATGACATTGAAATACCCGGAATTTCTCCCCAGCTCCTTGTCGATCTTGAAAAAGGCTATATCGTCATAGTCATTGTTCCAGCCAATTGCGTTTACTGCAATTCCGTAATCAAATGGGAGATAAATATAGTTTGGATCTGCATAGAATGAAGGTGCGAAATATATTTCTTGAGACAAAATTCCGTCGGCATCCGTTATGCAATGGCCGCCCGTCATGACGATATCACGTGAAACGAGGGTTCCGGTACAAAACTTCCATGTGTCATCCCATATGCTCAATACCAAGCCGACGGGAGAAAATGGACTGTATTGGGGATAATCGACGCGCACACGGCTGTCGAAACCTATGATTGAAAGATCCGCCGGTTCTTGATAAGCGCCGGATGTTTCGGAAGAGATGCAGGAATCCCCTTCTCCGGCATGTGAGGGCGAAGAGAACGATACGCAGACGATGAGGAACAAGACTGTCAGAACGTGTTTCATGGCTCCTCCTTGAGAACGGTGATGGATAGTCAGGCGGAATTCCGGTGGTTCAATCCGTTTCGTCGTCATGGGTGAAGAGGTCTTTTCTCTCGGGCAGGCGTCTTTCGAGATGCCTGTAGGCGTGGGCGGTCGCGACCCGCCCGCGGGGCGTTCGGTGGAGAAAACCCCTCTGTATGAGGAAAGGCTCGTGCACGTCCTCGATAGTTTCCCTCTCCTCTGCTACTGATGTGGCTATGGTCTCGATTCCCACAGGGCCGCCCCCGAACTTGTCGATGATGGTCGCAAGAATGAGGCGGTCCATGCGGTCGAGTCCTTCCGCGTCCACTTCGAAGAGGGAGAGGGCCTGATCCGCCACCTCGCGGCTGATTCCCTTCTTTCCCCGGACCTCCGCAAAGTCCCGGACCCGCTTGAGGAGACGGTTCGAGATGCGGGGAGTCCCCCGGGAGCGCCGGGCGATCTCGAAGGCCCCTTCGGGATCCACTGAGAGACCGAGGATCCGGGCGGATCGGTGGACGATCTGGCAGAGGTCATTGTCCGAATAGAAATCCACCCGAAGGAGGACGCCGAAACGGTCCCGAAGCGGAGGGCCAAGGAAGCCCGCACGTGTGGTTGCCCCAACCAGGGTGAACCGAGGTAGCCCTATCCTGACACTCCTAGCGCCCGGGCCCTGGCCGATGACAAGGTCGAGCTGGAAGTCCTCCATGGCCGGATAGAGGATCTCCTCCACCGTGGGTGGGAGCCGGTGGATCTCGTCGATGAAAAGGACGTCCCCTTCCTGGAGATTCGTGAGGATGGCCGCCAGATCCCCCTGGCGTTCGATCACCGGCCCGGATGTGGCGCGAAGCCCAACCCCCATTTCGTGGGCCACGATGTGGGCGAGGGTGGTCTTTCCGAGGCCGGGATGACCGTGAAGGAGGACGTGATCCAGACTCTCGCCCCGGTTCCGGGCGGCTTCGATAAAGATCCCCAGGTTTTCCTTGAGATCCTGCTGGCCGATGTACTCGGCAAGCGTCCTGGGCCTGAGGCCCCGCTCCACAGGGACTTCCTCATTTCTGGGGGATGGGTTCAGGATGCGCGGGTCGTCATTCATCTCGCCAGCAATTGTAAGGTATGTCGGAGAAGGTCTTCAAGCCTCGTCACGCTTTTGAGTTCCCGGGCCGCGCGTTCTATGGCCGGCCGCGCCTCGGATTCCCGGTAGCCCAGATTCATAAGGGCGGCAAGGCAGTCCTCGATCATGCCCCCTTTGGCTGGAACCGGTCCGGTTTCTTCCGTCTCGGCAGGGATCCCAGGGATTGCCAAAGACCGGGCCTTGTCCCGAAGATCCACGCAGAGGCGGGCGGCCGTCCGTTTTCCTACGCCGTGGATGGACTGGAGGCGGCGGGCGTCGTTGGCGGCGATGGCGGAAAGGAGTTCCTCCACCGAAAGGGCGGAGAGGATCCCCATGGCGAGCTTGGGCCCAACACCCGAGACCTCGAGTAGGAGGCGAAAGGCATCCCGTTCCTCAGGGACCGGAAAGCCATAAAGGGAGATGGCGTCCTCCCGCCATACGAGGTGTGTGTAGAGCTCGACGGATGCGTCCGAAGGAGGAAGAAGGGCGAGGGCCCGATCAGGCATGTGGACCTCGTATCCCATGCCTCCCACCTCCACGAGGACCGTGCGTTCAGTGCGCGACCGTATTCGACCTCGTAGATAGCCGATCATCACAAATTATGCCTTCGCCCCCGCCGCCTCGCATCTTCGGTAAACTTGCGAGCTGCATAATATGGGATCATGGACGCAAGACCGCCTGCGAGGTCTCTATGTTTTTTGCCATGGCGCTGATTTGGTGAAACCGTGAGTTGTTGGCGTGGCAGACGGCAAGTGCCAGGGCGTCTGACGCGTCCCTTGGCGGGGACTTTGGCAGGGCGAGGAGGAGCCGGATCATGTGCTGGACCTGTGACTTCTCCGCCCTGCCGACGCCCACCACTGCGCGTTTCACCGAGGAGGGGGAATAGGTAAAGACGGGGATGTCCGCCTGTGCGAGGGCGAGGATCGCGGCCCCCCTGGCGTGGCCGAGAAGAAGGGCGGATCGGGGATTCACGGCGCAGAAGACATCCTCTACCGCGCAGACGTCCGGACGCGAGACCTGTAGGATTCCGCTCAGGGTCTCGTAAAGCCTGCGGAGGCGAGCCGGGAGGTCACCAGCGTCCGTGATCCGGATCACGCCCGATTCGAGATACACGAGCCTGCCACCGCATGCGCGAATGAGCCCGTAACCGGTCGCGTGGGAGCCGGGATCGATTCCCAGGATTATCTCATCCGGCATGGAAGCTCCTCATCATCCGATGATCCCGCTCAAAAAGCCCGATTCTCGCGGCGTTGCTTCAATTTTCCAGTCCATGCGGCGTAGTTAAGTACGCCTCATTCCTGAAAAATTTCGCGCCTTGCATCTCGGGCNNGGATCAGATTTTGAAGTTTTTGCAGTGCGATCATCCGATCCGTTCGAGAATCTCGTCAGGTATGTCGAAGTTGGCATGGACCTTCTGTACATCGTCGTTGTCCTCGAGACTCTCCATGAGTTTAAGGATGCGGCCTGCGGTCTCGTCGTCCTCGATTCGGACCGTAGTCTTGGGGACCATGGTCGCCTCGGCGGAGAGGATGGGAATAGAGGCGGCCTCAATGGCCTCCCGGACCTGATCGATGGCCTCTGGCGGGGTCCGGACCTCCCACTCGTGCTCGTCTTCCTTGAGGTCGCTCGCACCAGCATCGAGCACGATGGTCATGAGGGTGTCTTCGTCGATCGCCTTTTTGTCCACAAGGATCACACCCATTTTTTCAAACATCCAGGACACACTTCCCGGCTCTCCCAGGTTGCCTCCACGCTTTGCAAAGAGGTGGCGGACATCGGCAACGGTCCGCTGCCGGTTGTCCGTCATGGTCTCGACGAGGAGGGCGATACCCCCCGGTCCATAGCCCTCGTAAATGATCTCTTCGTAGTTTACGCCCTCGAGCTCGCCGGTGCCTTTCTTGATGGCCCGTTCGATGTTCTCCTTGGGCATGTTCTGGTTCTTCGCCTCGGCTATAGCGCTTCGGAGCCGGGGGTTTGCCGACGGATCACCGCCTCCGAGCCTGGCCGACACGATGATCTCCTTGATGATCTTCGTAAAGA
>DIFG01000006.1 GCA_002419025.1 Deltaproteobacteria bacterium UBA5754 | reverse complement strand
TCCACACGAAATGACGAAGAGCCGACAAATGAGGATTTTCGTTCGAGGGCAAGGCACGAGGAGACTTTGTAGGGGCAACCCTCGTGGTTGCCTGCTGTATGTGAGCATTTTGACCAACAAGCAACACAGTCATCGGACAAAAGGACAATTTTTCAAGGTAGCCGAAAGGAAATAAGGAGATGGATATGTATAAAGGATCAGTTTCCAAGGTCCTCGTGACGGGCGCCGCTGGCTTCATCGGTTTTCACCTCTCCCGGCGCCTACTCGCCGAGGGAAGGACGGTGGTCGGCCTTGACAACATGAACGACTACTATGACCCAGCGATCAAAGAGGCGCGAGCCGCCATACTCAAAGAGGCTCCTCTCTTCACCCTCGTCCGCCGGGACATGGCCGATCGGGGATTCATGAAGGAATTCTTCGAAGAGGAGCGCTTCGATGCCGTGGTGAATCTGGCAGCCCAGGCAGGGGTGCGCTACTCCCTCGTCAATCCGCACTCCTACGTGGACACCAACCTCGTGGGTTTCGCAAACATCCTCGAAGGATGCAGGCATACCGGGGTCAGGCACCTTGTTTTCGCCTCCTCGAGTTCGGTCTATGGCATTAACACCAGGATGCCCTTCTCCGTCCACGACAACGTGGATCACCCGGTCTCTCTCTATGCGGCGAGCAAGAAGGCCAACGAGCTCATGGCCCACACGTACGCCCATCTCTTTCGGCTTCCGTGCACCGGGCTTCGGTTTTTTACCGTTTACGGTCCATGGGGTAGGCCTGACATGGCCCTTTTCCTCTTTACGAAGGCGATCCTTGCCGGAAAACCCATCGACGTCTTCAATTACGGCAGGATGAGGCGGGACTTCACCTACATCGACGACATCGTAGAAGGTGTGGTCAGGGTCATGGACCGGATCCCTGAGCCCGATCCGGCCTGGTCCGGGGCATCTCCGGATCCGGGCACGAGTTCCGCCCCGTACAGGATCTACAACATCGGAAACAACGAGCCTGTGGAGCTCATGCGGTTCATCGAGATCCTTGAAGAGACCCTTGGCAGGAAGGCGGAGAAGAGGCTCCTTCCCATTCAGCCCGGGGATGTCCCTGAGACATACGCAGATATCGAGGACCTCGAACGGGATGTGGGCTTCCGGCCGGCGACCTCTCTTGAGACCGGCATCCCCCGGTTTGTTGAGTGGTACCGGGAATTCTATCGGGCCTAGGAGAAAAACCCATGCACATCACGGTCATCGGAACCGGCTATGTCGGTCTTGTTGCAGGTGCGGGGCTTGCCGATTTCGGCATGCAGGTCATCTGTGTGGATAAGGACGGGGGAAAGATCACTGGTCTTCGCGAGGGCCGGATTCCCTTCTATGAGCCCGGCCTCAAGGAGCTCGTCGAGCGGAACGTGGCCTGCGGACGCCTTTCCTTCTCTACCGAGCTCGCTCCTGCTGTCGAACAGTCCCTTGCGGTCTTCATCGGAGTGGGTACGCCGTCTGACGGGCAGGGAGGGGTGGATCTCTCTGCGGTAGAGGCCGTGGCCCTCGAGCTGGCGGATACCATAGCGGACTACAAGGTGATCGTTACCAAGAGCACCGTGCCAGTCGGGACCAACAGGTGGATCAAGGCCATCATAGACGATCGAAAGCGCAATCCAGTGGAGGTGGACATTGTTTCCAACCCTGAATTCCTGAGAGAGGGATCAGCTGTCGAAGACTTCATGCGTCCTAACCGGGTCGTCCTCGGGTCCGACAGCCAGAAGGCCCTTGCAATCGTGAAGGATATCTATCGCCCCCTCTATCTCATCGAGACCCCGTTTGTCATCACCGGTATCGAGACGGCTGAGATGATAAAATACGCATCGAACGCCTTTCTGGCCACCAAGATCTCTTTCATCAACGAGGTGGCCAACCTCTGCGAGGAGGTCGGGGCGGACGTCCACATGGTGGCCAAGGCCATGGGCCTTGACAAGCGGATCGGCCCCAAGTTTCTGCACCCAGGGCCGGGTTTCGGAGGTTCCTGTTTCCCCAAGGACACAGAGGCCTTTGTGCGGCTCGGGAGGGAATACAACTCTCCTGTGAGGATCGTCGAGGCGGTCATGGAGGTGAACGAGTCCCAGAAGTCTCGAATGGTTGGAAAGATCACGGGGCTTCTCGGGGGCGAGGTCTCGGGGAGCAAGATCGCGGTCCTGGGCCTTTCCTTCAAGCCCAATACGAGCGACATCCGGGAGTCTCCGGCCATCACCGTTGTGCGCGAACTCCTCGCCCGTGGCGCCGAGGTCGCTTCCTATGACCCTGAGGCCATGGAGGAATTTGCGCGTCTTTTCGGAAGCGATGTGGTGGATTACGCATCGAATCCGTACGAGGCCGCGGAGGGCGCCCATGCCGTTGCCATAGTGACCGAGTGGAACGAGTTCCGAAACCTGGATCTTGCCAGGATCAAGAAGGGAATGGCCGAGCCCTTCGCCTTGGCTGACCTCAGAAACGTGTACGATCCTGCGACGGTCCGTGCCCTGGGTTTCCGGTACGACTCCGTGGGGAGGCCCTGAGGGCATGTTCCACCGCCTTTAGGAGATCCCCGATTCCCGTTCCCGTGAAGGCCGAGATGCGCACGAAATCCGCCCCATCTCCCTTCGGCGCCCCGGATTCACGCGTGAGATCGCACTTGTTCTCGCAAAGGATGCGCGGAACGGCAGCCAGTCCCAGCTCTTCGAGGACCTCTTCGACCACCTCGATCTCCTCGTCTCGGTATGGGCTTGTGGCGTCCACCACGTGCATGAATAGGTCAGCGTCTTCGAGTTCCTCAAGGGTGGCCCGAAATGCTACGCGCAGATCCTTGGGCATGCGGCGGATGAATCCCACTGTGTCGGAAAAGACCACATTCCGGCCGCCAGGAAGGCGTGCTCTGCGTGTCGCAGGGTCAAGGGTAGCAAAAAGCCTGTCTTCGGCGAGTTCGGCGCTTCCGGTCAGTCGGTTCAAAAGGGTGGATTTCCCCGCGTTCGTGTAGCCAATGAGGGAAACGGCAGGAAACTCCGACCTCTGCCGCAGTTTCTTCCTTTCCATCCTCCCCCGGGAGGACCCTTCAATGCTTTTTTCGAGCCTGCGGATCCGGTCCTTGATCCTTCTTCGATCCATCTCGAGCCTGGTCTCCCCAGGCCCTTTTCCTCCTATGCCACCCATGAGCCGGGACATGGCGGTTCCTCGTCCGGTGAGTCTCGGAAGGATGTATCGGAGCTGGGCGAGCTCAACCTGGATCTTCCCTGTGCTGCTCCTGGCCCTGCGGGCGAAGATGTCGAGGATGAGCTGGGTCCGGTCCATGACCTTGAGATCCATGAGGCCGGCGATATTGTTGACCTGTGCAGGGCTGAGGTCCTGGTCGAATATCACGAGCGTCGCCCCGAGGGCGAGGCCCTTCATGAGGATCTCCTGGAGCTTTCCCTTTCCGATGAGATAGGATGGGGAATAACGGTGGATCCGCTGGGAAAAGGTCTCGATCACCTCCACGTTTGCCGTTCGGGCGAGTTCGGCGAGTTCGGCGAGGGAACGCTCCACCTCGGTCTTGGTATGCGGGCCTGCATGAACGAGAATCGCCTTTTCCTCTCCGCTGCGGCCCTTTTCCAATGCCTGTGCGCTTCGTATTTCGCCTTCAAGACCGTGAACAAAGGCGAGAAATGGGATTCGTATCTCATGGACGTCCCGAAACCGGGTGACCTCCCATGCCTTTTCCGCCGGATTCGGTGGAAGCAGATGGGCGAGATGCACGGCCCCGGGCGCACCGTCCTTTGCCTCTACTACAACCAGGGCGTCCAGACGGAGCAGGGCGAGGTCCGTGATGTCCTCATGATCCGGTCCCCCCGCTCCGAGATGGGTATGTATTAGGCGAAGGCCCTTGAGGCGGCCGCGCGCCCTTCTGAAGTCAGAGATGTCAGGGATGAGGATCCCACGGTGGTCGCCGAGGATGACGTGGGTGATCAGTCCACGCCTGTCGACAAGGATCCCTGTCTGGCGTCCGAGTTCTGTTGATAATTTACTGATTTCTTTTGAAATTTCTGGAGAGATAATAGAGTCGGGCGGTATCTTTCTTCTATAGATGCGTTCCAGGTCCTGTTTGTCGGATGGCGAGAGGCCTTTGGTGTTTCCGTAGATGGTTTTTATAGTGTCCTCCTTTGGATGGATTGTAAGGAACCTTGAAAAATGGTCCTTTCGCCCGATGGCTGTGTTGCTCGTCGGTCAAAAATGCTCACATACAGGGAAGAGGGCGGACACAGAGGTCCGCCTATGCGACCTCTTCGTGCCTTGCCCTCGAACGAAGATCCTCATTTGTCGGCTCTTCGTCATTTCGTGTGGAATTTAATCGGTTTCCAGTGCGCAGTTGCATACCGCCTCGTCATTCCGGCGCAGGCCGGAATCCAGTATAGAACGTGAATTATGAAGCCGTGCGTCTATCTTCTGGCCAGCCGCAGAAACGGAACCCTGTATGT
>DIFG01000012.1:23338-24502 GCA_002419025.1 Deltaproteobacteria bacterium UBA5754 | reverse complement strand
ACCCCGTGCCGTCGGCCCACGGATTTAGGTGTAAGTGCAACACCCTTATTTTTTGTTTCAGGGTGTTGTCGTCGTGGGAAAGGGTGGATACAGGCATTTGAGCATTGAGGAGAGGATAAGGATTCAGGTGGAACGGAAGAACAGCGTATTGCTTCAGTGCATTTCGGTTTGCCTTGGGCGAACTCCTGCTACCCTGAGCAGGGAACTTGTAAGAAACAGTGTGGAACGCCGGGTGGCGTCAGCCCTTATTCAGCGCCAGGCTTCCTATATCAAGGCCAATGTGGTCTGCCACAACCCTGCATTTCACCATGAAGATGAAATAGATCTTGCCAGTGACTGGATCCATTCCCGAGAGGGATTCATAATTTCCCTGGCCCTTTGCGATCACGAGATCCGCCTCGGCAAGATGCCGCCTGAAATCCTCTGAGCATTTTTCCAAGATGGTCCCTGGTGCGTCCGATCCGTTGTCAATCACCTTGACGATCTTTGTCATGCCCACCGCCTCGGCATCAGCCATGGTGGCATCGTTTATGACCGGAGCCCCCCGAACGGAAAAAATGATTTTTTCCCGGGGGAGCTGTTCGATAAACAGCCTGTCAAAGACGATCTCTCCGGCATTGTCCCCTATATAGAGAATTTTTTGTGCAGAAATAATGGCATTGGCGAACTCATTAATGTCACCGGCCACCTTCCTTGTGAAGGCTCGGATAATGGTTTTATGGACGTGCTCCTCGCTGATGTGGGAACGGGGACCGAAATCGATGATGTTTCCGGCTATGGCAAGCCGAAGGGCCGTTTCAAACGGTTTAGGCGAATGGACGATGAGGGACTTCAAGCGTGGGTAGAGCTGGAGGACAAAACTGTTCCACGCCTCTTTATCCTTGCGATAGGGGTCTTCAATCCCCGAAATTTCCCGGATGATTCCGTATATTCTTGTGGCTATTGCCGGGGGTGGCAGGCAGGGATCGATGACGGTCATTTCCTTGAGGACCGAGCGCATCACCTCCGCATGTATCATCTCGTCTTCTGTGGCAAGTCTTGCCGCGTGAAGGGCCTGTTTCAGAAAGCATGGGATGCAATCGAGGTATGTATTCATCTTTTTGTAAGTTATCAGCTATCAGTTGTCAGTTATCAGCTATCAATTATGATGGTTTCGTAAAAAGT
>DIFG01000012.1:21468-23270 GCA_002419025.1 Deltaproteobacteria bacterium UBA5754 | reverse complement strand
GACTTTTTACGAGACCATCAATTATCAGCAAAAAAACTCCATAAAGGCCTGGATTGTAAGACAGGCGGATGTTCATCTGGCAGATCCACGCAGATCAGCCCGCACAGTCGGCAAATGCCTCGGCATCAGGTTTGGCCCCGCAACCTCGAACCGACATGTTTGGCCATACGAAAGACGATGGCGAGGATCGTCAGGTTAGGGTTGGCCCAGCCGCCCGTGGGGAAGACGGAACTCCCGGCGATGTAGAGGTTTTCGTAGCCATGGACCTTGCAGCGGGCGTCCACCACGCCGTGTCTGGGTGACGCGCTCATGCGCGTGGTTCCCATGTGGTGGAAGCCGCCGATGAAGTGATTGCTTACCGTCCGGTCGATTGGCCACTCGATGGAGTCCTCTGAAAGCCAGGGGCTGGGTGTCAGGCGTCCGTAGCCGAGTCGTTCCACCTCCTTTCCGAGCACCTCTGCAATCACCCTCACCGTGTGTTTGTCGAGGGCTCCAAGATGCCAGTCCAGTTTGGTGCGCGGCATGCCGAGGTCGTCCAGTTCATCGGAAAGAAGCACCCTGCTCTGCGGATTGGGTGACTGCTCGGCGCGGATGATCACGGAGAGGCCCGCCCTGCCCCGGACGGTACGCAGCCAGTTGTTCACGGGCCTGACGTATCGGGAGACCCATGCCTTGAAATCCCTGTAGGCCCCCCAGACAGCCAACCCGAATCGCGTCGGATGCAAGATATTGTGCTTCAAGCGGAAATAGACTGCCTTTTCCATCGACACCTTGATGGGCACGCGCTGCATCTTGAGGGTGAGGCCGGTGTTGAGGATCTGCCTCTTTCGCTGGAGGCCGTGGGCCGGGACGATGATCGGCGCCACGGGAACACATTTGCGGGGGTGGCGTTTCTGGAACAGGGACCAGAGGCGATATATCCCCGGACCCTGAATGATCCCCGCCCTTGCGTGCGGGTGTTCCATGAAATAGCGTCCCACCAGGTCGTGGGAATTTCCCATTCCGTTTGGCTCCACATCGTTTGAGGCGAGGAGGAGACGGGCGTTTTCGATGCCGCCCGTGGCGATCACGAACATGCGGGAACGGATGGTCGCCTGCCTGCCCTCGATCGACCTCACCCGGACATGCCGGACGGCCGATCCGTATTCATTGGCCTGAATCCTCGTTACGTTCGCGTGCAGGAGGACCTTCACGTTCGGCGCCCGGATGAGGTCGTCGCAGGATCCAAGGGAGAATCGCCCCCGTTTCGTGTCGAAGCGCCAGAATCGCGTGGTAAATGTGTCAGGATCGAAAGACGGTGGATTGATGCCCAGGTCATGCCAAAGGCCTTCTTCGTAGCGCATCTCTCCGAGCTCGAGGGCCCGGTTGGCCTTTTCGTAGAACGGATGGAGTTCCTCAAGGGAGAAGGGCCAGCCGCTATCCTGAACCCAGTCGCGCCTTTCGAGATCGATCCTGTCAAGAGGTGTACACCGTCCTCCCCAGACGGTGGTGCTTCCTCCGAAGAATCGGAGTCGGGAGTGCTCGAGCGGGTAGTAGGGCATGCCCACACTGGGGCCCCGGTAAAGCCCCTGCGTCCTCGGATCGAATCCGCCTCCGCCGCTTTCAAGAAGGACGATATCGATTCCGAGCCCTTTCAGCTCCCGGGCCAGGGTGATCCCGCAGATTCCTGCTCCAACTATGCAAAGGTCTGATTCGATCTCGAGTTCTCCGCTCGATGACTGTGAGAGATCCATCAACATATATTCGTTGCCCCTTTATGATGGCCTCGTAAAAAGTGCTGGACTCGTCATGCCGGACTTGAT
>DIFG01000012.1:6784-21451 GCA_002419025.1 Deltaproteobacteria bacterium UBA5754 | reverse complement strand
CCGGAATGACGCCAAATTGGAATTTTCGACTTTTTACGAGACCATCCTTTATGATGCCGCTGAAAAAAATCCGAAGAATTTTGGCTGATAGCTGCCTTGGTTGTTTTTTTCTGTGTCCTCTGTGGTGAGGAGTATGCACCTTGACGCCTTCCATTAATAAAAACAAAAAATTATTGTAATGCAAAAAACTGGGCGGCGCCGTCGCGTCGTCCCGGCATCCCCCTGAAAGGAAAACCGTGATCCTTGACCGGTACATAGCCCGAGAGATCCTCATCCCCCAAGTGGGCGTGTTTTCCGTTCTTGGGGTGATCTATTCCGGTTTCGGTGCGGTCCGCCTCCTGAACGACGTGGTGAACGGGCTTTTGCCCGCCAAGACGGTCGCCGTTCTCGTCTTTCTCAAGTTGCTCATCGCATTTGAGGTGATCTTTCCGGTCACGTTTTTCCTCTCCATCATCCTGGCGCTTGGCCGCCTCCATGCCGAAAACGAGGTTACTGCGTTTGAGGCCTGCGGAATCAGCCGGGGGCGCATAACGTGGTCCGTCATCCTGCTTTCCGTGCCCCTTTCCGCGCTGGTCGCCCTCCTTTCCTTTCACGTCCGCCCCTGGGCGTATGAGAGGCTTTACGGCATAGAGGCGGCGGCACAGGGGCAGTTCGATCTGGCCAAGATCGAACCGGGCAGGTTTTACGAGATCGGAGGCGGACGGGTCTTTTTCTGTGAGAAGATGGATCATGGCAAGGGTGAGGCCGAAGGTGTCTATGTCTGGGAGAAGGAAGACCATCGCCGCAAGGTGACGCATGGCCTGAGGGCCTCCCAGATGGATGCACCGGAGGGGAGGTCCCTGGTTTTTCAAAAAGGGGTCCAGACCGTTTTGGGTGGGGACGAAACCGTCCTGACCATCCAGTTTGATAAAGGGTGGGTGCGCCTGAAACCTCCCAGGGCAAGTCCCATTGAAAGGCGCGTCAAGGCCGCTGAGACCTCCCGGCTTTTGGACTTCGGTGTTCCAAAGGCCGTCGCTGAGTATGAGTGGAGGGTCTCAACTGGCCCTTCACTCCTTCTTCTTTCCCTGCTCGCGGTTTTTCTTGGCCTCCATGTTCAGGGCAGGGACGTGTATGGCAGGGCGACAATAGGCATCCTTGCGTTTTTTGTCTATTACATCCTGGCCCTTATTGCGAAGACAGGCGTGGAAAAAGGGCTCCTCGCCGCCTTTCCCGGCGTGTGGATGGTGGACATCCTGCTTGCCGCCGTGGTATCCGTCCTTTTCTTCAGGCCCTTGATCCGGCTGCGGGCGCAGCCTGCGCATGAGGAGAGACATCCCCGGTGAGGATACTCCACGGATATGTCGGCAGGGTGTTTCTCCTCAACTGGTGGACGGCGAATCTGGTCCTCGCGGGCCTCGTAGCCTTCCTTGATCTGGCCCGGGAACTGGACGACATCGGCGAGGGGAGTTATGGATTTTCCCAGGCCCTTCTCCATGTCCTCTTGAGGATCCCAGGGCACATGTTTGAGCTCGCTCCCACGAGCGCCTTTCTCGGTGGCATAGGGGCCATCGGCCTCCTGTCGCAACATCAGGAGATCCTTGCCTTAAGGGCGTGCGGGATCTCCGTCCTCTCCATCGGATGGTCCATCTTGGTCTCATCCGTCCCGGTCCTCTTAGTATCCATCCTCTGTGGCCAGTTTCTCATCCCTCCCCTGGAACAGACGGCATGGATAAGCCGGGTGACGGCCCTGTCCCCATGGGGGACGTTCCTTCCGGAAGAGGGCTTCTGGACACGGGGCCACGGGGTCTTTGTCAACCTGTATCGGGATGCCCGGATGGGGAAGGATGTCGTGGACATGTATTATCTGGATGCCTCGGAAAATGTGACCCGATACATCACCGCAGTGGTCTCGGTAACCGATGATCAGTGGAGACTCACTGATACGCGTGATGTTTATGTGGGAAAACCAGTGGCCGCAGCCACCGGCGAGATGGAGCCTGCAAGGCTCCTCGACCAGCTGCTCACACCTGGGCAGGCGGAGGAGCTGTCCTTGCCGGCCGAGACCCTTTCCTTTTCGGAACTCGTGGATTCCATCCGCCTTCTGCACAAAAAGGGGCAGAATGCCGGCCGATATGAACTCGCCCTTTGGAAAATGCTTGCCATGCCTGTCTGGACCGCAGGCATGCTCCTTTTCTCCCTGATATTTTCCATCGGTTTTTCTCGAGGGCTTAGATACAGCCACAGGATCATGGCCGGGTCCGTGCTGGGTATCGGGCTCTACTACGCGAATCAGATAGGTGGATACGCAGGTCTCATCCACGGGATCCCGGCGGCATGGACGACCCTGTTTCCGGGATTTCTTCTGCTAGTTGTGAGTCTCTGGTGGATCAGGAGAAAGGGATGACCATGGCCTTTTTCTCTATGTCGAGAAACCGATTCATGGAAGGGTCGTAGCCCCGTATTACGAGGAGCACTTCACATCCTCCAGCCTTTTTCCGGATCTTGAAGAGGTGATATTGGGCCGTTTCCCCTTGGATGGAAGGCATGCACGAGGCGGAAGGAACGCCTATGACCGGAATCCTTTTCCCGTGTGCGTCAATTTCTCTGAAAAGAGGGGTGTGGGCATGGCCATGAAGGACGAGTTCCGCTCCGTGGCGCTGAATGACATGGCAGAATTCCTGTCCGTCCACCAGCCGCTTTCTCCACGTGATGCTTCCTGGGACCGGGGGGTGATGGATGAGGATGACACGCATGAGTCCTTGGCGGCCCGTTTCGATGAGGAATTTCGCCAGCCTTTCGAGCTGAGGACTTCCCAGACGCCCTGTTGCGAAAAACGGAGGCGTAGGTCGCGCGCTTGAAAGTCCGATAAGGGCCACCGGTCCCCGGATCCTGAGAAATGGGAATGCGGAAGGTCCATGCTGCCCATTGTCTGTCATGAAGGGCGCCCAATGAATCAGGGTCCTTTCCCATAGCTCCCTGACGTAGGTGTCGTGGTTGCCGGGGACGACGGTCACATCATGCGGACTGCCCACGCGTTCCATCCATGTGCTTGTCTCTACGCACTCACCTTGCGTCCCGAGATGTGTGAGGTCCCCTGTGATGGCGATGTGATGGGGGTGTATCCGTTCGAGGTCTTCCAGCAGGGCGTCAAGGACGCGGGCCTGATGATGTCTCCCCCTTTTGAGGCGCCATGAGAGATACCCGAGGATGCGCTGATTCAGGAGTAGCCTGATATGGAATTCTTCTTGCCCCATCATGTGCAGATCCGAGAGGTGGGCGAGGAGCAGACGGTCAGGGGAGGACGTCCCTTTTGTTTTTGGTTGGATTTTTGGGGTTTTCATGGCCTCAAAGATTCACTATGATACCTGCCCGAATCCATGAAATATACATTCAACATCGAGAGATTTTCTCTGTGTTCTCTGTGCCCTCTGTGGTGAGATATAAATTAACATGAAGACCTGTGTCTGTATCTTCCAGGAAACACCCGTGCGTGTATGGGGTTTGACCTGCCGAGAGCGCCTCGAGAAGGCCCTCGGAAAAATCGGTGTCAGGCAGTGGATTTCCGGCCCTGATCGGGCAGAGGCCTGCGAAACGGTCATCCTGCTCAGGGGGGATCACGTCTTTGACGACAGGATCCTTGCGGGACTCGTCGAAAAGGTCGGGTGCATCCTTTTTCGAGACGAAATGCCCGTTGCCGCCCATGTCAGGTCAGAAGACGCCCGGACGGTCCATGACTTCATGACCGGCCGATGTGAAAGGGACCGGCTCCCTCAACTTTCCTTCGAGACGCCTCATACGATTGCTACATCCTATCAGAGGAAGCTACGGAAGATAGACGAGCCGTACCTGTATCCAGTTGATGCGGCATCCGTCTTTTCCGTGGAGGAAGGGCTTTATTACAGGTCCTACAAAGGTGTAACGGATCTTGTCACCAAGTGGCTGTGGCCTGTTCCGGCCTTTTGGGTGACACGTATGTGTGCCAAATTTGGCATCCATCCCAACCATGTGACATCCTTTGGCTTTATCCTCGTGCTCCTTGCCGGGTTCCTCTTTTATCAAGGGGAATGGATGGGTGGGCTTGCTGCGGCCTGGCTGATGACCTTTCTTGACACCGTGGACGGAAAGCTCGCCCGGGTGACCCTCATGTCGAGCAGGTTCGGGCACATATACGATCATGCCATAGATCTCGTTTCTCCGCCCATCTGGTACCTGGTATGGGGGTTTGGGCTCGACAGGTGGGACCCGTGGATCCCTGTTTCCCTGACTGCGGCGTACTGGATGATTTTCGCAGGATACATCGTCGGGCGCCTGTGCGAGGGTGTCTTCAAGGCGTGCCTCGATAAGTCAGGGATATTTGCATGGAGACCGATTGACTCCTTTTTTCGTCTTATCACGGCCCGGCGAAATCCAAATCTCATCCTGTTGACCACTGGGAGCCTTTTAGGACGGCCTGACCTTGGACTCCTCTGGGTTGCGCTCTGGACCGTCCTCACCAGCCTCTTTCTTGTGGTAAGGCTTTTGGAAGGATTTTGGGAAAAGCGTCGCAAAGGGGCCTTGCGGTCCTGGTTCCTGGACGTGGATCCAAGAGATCCCCATCCCTCTCTGGCCCAGCGATGGTTTACCGGGGTCAAGCGCTGACATGGCCGTCCCATCCGGGGGCCTGTGTCCCCGTGCGTGTGATCTGCAAGGCCCTATCGGTGTCCTGACCAACCCTTTGAGCGGAGGCAACCGCCAAGGATATCCCTGGCTTACGCGCGTTTCCGATCTGGTTTTGGCTGAAGGGACAACCCCCCAGGAGATCACGGAAGGGCTTTTCGCCCTTTCGAGGAAAAGGATCGGCCTTCTTGTGATCAATGGGGGGGACGGGACGGTCCAGGCCGTTTTGACCGCCATCTTCACCCAGGGGATGTTTCCGTCTCCACCGGTCCTCTGCCTCTTGAGGTCGGGGACGACGAGCATGCTCGCCCGGGATGCGGGGATCGACGGCCCTCCGCCCAGGGCCTTCAAGCGGATCCTCGAGGCATGGAAGGGCGGGGCCTCCACAGGATGCGTGCATTTTTTCGAGCGTTTCGTCCTCAAGGTGGAGTCATCCAAGCTTTCTCTTCCCCTCTACGGCATGTTCTTCGGGATCGGCGCCGTCTGCCAGGGCATCGAGCTCTTTCACAGCAAGGTGAATCCCGGAGGCCTTCGGGGGGAGATCCTCTGCGGCGTCACGGTCCTTCACCTCCTTTTTTCGCTCCTTTTACGCGGCAACAGGGGGGTGGCCCCCCCTGTTTCGGTGGAGATCTCGGCGGACGGGGTCCCCATTCCCTTTCAGGAGGTCCTTTTCACCATGGCGACCACCCTCGAGAGGTTGTTCCTCGGTCTGAGGCCCTATTGGGGCACTGGGTCCTCACCGCTAAGGTTTACGGCCGTCTCTTCCCGGACGGCATCCCTCGTCAGGTGCCTCCCATCCCTGGTGCGGGGGCGTCCACATGTCCTCATGACCGAGGAAAACGGCTATTGCAGCCGGACCGCTTTCCGTATCGATCTCGCCTTTCGCGGCGCCTTCACGTTGGATGGACAGTTGTTTGAAAATGACGGAGCCATCACCATTACGCCTGCAGGGCCTCTCAGGTTCCTCCGTGTCTGATCCGCATCTCTCCCAGGGTGACTTTCGAGGCCTTCTGCGGGCATATGCCACGGCCCCGGTCCCCGGTCCTGTTACCGCCATGTCGAATATGCTGGTCGAGCGCCACAGCGGGTCCGCCGCGGTCCTTTTTTACGGCTCCTGTCTCCGCACCGGGGTCTCGGGTGATGGGATCGTTGATCTATATCTCATCGTTGACGGCTACCGTCAGGCCCTGGGAGGCCTTTTCCCCGTCCTTTTGAATCAAATCCTCCCTCCCAATGTCTATTATCTCGAGGTCCCTTTCCAGGGATCGACCTATCGGGCCAAGTATGCCGTGGTCTCCCGAAAGGCCTTTATCTCGGGGATCGGGCGGGGGTTCCATCCCTATTTCTGGGCCCGGTTCGCCCAGCCTGTGCGCATAGCCTACAGCCGCGATCAGTCCGTCACGGAGGAGATGCTCGATGCCTTCGAGGTGGCGATTCGTCGGTTCATTCAAGAGACCGTTCCCGTGATGAACGGCCCTTTCACCCCCGGGCGCCTCTGGCAGATGGGGTTCGCCCTGACGTACGCTTCTGAGATCAGGAGCGAAGGCCCGGACAGGGCACGAGCCCTCTTTCTGGCCGATCGTGATTACTATGAGTCCGTCACCGTGTTCGTCCTCGGCCATCCGGATTCCGACACCCAGCCTGGGGCATACGGACCCAGGACCGGCAGGATCAGGCATGCCTGGGCGGGTTTCATATGGCTTGGCCGGCGCATCCTCGGCAAGGTCCTCTCCATACTCAGGTTGCTGAAAGGCCTTCTGACCTTCAGGGGCGGGATATCCTACATCTTCTGGAAGATAGAGAGGCACTCCGGGGTCAAGGCCCATGTCTCCCTTGAGTCATCCCGTTTCCCGTATCTGGCTGCATGCATGGCCTTGTGGAGGATCTGGCGAAAAGGTGGATTTCGCTAAATCCTTATGTGACCACAGAGTTTATGCTGATAACTGATAGCTGATAACTGATAGCTAAATTTTCATTCCCATCCGGAGACTGGTATGCCCTCCCGGACCATCGCCGTTCTCGATCTCGGTTCCCAGACCTTCCGTCTTGCCGTCGTCACTATCATTGACGGATGTCCACGTGTCCTTTTATCGCGGATGTGTCTTGTCCGTCTCTCCGCAGGCATGGGGGATGGGGGGCTCATTGCACCCGCCGCCCTGGAGCGGGGGGCCTCTGCCCTCGAGGAGTTCGGCCGGGAGATCCGCTCCCTCGGGGCTGGCAGTGTTCACGCCTTCGGGACCGAGGTCTTTCGCAGGGCGCGAAATGCAGACGTCTTTCTCGCAATGGCCGGAGAGAGAGGGTTCCCCATCAGGATCCTTTCCGCGAGCGATGAGGCGGCCCTCGCCATCGCGGGCGCTCGGGCCTGCCTCGACCAAGAGGATTTTCCTTTCCTGATCCTCGATGTGGGTGGAGGGAGTACGGAGGTCGCCCGGGTCAGCGGCCCAGCGGAGCATGGCTCGACGAGTTTTGCCATGGGTGCAGTGAATCTCACGGAGCGTTTTCTCCAGGGGGATCCGCTGTCAGGTCCCGGCCTGGAGGGGCTTTCCCGCCATGTCCAAGGGGTCCTGGCCCAGTCCGGGATCTCAGGGGCCGAGGCCAAAGATCTGGTTGCGACCGGCGGGACGGCGACCACGCTCGCCGCCGTTTCCCTGGGGCTCGACCTCTATGATCCTGCCCGGATCAGGGGCCGCAGGGTTCCAAAGGAGGAACTGGACGCCGTCATCAGAATGCTCGCGTCCATGCCTTTGGACGAAAGGAGGCGTGTCCCTGGCCTTCAGCCCGAGAGGGCGGACATCATCGTGGCCGGGCTCGTTGTCATGCGCGCGGTCCTTCGGGAGGCGGGGCTTTCGTCCCTCGTGGTGGCAGATGGTGGACTACTCCTCGGACTCGTGCTAAACATCCTCGAAAAGGAGTCCGGCTGCCATGTTGAACCATCCCGTGCCCGAGGCCTATACCTTTGACGATCTCCTTCTCGTTCCCACCCTTTCACGCGTCCTGCCCACCGAGGTGGACATCTCCACTGATCTGACCTCCGAGATCCGTCTCAATATCCCGATCGTGAGCGCGGCCATGGACACGGTCACCGAGGCCGACACCGCCATCAGCATCGCACGGGAAGGAGGGATCGGGATCATCCATAAGAACATGTCCATCGAGAATCAGGTGAAAGAGGTGGACAAGGTCAAGAAGTCCGAGAGCGGCATGATCGTCTCACCTGTCACAGTCGAGCCCAGGCAGAGGATC
This sequence comes from Deltaproteobacteria bacterium UBA5754, assembly GCA_002419025.1. Classification (GTDB taxonomy): domain Bacteria; phylum Desulfobacterota; class Dissulfuribacteria; order Dissulfuribacterales; family UBA5754; genus UBA5754. Next base: position 13,573 of record DIFG01000012.1, on the reverse strand, counting down.
TGGGAGGTGCAGAAGATCATGCGCGAGTACCGGATCTCAGGTGTCCCAGTGGTGGAAGGGGAGAAGCTCGTCGGTATTGTGACGAATCGGGATCTGCGCTTTGAGACCAACTGGGATCTGGAGGTCCAGGAGGTGATGACCTCCCGGGATCTCGTCACCGCCCCGGTCGGAATCACCCTCGAGGAGTCAAAGGCCTTACTCCACAAGCACAGGATAGAAAAACTCTTGATTGTGGACGACAGGGGGAACCTGAAGGGGCTCATCACCATCAAGGACATCGAAAAGATCAAGAAATACCCATTCGCCTCAAAGGACCCCCTGGGGAGGCTTAGGGTTGGGGCTGCGGTCGGGGTCGGACCGAGCCGTCTCGCCCATGTGGAGGCCCTCATCGCTGCGGGTGCCGACGTCATCGTTGTGGATTCGGCCCATGGCCACTCCCAGAACGTCATCGATGCTATTCGGGATATCAAGAAGACATTTCCCGACTGTCAGCTTATCGGAGGGAACGTGGCCACATCCGAGGGGGCCGAGGCCTTGATCCGTGCGGGAGCCGACACCATCAAGGTGGGGGTGGGGCCGGGGTCCATCTGCACGACCCGCATCATTGCCGGGGTAGGGGTCCCCCAGATGACCGCCATCCACGACTGCGCCGTGGTCGCTGAGCAGCATGGCAGGAAGGTCATGGCAGATGGGGGTATCAAGTTCTCGGGCGATCTGACCAAGGCCATCGGGGCAGGGGCACATTGCGTCATGGCTGGAAGCCTTCTGGCCGGGACGGACGAAAGCCCTGGGGAGGTGGAGCTCTACCAGGGCAGGAGCTACAAGGTCTACCGCGGCATGGGCTCGATCGGGGCCATGAAGGAGGGGAGCAAGGACAGGTACTTCCAGGAAAACGTCAGGACCGTGGCCAAGCTCGTCCCCGAGGGGATCGAAGGCCGCGTTCCCTACCGCGGTCCGCTTGCAGCCGTGATCTACCAGCTCGTGGGGGGGGTTCGTGCCGGGATGGGGTATCTGGGCTGCCGGACCATCGAGGAGCTTCGAAAGAACGCCCGGTTCGTCCGTATCACCCATGCAGGGCTTAGGGAGAGCCACGTCCACGACGTCATCATCACCAAGGAGTCGCCCAACTACTGGGTGGAGAGGTGATCTTACCTCCCTTCTTTGCCAAATGCCGGATCAGGACGGTTTGATGTCCACGTTCTTGAGGTAGGGCACCCGTGCCTTTAGGGTCTCCTCCATCTCGTCAATTTTTTTTCCGACGATCCTCGTGACCCGATTCGCGAAGTAGGAGCAGAACTGGAGAAAGTCGCTGAAGTCCTCGATGTCCTCGTATTCCTCCCTCAGGATGTCCTCCATTTCCTTGACGAGAAGATAGCCGTTCAGTTCCACCTCTGCCCTGACACGATGAGTCTCCGGGGTGAGGACGATCATGCGGGTGTCACGGATCTCCTCGATGAGGGGAAATCGGGAAAGTTCCTTACGGACCTCCTCCTGAAGCTCGGCCGGGGATGCCTTTTCGATGAGATACTCCAGATTCTGCCATATGAGGATCATGGCCATCACTGCGAGTATCACTCCGACTATTATGGAACCGATGGCGTCCCAGTAGTACTCCCCGGTGATGTCCGTAAGGTAAATGGCGAGGCTTGCCAACAGGAGCCCGAGGACCGCTGCGCTGTCCTCCATGAGCACGGCAAGGTTCGTGGGATCCCCTCTTTGCCTGTCGATCCAGGCAAGAAAGAGGGTTGAACCTTCGGCAACGAGTGCAATGCCGATGACGACCTTGGTCCACACGCTGAACTCTGGCGCATGGGGTTCGATGAGCGCGGATATCCCGTGATAGATGGTGACCCCGGCTCCCACGAAAAAGACGCCGCAGGCCGAGATGAGGCCCCAGACAAAACGCTCCTGGCCACGACCGAACGGGAATTTTTTCGAAGGACCGATGAGGCTCCTCCTTATCCCCAGCATAAGGAGGGCCTGGTTGGCCGTGTCCGCGAGGGAATGGATCGCCTCGGCGAACATGGTCGCACTTCCCCCTGCTGCAGCCACGGCGAATTTCAGAATACAGACGAGGGAATTGGCCGCAATGGCGGCCTTGACCGCCCTCATTTGTGGGTTTTTTTCATGCCATGGGGGTTCATTACCCTGTGGTGGCCTGTGAGGTAGCCTTCTGCGGGATCGAGAAACGGCCCGATCATCAGGTCTGTGATGTCTTGTCCCCGGCGGATCCTGACCAGGACCTTTTCTCCCTTTTTCACGAACACGAGGGCGGTCTTGAGGTCGGAGACCGTTGTGACGGCATCTTCCCCGATGCCGAGAATCTCGTCACCGGCCTTCATGCCGGCGGCCTTGGCGGGTCCGTGCTCGAGGAGTTCCTTTACCGTCACCACTCCGTCCTTTTCCTCCACGACGATCCCGAGCCTCGCCCCGAAGGGCGGAGATGCGTCCGGTGAAAAGACGATGTAGTCGCCTATGGCCGGGTCGAGCCGATCTCCGGTCTCGTTGACGATGATGGCCTGGTCGTAGCCGCCGAGTCTTTTCGTGCGTGAGGGGATCCCGTGGCCGTATCCGATGTGCCCGATGCCGGCGAGGACCACCATGTGTCTTTCCGGGTGCGCTTCGAGATAACGGTGGATGGACTCGGCCATGGTCTCGTCCCAGAGGACCTGGGCCTGATAAAAGGCATCGAAGCCGGCGATCTTCCCCGTGGGGTGCGCGTCGAAAACGGACTTGAGCCACGTCTTCTGGGCCTCGTTAAAGAGATCCAGATCCCGCGGGACCTCTCGGAGTTCCTCCTCGGTGAGCGAGGATAAACCTTCACGCGCGACCTTTTTGGAGATCTCTGACGGAAGATTCAGTGCGACGATGGGGATGCCTTTTCCCCGACAGTATTCGATGATATTTCGGTAGAGCTGGTAGTCGAAGCCCCATCGGGTGAAGTATTCCGTACCCAAGAGGAAGGCCCGCTCGTCGATCTCGCCACTCATGTATCGGTCAATGACCTCCTGGAAAGGGCGCTGGAACATCTCCATTCCGACGGCAATGGGAATGTCCTTATCGTGGAGTCCTTTGATCACCTCATGCTGGACGAGGTGATGCCCGAAGAGGTCGTGCTGTTCGGAAACAAAGACTATGCGTTTTGGTGCGACATCTTCGAGGATCGCATGAAGGCTTGATATGTCACGGGTCGGGACCGCCGGGATTTTAAGCGTATCCGCTACGGGATAGCTCAAACCAAATTGGCCGTAAACTGCCTTTTTCACGATATTTTTTCCATCCTTGAATGCAAGTTCGCAGTATTTGCCGTAGTGGGGGAGTTTGCCGAGGATGGATGCTATCTGGTCCGGGGACGCGGCGTTTATTCGGGCGATGACGTCTTCCGTTAGACCCGGGTTCTCCCTGACCACGACAGCAACCCCGCCGTTTGCCTCCGGAGGGGGGCCGGCCATGAGGGATATCGCCCCGCCCGGATCCCCGAGCACAGCAACCGCACCGGACTTCGGGGGCTTGTCGCCCGCATGTTCCTGAAACCCGGCAGATTCAAGAAACTTCACCATGGGCGCGTACAAGGATCGCTCGCCGGGGGAGACCACGTAGAGACGGGTTTCTGCCCCCAGGAGCCGGGAAAGGGCCGGGGGAAGCTCGTCGGGACCGAGTGTCCGCATGAGATCGCATTCGGGATCGAGGACGATCCGCATCGGGGCGTCGTCAACAGGCAGACGTACGGATTGTTCCTTTTCGGTGAGGGTGACGGTGAATCTCTGTATGCCGTTTCGGGTCTCCACGACCACAGGAAGGGAGAGCCGGTACGGAAGTTTCGTCTTCTGGACGGCGATTGCGTTGACGACAGGACCGTCGTTTTCCCTGGTGACCTCGATCTCTCGAAGCTCCAGGTCAGGGATGTCTTCCCGATCGAGCCACTGGATGAAAAACCCTTCGAGGTCCCGTCCGCTTTCCCTTTCACATGCCGTTCGAAATTCCGCCCAACCGGCGTATTTGAATGCGTATTCGGAGGCGAAAGACCTTACGGCCCGAATGAAGGGACCGTCTCCGATCTCCTCCATGAGCATGTGAAAGAGCATGGCCCCCTTTCCGTATCCAATGGCCTTGGACGCCCTGTCCATCCGTCCGAAAAACCGGGAGAGGGGGAATGCGTTGTCTCCGTGGACGTAGCTCGCATAATCGACGAGGATCTCCTTGCGGTATTCCCGCCCCTCGCCCGCGTCCTTTCGATAGAGATAGTCGGAATAATAGGTCGTGAGCCCTTCGCACCAGTTTCCGGCCGTTTGATCCACGTAAACGGAGTTTCCGAACCAGGAGTGAACGATTTCGTGTCCGAGGGATGTATCCACGATGAATGGAAGACGCATGACCTGCTGCCCGATGAGGGTAAATGTGGCAAATCCGTAACCGGTCGGCATCCGGTTTTCCACCACGGCGAAACGACGAAAGGGATAGGGTCCGAGGAGTTCCTGGTAGCGGGCGATGAATTCACCGGAACGAGCGAGGTAACGCCCCATGAGGGCCTCGTCCTCAGGGAAGAAATAGCCCGAGATCTCGATGGAGCCCTGGCGGACCGATCGTGTCACGTATCTACCAGCCACGAGGCTCACACTGTCTCGCGGATGGGGAAAGACAAATGTCACCCGGTCGATTTCTCCCAGTCTCTCCGTCCGGACCTCGTCCGCCTCGGAGACGGACACAAGACCGCGGGGAACCTCGACTGTGAGATCGTAGCGGGCAAGCCCGCAAATACGCGGGTGCCAGGCTCCCATTAGGACAAGGTCGTCTCCTTCCATGAAGCTTGCGGCAAGGGTGGGGTCATGGCCGAAACTGTGCGGATTGGTAGGTTTATCGAGTCTTTTCTGGAAATTGATGCGGATCTCCTCCTTCCCGCCTTCGACGGTGAGGGTACCGTTCTCGACCATGGCCAAAAGGTCGCTTTCGGCCCTTGTAAGGGAATCCACCTGGAGGCCGGAAAGACCTATGTTGGCCTTCTTTCCGGCCGGAACAGAGATGACGGCCGCCCCCCTGACCGTTCGTTCCGCAAAATCCGGCCTGACGGTGATCCTGATTCGGGGCATGAGGTCGTCCATCGCATCCACGGCAATGGTAGGCCGGGGACACGTAATGAGGGAGAATACAAGGATAAAAACGAAAAGGACCGTCAGGCGTATCATCTTTTTTTTACCTCTATCAGTTATCAGCTATCAGATGTCAGTTATCAGCAAAAGCTCCGTGGTCACATAAGGATTTTCTGAATCCGTGGGCCGACGTCCAGGGCGTTTGTTCCGTGCGGCAAATAGCCACCGTCCATGGGGCGGATTTGTCGACGGCGCCCGTCCATGTGCGCCTCACTTCACAAATACCTCGGACGTCGGCTTATTATGAAAAATCGTAAGGTTGAATGCATATCTCGCGTATTCAGGACCAGATTAATAGACAATACAGACCTCCGCTGAGGATCACGCTTGCGACGCGCAGGATCTGTCCATAGAGAAGGAGTTTCATGCCGAGGGCAGGGGAGAAGATCCCCAGATATCCGGGGAGTTGGTGCCGGAGAGCCCGGATCGGAGCGGCGATGACGTTTCCGGCAAGGAGGGCAAGAACCGTTTGGGAAACGGTGAGGACCCCGGACTCGAGCATGGCACCTGCCGCAGCCGCCCCGGCGGTGAATTCGAGGACGATGCTGAAGACCACGACCGAGATCCCCTCCACAGGGATGAATTCCGAGGTCACGATGGTTGCGGCCGACTCCTGGAGCCATTGAAAAAAACCGTGGCGGTCGAGGGTGACGACAAGTGTGTAGATGGGGACCGTATAGGAGCCGATCTGAAAGAGTCGGCGTGCGAGGGACGCGAGCATGTCAGAGGCCCCGGTGTCCCGGACTGGTCCGGCCGATGGGGCAGGTGCTGGGGAGGTAGGGGGGGCGGGCAGCGCGGAACGGGCCAAAGCGAGGACGAACAGGGTGCGCAGGACTGCGGCCGTGAACATGACCCCGGCGTAGATGAGGCCGGCCTTGCCCACGAAGGGCACGATTATAGCGAGCATGGGGGGGAGATGTAGGACGAAGCTTGGAAGCCCGATGTTCAGGAGATTGGCGAGGGTCAGTTCACGCCTGTCCATGGCGCCTTCCTGCCATGCCTTGGCAAGGAGGGTATTGGCCGCGATTCCTGAGAGGAAGGCGGTCGTGTAGGCAAGGGAGCTTGCTGAGCTGAAACGGCCGATTCTCAAGAGGGGCTGAAAGAGCCTGGAGACAAATCTGGACCACCCGAGTGCCTCCACAAGCGAGGTGAGTCCGAGGGTGAGGGTCACCACGCCGAGGAGCCGGATCAGGGGCCAGACGATCCTGCGCCAGATAAACTGCACGTTAACGTCCGGGGCCTGAAGGAGAAAGGCTCCGGTGGCAAGAGTGACGGCGAGGGATACGAAAAAGGGGATCCAAGGACGTTTTCGGGCCGCTGGCCCGGGAGAAGGTGCGCGGTGGTGGTTTAGGCCTGTTTTCGGGTGGGTGGTGCCTTCAGGAGGTGGGGGAGGGTCGGACATGGTCAGGAGCCAAAGCATTCTATCCGTGGCTCGTATTCACGGAAAGAGGCTGGAGGGTTCATGTCCGATTCCACAGCCGACACCATGACGGTAACAGGTCTTCCCCGGACCGAACGAAAAGCGAAAAAAGCGGCGTATCCAAGGATGAATGCAAGGGCGACGACCTTTCCTGGGACCTTTTTCATGGATGATCGTACTGCAAAAACCCTCGAAACCTGATGGTCTCGTAAAAAGTCGAAA
>DIFG01000012.1:500-6747 GCA_002419025.1 Deltaproteobacteria bacterium UBA5754 | reverse complement strand
ATCAGGTCCGGCATGACGAGTTTGGGACTTTTTACGACGCCATCAAACTTGATCCCGCTCAAAAAATCCGAGATGTAAGGCACAAAATTTTTCAGGAATGAGGCGTAGTTAGCGTACGTCGCATGGACTGGAAAATTGGAGCAACGCCGCGAGAATCGGGTTTTTTTGAGCTGGATCATGAATAGACGATGGATATGGATAGATGGGTTTTCAGGATGTGAAAAAGGCGCCGTTCCGCCTGCCATCCGGCAAAGAGCTCCTGGCCCGCCTGGGCCTTGAGATGATCCAGATCCGGAGCGGCAAGCCTTTTCGTGATCCGGTCGCACAGATAATTCACGCAGATGTCGTGGCGTGCAAGCAGACGGCATCCGCTTTCCCCGAGGAACAGGCAACAGTCCTCATGGGGGCGTTCCCTGGGGATCTGCCTACCAAGGAGAAGGTTTATAAGTAGTTGTGGGAGTTCGTACCAGTCCTCGATCCCGGCCCCGCAGCATCCGCCGGGTGCGCGGACTGCGCACCCGGAACAATCGGCGAAGGTGCCGAGTTCCTCCATGAGGCGTCCGGTGGAACGGATCTCTTTTTCATATTCGGTGAGTAGGAGGCCGAGTTCAGGATCGGCGAGGAGCCCTGCCCCGTGATTTCTGAAGATGGATTCGGCGAGTTTGATGAGATCTTCGCACCGTTTTCCTGTCTGCCCGGTTTTTCTTTCGGATGCCAGGTCCATTTTATTGCCCTTGTAGTTGAGTATATTCCAATAAGCCGACTACATTAACACCAGGGAACCTGAAATGAAGCCTTGCATTCCGTTTGACAGGAAAGATTGTTGCCCGAAGGATCTGTTTTCCAGCTGCGAACCCGCGATCCGTACGGTTCGTGAAGAGATCCTTGTCCTTCTTGCAGGAGGGTGGTGCAGCCTTCTGGATATCTCGAAGTCGGTCGGGATCCCGGAGAAGGATGCCCAGGAGCACCTTGAGCACCTGAGGCGGAGTCTCCGCGGGAAGGGAGGTCTCATTGTCTCTCCCCCCGAATGCCTCTCCTGCGGTTTCGTCTTCGAGAAGCGGGACCGGATCGGGCGACCAGGCAAGTGCCCCCGGTGCAGGGGTACACATATTTCTTCCCCGCGGTTCCGTGTGGATTCCCGCTCCATCCCCGGAGGCCTTCATGAAAAGACATGACGGACGAAGACACGATGAGGTGAGACGTATAGAGGTCACCCGCCGGTTCCTCACCCATGCCGAGGGATCGGTCTTTTTCAAACAGGGCAACACCTGGATCCTGTGCGCTGCGAGTGTCGAGGAGGACGTCCCGCCGTTTCTTAAGGGGACGGGAAAGGGTTGGGTGACCGCTGAATACGCCCTCCTTCCCCGCTCCACGGCCTCTCGGATCCCACGGGAGTCACAGTCCGGCAAGGTCCAGGGTCGGACCTTCGAGATCCAGCGGCTCATCGGACGGTCCCTGCGATCGGTGGTCGTCCTTGATCGTCTCGGTCCGAGGACCCTTCGGGTGGACTGTGACGTCATCCAGGCAGACGGAGGAACGCGCACCGCCTCCATCACAGGGGCCTATCTCGTTCTGGAGGAGGCCGTGACCCGCATGCTCGAAATGGGGCTGATCGAGGAAAATCCTTTGAAAGACAGGCTCGCAGCCGTGAGCGCAGGCGTCGTGGACGGGGATATCCTCCTCGACCTCGACTACGAGGAGGATTCCCGGGCCGAGGTGGACGCGAACTTCGTGATGACAGGCTCGGGCGGGATAGTCGAGATCCAGGGGACAGCAGAGGGTGCTCCCTTTTCCTGGTCGGAATTCGATCGGATGGCGGGTCTTGCCCGGGAAGGGATCAAACAGATACTGGATGCGCTCGGATCCTGAAAAGGAAAAAAGGCTGAACGGAGAAGATGCTGCATTCTCCATTCAGCCATTGGTGTCTGCCGCTGCCGAGTCCCGACGGTTATTGTGCAACTCGATCCGTTAGTATTTTTCTTAAAGCTGTCGCATGAATGCTGTAAGATCTTTCTTCTCTTGTTCGTTGAGCTTGAGTCCGCCGACAATATTGAAAAATTCGACTGTATCTTCCAGCGTGAGCAGTCTTCCGTCATGAAGATAGGGTGGTGAATCCTTGATCCCGCGCAAAGGAAAGGTCTTGATGGGGCCATCCGCCGCAGCCATCCTTCCGTTGATCATGCGCGGTTTGTAGAATCGTTCCGTTTTCATGTTGTGCATGAGATTGTCGGTATAATAAGGAGCTGGATGACAACTTCCGCATCCGGCTTTCCCGAAGAACAGGTTCTGCCCACGCATCTCCGACTCGCTTGCCTTTTTGGGGTCCAGTTTGCCGTCAATACCAAGCTTGGGTGCCGGCGGGAAATCCAGAAGTGCCTGGAACTCCGCCATGAAGTGGACTTGGCTGCCTCGTTCGAGGATGTTGACGCCTTTCTTGGTCGCGATCACAGGGTCGCCATCGAAATACGCCGCACGTTGTTCGAATTCGGTGAAGTCTTCCACGCTCTTCAGCGCACGTTGTGAACCGAAAAGTCGCTGTATGTTCACGCCGCGGAGGGGGGGCGTGTCAATGCGATGCCTGAATTCCTGGGGCCTGATGTCTCCCACAAGGTGGGTTGCCGCATCGGTATGGCCGTTGGAATGGCAGTCAAAACAGGCGACTCCGGAGCTCGGTCTTTCGGAGCGTCGGTCATCAGTCTGGTTGAACTGCTGCTGGGGAAAAGGCGTCAGCAACAACCTCAAGCCTTCGAGCTGTTTTGGATTTAGGATCCCGTTGAAGATCTCGAAGTAGTTTTGGAGTGTCAGCACCTTTCCTTGCGAGACATCACCCAGATCAGGTCGTGTGGTGAGATAAATGGGTGCAGGGAATTCAGGCAAAAAGTGGTCGGGAAGATCAAAGTCCAGATCAAAACGTGTAAGATCCCGTCCTTCCTGCTTCTTGATCTCGTCTATGACAAACTTTGGGAAAACCATCCCGCCTTCCGGATGGTTGGGATGGGGAAGCGGAAGGAATCCAGCAGGGAACAGGTCTTTTTCGCGAATCTCCTCAGGATTCATCGATGCAAGCTTGTCCCAGGTCATACCCGCTGGGAGCTTCACTCTCACGCCTTCCTGGACAGGCTTGCCCCTCGACATCGTCACGCCCTGCGCAGGGCGGTTGGTCAGGTCGTAGCGGGCGTTCAGAAGGTCAGTGTGCCGTTTCATGATCTCCGGCTTGGCATCCTTCATCCGGGTCATGATGGTTGAAAAGTCTTGCGTAATGACAACCGGAGAATAACTCGACACCTTTTTGCCTGTTTCCTCAGCAAAAGCTCCGTGAAAAACCGTGAGCACCGCAACAAGCATGATCGGCAGTGAAACAGAGCATTTTGACATGGATCCTCTCATTCTCTTGGGTCTCCTTTTATGTTTTGTGGCGTCCTGTGGCCTCTGACTCGGCAGCAGATTGGAGGCGCTTCCCTCAAGGATGCGCCGGGATCGCAGTAAGTGTTTTCAGAACGCCATCTCCGGCTTCCAGACCTCGCAGACCTTTCCGACGAGATTTATCCCTGGAGAAAGGGTCGGCCTTCCCGGACGCCAGCCCGATGGGGTCGCCTCTTCGGTCTTTCGCACGTGCTGGAATGCCTGGACCTGTCTGATGAGTTCCGCCACGTTTCTTCCTACAGGGGGCGTCAAGACCTCCATGGCCTGGATGATGCCGTCCGGGTCAATGAGGAAACGACCCCGTATATCCACGCCCGCCTCTTCATCATAGATCCCGTAGGCCTGTCCGATGCGTCCACCCGCGTCGGAAAGCAGGGGAAACGGTACCCCGCCCGGGACCATCCTGGAGAGCTCCTCGTCCTGCCAGATCTTGTGGGTAAACCGGCTGTCCGTGCTCATGGCGATGACCTCGACGTCCATGGCCTTGAGTTCCTGATACTTGACGGCAACTGCCGCCAGTTCGGTGGGTCAGACGAAGGTGAAGTCGCCCGGGTAGAAGCACAGGACGACCCATTTGCCCTTGTAGTCCGAGAGTCTCACGTTTTTGAAGGCGCCTGCAACATAGGCGCCTGCCTCGAAATCCGGGGCGGGTTTTCCAACTCGAGCGGTCATGATCCGTGCCTCCTTTTGTCCAACAGTTTCCTGCGGGGTTTCTGCCTGCATGCCGATGGGGCCCTTGGCGGGTTTTACGCATTGTTCCTTTGCTTCCGGCATTTTTTTACCTCCTTGTTGTGATGGTCATTGAAAAAGTCACGGTTGTAAGAGGTGGCGGTTTATGCCGTCACTGAGAGTCGGGGCACATGTACACTAACATGAGTGTGTCATTGTTCCGCCTTACTTTCAAGCCTGATCCTGCTGAAAAAGCCCGATCTGCAGCGTTGATTCAATTTTTCAGTCACTGCGGCGTACACTAAGTACGCCTCATTCCTGGAAAATTTTGCGCCTTGCATCTCGGGCTTTTTGAGTGGGATCAGATTTTGAGGTTTTTGCAGTGCGATCAAGCCTCATATTCATCAGGCGAGGTCGAAACGGTCGAGGTTCATGACCTTGTTCCATGCCGCTATGAAGTCGCGCACGAACTTTTCCTTCGAATCCTCACAGGCGTAAACCTCCGAGATGGCCCTGAGCTGGGAGTTTGAACCAAAGACGAGGTCCACGCGGGTGCCGGTCCATAGGAGTTCGCCGGTCTTGCGGTCGCGCCCCTCGAAAACGTCCGGATCCCCAGCGGTCGGCTTCCATGTGGTGCCCATGTGAAGAAGATTTACGAAAAAGTCATTGGTGAGGGTCTCAGGCCGCCTGGTGAAGACGCCGTGCCTGGACTGGCCGAAGTTGGCGTTCAGGACCCGCATTCCGCCCACAAGAACCGTCATCTCCGGGGCTGTCAGGGTCAAAAGTTGTGCCCGGTCAACCAGCATCTCCTCCGCGGTAACGGCGTATCTGCTTTTCTGGTAGTTGCGGAAGCCGTCAGCCTTTGGCTCGAGGACTGCGAACGAGCTTGCATCGGTCTGCTCCTGCGAGGCATCCGTGCGTCCGGGCGAGAATGGGACGGTTACATCGTATCCGGCTTTTTTGGCGGCCTTTTCGACTGCCGCGCAGCCTCCAAGGACTATGAGGTCCGCCATTGAAGCCCTCTTGCCGCCGGATTGGGCGCAGCCAAAATCCTGCTGGATGCCTTCCAGGGTTTTCAAAACCTTTTGGAGCTGGACCGGCTGGTTCACCTCCCAGTCCTTCTGCGGGGCAAGACGGATTCGCGCCCCGTTCGCTCCGCCTCGCTTGTCGGAGCCGCGGAATGTGGATGCCGACGACCATGCCGTATGGACCAGTTCCGGTATGGAGAGACCCGAGGCCAGGATTCTACCCTTGAGGTCTGCCATGTCCTTTTCGTCCACGAGCTCATGATCGACGGCGGGGACCGGGTCCTGCCAGATCAGTTCTTCAGCCGGGACCTCCGGGCCGAGATAGCGGGAACGGGGACCCATATCGCGGTGGGTCAGCTTGAACCAGGCGCGGGCGAAGGCGTCCGCGAATTCCCCGGGGTTTTCCAAGTAGCGCCGCGCTATGCGCCGGTAGTCGGGGTCGAATTTCAGGGAGAGGTCAGCGGTGGTCATCATGGGACGGTGTTTCTTCGTGGGGTCGTGGGCGTCGGCCACCATGTCTTCCTCGTCCACGTCTTTGGCGAGCCACTGATGGGCCCCGGCCGGGCTCTTTACAAGTTCATACTCGTACTTGAAGAGGACCTTTAGATAGCCCATGTCCCAGGTGGTGGGGTTTGGTTTCCATGCGCCCTCGATGCCGCTGCTGATGGTGTCACCGCCTTTGCCGCTTTTGAAGCTGCTCTTCCAGCCGAGCCCCTGTTCCTCTATGGGGGCGGCTTCGGGTTCCGGCCCCACGTGGGAGACGGGCCCTGCTCCGTGGCACTTTCCAAAGGTGTGACCGCCGGCGACGAGGGCCACGGTCTCTTCGTCGTTCATGGCCATGCGGGCGAAGGTCTCCCGGACGTCCCGGGCGGATAGAATCGGATCCGGGTTTCCGTCCGGCCCTTCAGGGTTTACGTAAATAAGGCCCATCTGTACGGCCGCGAGGGGGTTTTCCAGCTCCCGGTCGCCTGAGTAACGGCTCTTGGGCTTGTCGCTCGTAGCGAGCCATTCCTCTTCGGCCCCCCAGTAAACATCCTCCTCAGGCTCCCAGATATCCACGCGGCCGCCGCCAAAGCCAAAGGTCTTGAAACCCATGGATTCGAGGGCGCAGTTGCCGGCGAGGATCA
>DIFG01000012.1:0-379 GCA_002419025.1 Deltaproteobacteria bacterium UBA5754 | reverse complement strand
CGTCACCCATGCGGTAGGTGCCTGCACTGTGCCATGCCATTCGAATGAAGAGTCCGCCGTAATGTCCCCAGTCCGCCGGCCACCAGTCCTGGGAGTCGGTCATCAGGGCATGGAGGTCCTTTTTAACCTCGGCGAGATCGAGTTTTTTGAACTCTTCCGCATAGTTGAAATCTCCACCCATGGGATTTGACTTGGATGAATGCTGGTGCAGGATGTGAAGATCCAACTGGTTGGGCCACCACTCACGGATCGATCTGCCACCCCCTGCAGACGGTTTTCTTCTTTTTCCTGTCACCGGACACATAGATTCCTCTTTCATGTAACTTCTCCTTTGTCATTTTGGAGTGCCAACATATTTCGGCTCTTCGTCATTTCGTGT
>DIFG01000084.1 GCA_002419025.1 Deltaproteobacteria bacterium UBA5754 | reverse complement strand
GCGATGTCATCTCGGTTGTTTTTGCCTGCCGTTTTGTGTGGATTGAAGGCCTGTATAGCTCCAATCCACACAAAACGGCGAGGAGCCAATCTGGGGTAGCTTAGCTTTTCTCCCAGGCCGCCGCAACGTAAAGAGGGCCTTGGGGGCGCTCTCAGCTCAGGAGCCTTTCCGCAAGGGCCTTGGCCTGTTTACCCGCATCTCGGATCTGTTCATAGCTATGTCCGTATTTTCCGTAATGTTTTCTCAAGAATGGATAGGAATGCGGATTTTTCCCCCATATGTACAGAAAAACACCGATGGTCCGCCAGGGTTCGGGAACCGTGTGTGTGAAGACCCAGGGATCGAGCGGGATCCCCCCGCACGCGTTGATACGGCCCTTCAGGAAGAACCAGTGCGTCCGCCAGTAGCCACGGCAGGATATGACCGGCAGCACCATTTTTCCTCTGAGTATCCGGCTCCCGTACAAATCAAGGAAGGAGAGGATGGGGCCGCTCGGATTATAAGACCAGGTGGGTCCTGCGAGAACGACCAGATCGCATTCCTTTTCCATCTCGTTCGAGGGCCTTTTGATAGGCACACGGCGGCGAAAAAAGGTCGCCATCATCATGGAGATGGTCTTGGCGAAGGATCTCAGGGGAAAATGTATGGTATGTGCAGGATGGAGGCACTCGACGTGGACCTCCACACCTCCGGACTCGAATCCGGCTGTGATGGATTGGACAATCCGTTTAGTCTGGCCGCTAAGGGAAAAAAAGACGACGAGGGCCTTTTTTGTGGCGGGAGGGGGCGCCATCGGAAAGAGGCACCTATGCAGCGGGTTCGTAGTGGGAAAAGGTCATGGTGAAGGTGCCCCGCCCCTGGGTGAGGGATCGGAGATGGGTGGAATAGCCGAACATTCGGGCAAGAGGGGCAGTTGCCTTGATGACCTGGACGAGTCCTCGGGGTTCGATATGTTCGACCCTTCCCCTGCGGGAGGTGAGGTCCCCGATCACCTCTCCGAGGAAGGAATCCGGAACGAGGACCTCGATGGTCATGGCAGGTTCGAGAAGGATTGCATCCGCCTCCTCGCACGCCTTTTTGAGGCCGAGGGAAGCAGCGGCCCGAAAGGCAATCTCGGTGGAAACGCCTTGCTCGAAGACGGCGTCCACAAGGATGACCTTCACGTCCACCATGGGATATCCCCTGACGACCCCACTCTCGAGACCCTGGGAGAGGACCTGAAGGATCACGGCCTCTAAGCCCGGCGGGAGCTTTTCCGGCGGGAGAATGCTTGCCACCTCATTTCCGGCCCCGCGCTCCCTGGGGCTGACCTCTATCGTCACTGTTGCGGCCTGGCGGGTCCCTCCGATCTCCTTGTCAAAGGTCTCGGTCCACCGGACAGGCAGGGAGACGGTCTCCCGGAAGACGACCTGGGGTTTGCCCACGTTCACCGGGGCGTTGAATTCGCGAATGAGACGATGGGTGAGGACCTCGAGATGCAGTTCTCCCATTCCGGAGATGATGGTCTGGCCCGTTTCCTCGTCGTAGCGGACCTTGAATGTAGGGTCTTCCTCGACGAGTTTTCTGAGGGCAGTCTCGACCCTTTCCTGGTCCCCAGTGGTCTTGGGCTCCACAGCCACAGAGATGACAGGCTGGTACGCTTCGATGGGTTCGAGGAGGACGGGATGTTCCTTGGGGCAGAGGGTATCTCCGGTAGTGGTGTCCTTGAGGCCCATGACCGCGACGATCTCGCCGGCCCCGGCGGACTCCACCCGTTCCCGTTTGTTTGCGTGCATGAGAAAGATCCGCGCCACCCTCTCCTTTGCCCGGAGGCGCGGGTTGTAGATCTCATCGCCGGCTGAGAGCCTGCCCGAATAGATGCGGACGTAGGTCATTTTGCGGCCCTGATCCATCTGGACCTTGAATGCAAGGGCCGCAAGGGGGGCGTCTATTCGAGTCGGACGTGTGAGTGTCTCGCCGGAGTCGGGATGTATCCCGGATACGGAAGGGACGTCGAGTGGGCTAGGAAGAAAGTCAACGATTCCGTCGAGAAGGAGCTGGACCCCCTTGTTTCGGAGCGCGGATCCGCAGTAAACCGGGACGCCCTTTAAGGCGAGACAGGCCCGGCGGACCGCACTCCGGAGTTCTTCAGCCTCCACGGTCTCCTCGGAGAGGTAGCGTTCCATGACTGCGTCGTCCACCTCGGCGACCGCCTCGACGAGGGCGGCCTTGGCCTTGTCAGCCTCCGCCCGCATGTCCTCCGGTATGGGAAGCTCCTCGAACTCCGTTCCCTGGGTGGCTTCGTCCCAGATGATGAGCTTCTCTGAGAGAAGGTCGATCACACCTTTAAAGGAGTCTTCAGCCCCGTATGGGATGGTAAGGACGAGTGGGTGGGCGCCGAGTTTCGTCCGTATCTGTTCCACAGTGCCATGGAAGTCGGCTCCCACCCGGTCCATCTTGTTCACGAAGGCCATCTTGGGCACATGATATCGGTCCGCCTGGTGCCACACGGTCTCGGACTGGGGCTCCACCCCTCCAACAGCGCAGAAGACCCCCACCGCCCCGTCCAAAACCCGAAGGGAACGGCCGACCTCCATAGTGAAATCCACGTGACCAGGCGTGTCGATGATATGGATCTCCGTGCCTTTCCACATGCAGGTGGTGACGGCCGAGGTGATGGTGATACCCCGTTCCTGTTCCTCGGGCATCCAGTCCATGGTGGCCTGTCCGTCGTGGACTTCGCCGATCTTGTGAGTCTTTTTCGTATAGAAGAGAATCCGCTCGGTGAGGGTGGTTTTGCCCGCATCGATGTGGGCCACGATTCCGATGTTTCTTATGCGTTCGATACGTTGTTCTCGAGCCATATATCCGATCCTGATGGGCGTGTGTCGCAGAGTGGGCCGCCTCTGACCTCGAGGCCAGGGCCGTGAGACAAGGGATGACGTGTTCCCTCTCTCACATTGACAAAAAGCCGAAAGAGAAGGATCTATTTAACAAATGAGCGGGGTTTTCTCAACGAGCCCGGCTTAAGGGGTGTAGCCCAAATGCAAAAGACCGTCATGAATATCAAGGAAATGGATCGTGCTATCACGCGCATGGCCCATGAGATCGTCGAGGCGAACAAGGGCGTGGGGGATCTCTGCCTCATCGGGATCCGGACGGGCGGAGTCCCTCTTGCAGAACGTCTTCAACAGCGTATCGCTGCCATCGAAGGAGAAATTCCCAAAACAGGGGTTCTTGACATCACCCTTTACCGGGACGACTGGAGCAGGCTCGATCAGCACCCCATTGTCCGCAAGACCGAGATCCCCTTTTCCGTTGACGACAGGACCGTTGTCCTCGTGGACGACGTACTCTACACCGGCAGGACGGTCAGGGCAGCCCTTGACGCCATCATGGACCTCGGACGTCCTCGCAAGATCCAGCTCGCAGTCCTCGTGGACCGGGGCAGGCGTGAGCTTCCCATACGGGCGGATTTCTCAGGTCTCACCCTTCAGACCTCCGCCGATGAACACGTCAACGTCTATTTGAACGAGATCGATGGCAAGGACGAAGTCCTCCTCAATCGAGACGAGTAGAGGATTCCTCCCTCCGCTCGGGATCACCATGGGCTGCCCTGCGGGTGTCGGGCCTGAGATCATAGTTAAGGCCCTTTCCAAGGCGGAGCAGCCTTTCCCACAGTCAAACGTCGTCGTTATCGGAGACGTGGGGGCGATTCGCCGTGCGGCACGAATAACCGGCCTTGAAGCGGAGATCCAGGAGTGGAAGGCAGGAGGGCATTTATCTCACAATTTAATGCATGTATTGCCTGTAACCACTCTTAATATCGACAAAATACATATAGGGAAACCAAGTCCAGAGACAGGTGCGGCCTCCTTCGCCTATCTGGAGCGAGGAATTGAACTCGCCCGTGCAGGGGTCCTTTCCGGGATCGTCACCGCGCCACTTAGCAAGCTCGGTTTCCGTCTTGCCGGAATAACGTATCCCGGACACACCGAGGTCCTCGCAGAGAAGACCGGATCGCGGCGTTTTGCCATGATGCTTGCGGGTTCGAGCCTCCGGGTGGTTCTCGTCACGATCCACTGTCCCCTTCGCGAGGTCCCCTACCGGATCAGTGTGGATCGTATCCTGGAGACCATCGAGGTCACGCATGAGGCACTCGTAAGGGATTTCGGAATGGATCGGCCTCGCATCGCGGTCGCCGGCCTCAATCCCCACGCAGGGGAGTCCGGGATGTTCGGGGACGAGGAGGAGAGGATCATCGCCCCTGCCATCGAGGCCGCAAGGCTCAGCGGGTGCGAGGCGAGCGGTCCCCATCCCCCGGACACCGTCTTTCACCGGGCGGTCCATGGACACTACGACGCCGTCGTCTGCCAATACCATGACCAGGGACTCATCCCCTTCAAGCTCCTTCACTTCCGCGACGGTGTAAATGTCACCTTGGGGCTTCCCATCGTGCGAACATCCGTGGATCACGGGACCGCCTACGACATCGCTGGTACGGGCAAGGCGGACCCTGAGAGTCTTCGCGCCGCCATAGGGCTAGCGTTTTCCATCGCCAGGAACCGCTCAGGTGGAAAATGTTTACACGAGGTGGGTGGAAGATGAGGAGAAATGATTTTTCCCAAAGATTTTTTGGTTCTTCGTCATTTTGTG
>DIFG01000033.1:2816-19341 GCA_002419025.1 Deltaproteobacteria bacterium UBA5754 | reverse complement strand
TGATCCCGCTCAAAAAACCCGATCTGCGGCGTTGCTTCAATTTTCCAGTCCATGCGACGTATGCTAACTACGCCTCATTCCTGGAAAATTTCGCGCCTTGCATCTCGGGCTTTTTGAGCGAAATCAGATTTTGAGGTTTTTTGCAGTGCTATCATAAATCGAAAAAATAAAAAACCAATTGCAGTGCAACAAAAAGATCGCAGTTTTTTTCACAAACAAATCTCAAGCAACATGATGAATTAAAAGGATTTTTATGTGAAATCATGAACACCACCTTTCATTATGATGCAACATAAAAGAAGCACCTTGATTTACATATTCATCAAAGCCATCAAATTTTTTTTGAATATTTAATAATAATAAGCAGTTATCTCCAATTACTTTATTTGGCACTATTTATGCTTTTAAAGAAAAAAATAAAAAAATATTTTTTAGGAGGACCCTTATAGTGAACACAAGGTCAGCAAAGATACCCCAGGCGACCATTCTCAGGCTTTCCATCTATTATCGGTATCTCCAGGGCCTCATACACGAAGGGGCGGCCATTGTTTCATCGCAGGATCTCGCTACCCACACGAACGTCAATCCCGCCCAGCTCCGCAAGGATCTTTCCTATTTCGGAAAATTTGGAGTTAGAGGAGTCGGATATGACGTCCCCAAGCTTTTTCAAAAGCTCAAGGGCATATTAGGACTTGAACGCGAACGCAAGATGGCCATCGCCGGATTGACCCACATCGGCCGGGCGATCCTTCAGAACGAGCAATTGAGGGTGAAGGGTTACAATATCGAAGCGGTTTTTGATGACGATCCCCAGCATATCGGGACGCTTGTCCATGACAAACTTGCGGTCTTTCCCTACAACATGGCCCAAGACGTGATCAGAGAAAAAGGAATAGAGGTGGTCGTTTTGGCGGTGGACCAAAGCCGTGCACAGGATGTGGCGGACATGTTCGTCCAGGCAGGCGTCAAGGCCATTTTGAACTTTTCATCCGTGAGCCTTTCCGTCCCAGAGGACGTTCAGGTCAGATATGCGGATTTCACCGTCCTTCTCGACACCCTTACCTTTTCACTGTCCCGTCGGGAGCAGATCGACCTCCCCCCGCCACCAGCCTTCGGCACTCCCTACCATAGGGTTTCGGCCTCCTGGGGCGTCTGATAGGCCTTTAATCCGCAGAGTTGACATGTCATGAAGGTTCCATGAAAATGGACATGACCTTTTCGGGAAAGGAGGGATGTGAGCGAAAGTCAGACAGAAAAAGAGGTCGTTGTACAAATGATTTTCCATTAGGAGATGTTTTGGGGAAGTTTTACTCACACGGGAAATTGGGAAAGTAAGGTCATTTGTCCAAGGGAGGGCAACATGGGGCAACAATGCGGCAAGGCAAAACAGTGCCGCCTGAAAGAAAGGCCCGTCCGCAGGTGTGAGATGCAGAAACAGTCGTGATCAAAAAGAATCACGTCTCTGCCTGTGGATATTTTGTCTTTCGCCTATCGTTGTCCCAGATACACGGCAAGCAATGAGTAGTGATCTGTGAACCCCAGACCTCTGGGCAAAAAGTTTTCTTACTTTTTCGATGCTCCCACAAAAAACACGGGAAGGAGAGAGTATGAAACAACGGAACATCTTTGGATTTTCTTCGGCCTTGTTCGCAGTTTTTCTCTTTATCGCGATTCCGATCGCAGGGGCGCAGACAGAGACTCCAGCCGCACCGGCCGCACCAGCAGCCAGCCTTGCAAACCCGACCATACAGATCGACAAGACAGAGATCGATAACGGCGGCGTCATCACCGTTACAGGTACCGCCCCGGCGGGTCTGCCCGTCTATCTCGAGGTCTGGGCATCCGAGAAGACCGTGCGCACAAACCGCTTCGACAACAAGAAGGATCCGAAGACGGGACAGATCCCTTACATTTTTTACCTTACATATGACATGCCCGCCTACTACAAGATCTTCGTCCCAACAGACATGAAGGGGGCGCTCGATGAGATAAAGGCAAAGGGAAAGGCATGGAAGTACTCTGAGGCACTCAAGGCCCTCGGCGCAGATGTTGTCTATACCGTACCTGGGAAGATGAAGATCGATCGCTACAAGGCAACCATCATGGCGAGCATCATCGGATCCCGTGGCGACCTCCTGGAGCCCATGGACCCCGAGGAAAACAGGCAGCGCTCCATGCAGCTCGTGCAGGTTCGGTTTAAATCTGTAGACAAGCTCCTTGGCGCCGACGTGGATGTGAAGCCTGATGGCACCTATACGGCCCAGGTCAAGATCCGCTCCGGTCTCGCCCCTGGAAAATATGAAATCGTTGCCTTTGCCGTGGACAAAAAAGAAGGCGGAAAGCCTATCGTGTTAAAAAGTGACTCCGTAACCTTTGAGAACAAGATCAGCTTTCCGGTCATGTATCTCAGCACCGCAGGTACGAGCCTGAACATTATCTGGCCCTTCCTGCTGGCCCTTGTCGTCTCGATCTTCGGTGTCCTCATGGGTGCCGGTGGGGGCTTTATTCTTAACCCCCTCCTTGTCACGATATTCCCCCTTCCCCACACGGTCGTCGCCGGGACCGTCATGCCCACCGTCCTCTTCGCCCAGGGTTCCGGGATCTACAACTATTCCAAGATCAAGTTCATCAACTGGAAGCTCGGGGCAGGGATAGGGTCCGCTATGCTCGTCGGCGGATTCATCGGGCCAAAGCTCACCGAGCTCATCACCCTTGATCAGTTCAAGTTCGTCTTCGGCTGGATCCTTCTCGTGCTCGCGGCCCTCATGTTCTGGCAGACCACGCCGGGCTACCTCGCCAAGAACAAGAAGGAACAGGCGATCCTGAAGGAGTTCAAGAAGCGGGCCGAGGAATCGGCCAAGGCCAAGGGCTAACGGGAAAGGAGAAAAAGAGATGAAAGTTGAATTCTGGGGTCACGAATTTCAGGCAAACATGATCGTCGGATGCACCGGTGGGTTTCTCATCGCCATCATGTCATCCATGTTCGGATTCGGGGGAGGCCCCTTCATGGTACCCCTTATGACCGTTGGGATGAGGCTTCCCATGTACATCGTCGTGGGGAGTTCCCTTCTTGCCATCTTCTTCAACACACTCATGGGTACGATCCGCCATTACCAGTTCGGTAATTTCGATCTCCTCTTCTTTTTGATCATGTTCCCCGCAGCCCTTATCGGGGGATATGTCGGACCGCAGATCGCCAAGCGCCTGAGCCCCACAATCGTCAAGCGCGTGGCCTGTGCGGGTCTCATACTCCTTGCCCTCAAGCTCCTCGGTCTCTATTGATCCGAAAACCGTCCCTTTGAAGGACGGCGTGAAAAGACTAACGAACCCCGGGATTCTTCCCGGGGTTTTTTGTTTCAGCAAAGGTGTGACGAGCGAATAAAGGGGTTACTTTCGCGCCATGGAAAGAAAGGGAACACAAAAGCGGAATGCCTTCCGGACTCGATCAATTTCCGTCGGCCAAGCACCAGAGCCATCGGGCGGAACACCCATTTTTCACTGTCTTTTTTTGGCATTCTTCTGAAACGTGGATAAGATGTCACCGGTAGGCAGATGACGGCACCCTGAATCTGTGGGCCGACGGCCGGGTTATTTGTTCCGTGCGGCAAATAGCCCCTGTCCATGGGCGCCTCACTCAACAAATACGCCTGCATTCGGCTTATTCCGTGAAATCGAAAGGTTGAATGCATATCTCACGGATTCAGGGAACAAACATATGATGGTCTCGTAAAAAGTGCCGGACTCGTCATGCCGGACTTGATCCGGCATCCAGAACATATTGAAAANNGACGCCAAATTGGAATTTTCGACTTTCATTACGAGACCATCAAATATGGAGGGAGACCGCATGAAGATCCTTGTCACGGGTGGGGCCGGATTCATCGGCTCGAATGTGGTGGATGCATACATCAAGGCCGGGCACGAGGTTGTCGTCGTGGACAATCTCTACTCGGGCAAGCGGGAGAACCTGAATCCGCAGGCGCGTTTTTATCTCATGGACATCCGGAGCCCCGAGCTCGGGAAGATGCTCGAGTTCGAGCGGCCCGAGATCATCAACCACCATGCGGCCCAGATCTCTGTCCCGGCCTCGGTGGAGGATCCCCTTTTCGACGCCTCGGTGAACATCGATGGATTTTTGAATATTCTCGAAGGGGCGCGGAATTACAGGGTCCGAAAGATCATCTTCATCTCTTCAGGAGGGGCCATCTATGGAGAGGCCGAAGAGTATCCAACGAGCGAGTCGTCCCCTGCCCTCGCCCTCTCTCCCTATGCCATCGCCAAGGCCGTCTCTGAAAATTACCTTGCCTTTTACAGGCACCAACACGGCCTTGACTTCACGGTCCTCCGCTATGCCAACGTCTACGGCCCCAGGCAGGTGCCCCACGGGGAGGCGGGGGTCGTGGCCATCTTCATGGACAGGCTCCTCAGCGAGAGGCCATGCACGATCTACCACTACCCAGACGCCCCGATGGGCATGATCCGGGACTATTGCTTCGTGGGAGACGTGGTGCAGGCGAACCTCCTTGCCCTCGAGCTGGGAAGCGGCTCGGCCTTCAACATCGGGACCGGCAGGGAGACGAAGACCCGTGAACTCTTTGACGCGATCTGTTTTGCGATCGAAAGGAAACGCCCTCTCGACCCCGCCCTCAAGGAGCCTCTCACGGCCATCGCCCGCCCCGGCGACCTCAGCCGAAGCTGCCTCTTGGTGGACCGTGCGCGAAAGGGCCTGAAATGGGCGCCCACAACCGTGCTCGAAGATGGGCTTGTCGAGACACTCAAGTGGAAACTTTCCGCCCTTGCCGCATGAGCTCCGCCTTTCGAATCGGCATCATCCAGAACACGCCCATTCACCTCGCGCCCTTTGAAAACTGGCGCAGGGTGAAGGAGGCCAGCGTGCGGCTCGCCGCATCCGGCGCCGATCTCATCCTTCTTCCCGAACTCTGGGCCACCGGACCCCTGGATGAGGGAGACGAAAAGATCGGGCAGGAGACCCCAAGGCTGGTCCATCTCATGGAGGAGACCGCTGAAAAACTCGGGGTGACCTTTGTCGGGACCCTTCCCGAACCGGATCAGGCCTCCGAAGGCCGCCTCTTCAATGCCACGTTCGTGACCAGCCCCGGCGGAACGCATGTGCCGTACCGCAAGATCCACCTCTTCGCCCCCCTGGGAGAGGACAGGATCTATTCCCAGGGACGTGAACCAGGCATTTATCACATGAAACTCCGGGACGGGAAGATCCCTGTCGGCTTTCTGACATGCTTTGACCTGCGATTCCCGGAACTTGCTAGGCATCTCGCGTTTCAGGGTATCCGAATCCTCCTGGTCTCGGCCCTCTGGCCCCGTGTCCGGAAAGATGCATTCATCCGCCTTCTCGAGGCCCGTGCCATCGAAAACCAGGGCTTTGTCGCCGCGGCGAACGCCTGGGGAGAGGTGGGCGGGGTCTTTTTCGGCGGCGAAAGCCGCATCTTAGACCCCACCGGCGAGGTTATAGCCAAGGCCGAGGAGGACGAGGACGCCATAATCGCGGATGTGAATCCGGCAGATGTGGAAAAGGCCAGAAAGGCATTTGTAACGGTCCTTCCCCCCGGAGAGTGGCTGCACCGATCCGGCCGAAAGATCCTCGCAGAAGAGGGCCTCGTGAGGCTCATCGAACGAAGGGCCGTGACAGGGCAAAAGATGGTCTTTACGAACGGCTGTTTCGACCTCCTCCACGCGGGCCACGTGGACTATCTTGAAAAGGCCAGATCTCTCGGAGACTTCCTCGTGGTAGGGCTCAACAGCGACGCCTCCGTCCGGGCCATCAAAGGGGAAGGCCGTCCGGTCACGCCCGAAGGCCAGCGCGCCCGCATACTCGCCGCCCTCGAATGCGTGGACGCCGTGGTCATCTTTGACGCCCCCACACCCATCCGCCTCATCGAGGCCCTTTGCCCGGAAGTACTCGTAAAGGGCGCGGACTGGAAGGAAGAGGAGATCGCCGGGGCCGATTACGTAAAATCCCGGGGCGGAAAGGTCGTCCGCATCCCCTTCGAGCACGACGTCTCCACGAGCCGGATCCTTTACGCCATCGGGACGAGATCGTCAAAATCCTGACCAGCCGCAACATCCGGCTTTCAGAACAACATCCAAATATTCTTTTATTTTAGTTCATTATTTGCCTAAAACGTCTTCCATTGCCGAATTGCGCGTGGCATGGGTCTTGCTTGATTTACCCCGCAGCACCCATCAGGAGTCTCTAATGGCCGAGAAGGAAAAGGACCAGGCCGAGGCCGAGGTCCAGGAAGGCAAGAAAAAAAAGGGCAGGCCGTTTCTCATGATCCTGCTGGTCATTGTCGTGCTCATCCTCGCAGGGGTCGGAGCCGGCGCGTATTTCTTCTTCTTTTCCGCCCCTTCAGATGAAAAGCTCGCTGCGCAGATCGCCCAGGACGAGACAAAAAAGGCCACGCAAGCCGCTCAGACAGGCTCCATGGGCGTTACTGTGGATCTCGAGCCCTTTGTAGTGAATCTTGCCGATCCCCGCGTGAGACACTTCCTCAAGGTGTCCATCACCATCGAACTCACAGATGAATCGGCCAAATCGGACTTTGAGAAGCGTATCGCCAACATCAGAAACGACATCCTCCTTCTTATGAGCAGCAAGACGCTTGAAGAGATCATCACCCTTGAGGGAAAGATCCGCCTTCGGGACGAGATCGCGGCGAGGGTAGGCCGGATCGTGGGCCATGACCGCATCCTCAACGTCTATTTTTCCCAGTTCGTCGTCCAGTAGGATCCCATGGCCCAGATACTCAGCCAGGACGAAATTGACGCCCTCCTGGGCGGGCTGGACACGGTCACGGACCAGTTGCCTGAGGAGGGGGCCAAGGTCCCACAGGCGGACATGGGTTCGGCCGTTCCCTTTGATTTCCGAAAAAACTCCCGTCCCGCCCGGGTGAAACTTCCGGGTTTCGACGTCATCCAGGACCAGTTCAACCGGAGTCTTCGAGGGACCCTGTCATCCCAGCTCCGTCTCTACGTCGATTCCGCGGCCATTCCCCCGGAGGTCATCTCCTTTCAGGAATTTCTCCGCCGCATCCCGGTACCCAGCAGCCTTCATATTCTTAAGATGGAACCCCTGAGGGGACACATTCTCATGGTGATCGACCCCCAGATGGTCTTTTCAATCGTGGAGATCTTCCTTGGGGCCACTAAACTCGGCCAGAGCAGGATCGAGGGCAGGGAATTCACATCCATAGAACAGCGGCTCATCCTGAGGATCGTCACCTCACTCCTGACTGATCTGGAAAAGGCATGGCAGAACCTCATGCCCGTCAAAATCAACTATATAAGGAGCGAGATCAATCCCCAATTCGCAAAGATCGTCCAGGAAGACGACTCGGTTCTTATTTCCCGTTACCAGCTTGAGATCGACGAGATGAGCGGATCCATCACACTCTGTCTTCCCATGGCCCTTCTCCAGCCCGTCAGAGCCCGTCTCCAGAAGACCTTTCAAGGGGACGAGACCGTCGATCCTGAATGGCGGAAGACCTTGGCAAAAAACCTGAGTCAGACCGATGTCACTGCCTCCGTGATCCTCGGAAGGGCGTCTCTCAAGGGGGCGGAACTCATCGCGCTCACGCCTGGGGATGTCATCCCGCTCGAGACCGGCATGGACGATCTCCTCGACCTCCTTGTGGAAGGACGCCCAAAATACCGGGTGGCGCCCGGGGTTGTAAAGGGTCGGCGGGCGGTCCGGGTGGTGAAGACCGTAGAGGCGGCGTGACGGAAGTCTGAGCACTGAGAGGGGTGAAAAAGGACATGCTGAGTCAAGAAGAATTGGACAAGCTCCTTGAGGAAGGGACCGGCGCGAACGCCGCCCCCCCTGGGGATACGGCAAAGAATCCCACGAATGATGACCTCGACTGGTCCTCGGCCTTCGCAGAGGCGGCGGCCGGAGGTGATAAGGCGGCAGCCAAGGCCATGGAAGAGAAAACAGCCCCTGCCGACGGACCCAAAACGGACGAGGGCATACAGAAAAAGGACGACGTGAATAGAGGGGCCTCCCAGACCCCCTCGTTTCAGGAGCTTTCCCAGACCCTTTCGGGACCAAACGGTGGAAAGGGCAACCTGGACCTCATACTCGACATCCCCCTCACCGTCTCGGTGGAGCTCGGACGTACGCGCCTCCAGATTCGGGAGCTCCTCGCCCTTGGTCAGGGCGCCGTCATTCCCCTTGACAAGGAGGCGGGCGAGGTCGCCGAGATCTTCGTAAATCAGAGGCTAATGGCCAAGGGAGAGGTCGTGGTGATGAACGATAAGTTCGGGATTCGTTTGACGGAGATCATCAGCCCGGTGGACCGGGTGAAAAATCTCGGATAGGGAGGGAGAATGGAAGGGGTGGGATCCATGGTGAGGGTGATCGGGGCCTTTGTCCTCGTCCTCGGGCTCCTGTTGTTGGGGGCAGCCCTACTTCGGCGCCTGGCTCCCCGGTTTTCCGGAGGAGGACCCAATCCCATCCAGGTCCTTGCGACCCGGACCATCCTTCCCAGAAAACACCTCTGCCTCGTCCGGGTCGGTGACAAGACCCTCATCATCGGGGCCTCTGAAGGGTCCCTGAGCCTCCTCGGGGCCTGGGAGGGCGATCTTCCAGCGGCGCCCCGAAACGACGAAACAGGGGGGAGCCTGTGATGCGCGCCGTGTATCTCGTCCTTTTTCCCTGTCTTGCAGCAGGGATCCTTCAGGAGACCTCATGGGCGGCCACGGTCCCGACCATCAGCCTCGGCTTCGAATCCACCGACGACCCTGCGCGGGTGACGACCGCCCTCGAGATCCTCCTCGTCCTGACGGTCCTTTCCGTGGCACCATCCATCCTCCTCATGATGACCTCTTTCACCCGGCTCGTGATCGTCTTCGGATTCCTTCGCCAGGCCCTCGGGACCCAGCAGATGCCCCCAAACCAGGTCCTCATAGGGCTGGCCCTGTTCCTGACGTTCTTCATCATGCAACCCGTCTGGAGCCAATCCTATTCCGGGGCCGTCCGACCCTACCTTGACGACGAGATGTCCTTCGAAGATGCGCTGGCGGGGGCCACGGCCCCTGTGCGAAAGTTCATGCTCCGTCAGACCCGGGAAAAGGACCTCGCCCTTTTCGCGGATCTGGGAGGCATCAAGGACCCGAAGGACGAGACCGAACTCCCTACCCATGTCCTGATCCCCGCGTTTGTCGTGAGTGAGATCCGGACCGCATTTGAAATCGGATTCATCCTCTTCATCCCCTTCGTAGTTATCGACATGGTGGTCTCGAGCGTCCTCCTCTCCATGGGCATGATGATGCTCCCCCCGATCCTGGTCTCCCTGCCGTTCAAGGTCCTCCTTTTCGTGCTCGTTGACGGGTGGAACCTCCTCGTGGGTTCCCTCGTGAAGAGTTTTTCATGAGGTGAGGCCGTGACCCAGGACATGGTAATCGGGCTTGCGAGGCAGGCCGTGGAACTGACCCTCATCCTGGGCCTGCCCATGCTCGGAGTGGGGCTTATCGTGGGCCTTGCCGTGAGCCTGTTTCAGGCCGTGACCCAGATCCAGGAGATGACACTAAGTTTCGTGCCAAAAATCATCGCCGTGCTCGTCGCCCTCCTCGTGAGTTTCCCATGGCTCATGAACAAGCTCGTGGATTTCACCCGAAATCTCATGGAGCAGATCCCCGCCATGGTGCGCTGACATGGAACGCGACCCACTCGCATGGATCCTTGCCAACGCACCGGTCTTGCTCCTCGTCCTGGTCCGGGTCGCAAGCATCATCTTTCTTATGCCCGTGTTCGGGGGAAAAACCATTCCAATGCACGTAAAGGCAGGGCTCTGCCTCGCCATTGCCCTTGCCATGACCCCTTTTGTCCCTGTGGACAAGGATACCTTTCCAGAGGATGCGGCGGGGTTTTTCTTCCTCGTCCTGGCCGAATTCCTCGTGGGTCTCACCCTTTCCCTCATGCTCAGGATGATCCTTGCCGGTCTTCAGACCGCTGCCCATATCGCCGGATTCCAGATGGGCTTTTCCGTGGCAAGCGCCATAGACCCCCTGTCAGGGGCCCAGTCCCTCGTGATCACTGAGTTCGTCTACTTCGCTGCCATCGTCCTTTTCCTCGCCTCGAACGGCCATCATGCCCTCCTGAGGGTTGTCCACGAGAGTTTCGCGGCCCTTCCAGTCGGGGGAGCTGGGCTCTCGGGTCCGGTAGCAACCCTGATCATGGATATAGCGGGCGAGATGTTCGTCCTCTCCATCAAGCTCATGGCCCCGGTCATTGCGATCCTCCTCTTTGTTCAGGTGGCTCTCGGCATACTGGCTCGGACCGTCCCGCAGATCAACATCCTCATGATGAGCTTCAACATCACCATTGCCGTCGGCCTCGTCTTTTTCGGCCTCACGCTCCGGTTCTTCTGGCCGGTGCTCGGCCGATTCCTCGATAGAGCTGTGCGACTCATGCCCACGGCCGTCGGACAACTGGCAGGGAGCTGACACGTGGCTGACCAGTCCTTTCAAGAACGCACCGAACGCGCCACGCCGAAGCGCAGGGACGAGGCGCGGAAAAAGGGGCA
Source organism: Deltaproteobacteria bacterium UBA5754 (assembly GCA_002419025.1). Taxonomy (GTDB): domain Bacteria; phylum Desulfobacterota; class Dissulfuribacteria; order Dissulfuribacterales; family UBA5754; genus UBA5754. The sequence continues at coordinate 8,779 of DIFG01000033.1, read as the reverse complement.
GGTCGCAAGGAGCCGCGAACTTCCATCTGTCTGCGTCCTTCTCGCCGGGCTCGCAGTCCTCTTCGTGGGAGGCGGATACATGGCCGCCGGTTCCCTATCTCTCACGCGGCATTTTCTCGGAAACGCAGCAAGCCTCACGCTCTCACCCGAGACCGTTCCGGCCATGGCCGGGTTCTGTGTGGGGCAGTTCCTCAGGATCCTCGGCCCCCTCCTTGCCGTTCTTGCAGGGGTGGCAGCTTTCGTGAATCTCCTACAGGTCGGTCCCCTTTACGCCCCCCAACTCCTCCGGCCCGATTTTTCCCGGCTGAGTCCGGCAAAAGGCATCAAGAGGATCCTGTCCGCCCAGGCCTTTGTCGAATTTGTAAAGTCCATCGCCAAGCTCGGAATCGTCGGATGGATCGCCTACACCACCGTGAGCGCCGAGTACGGAAAGGTCGTCTCTCTTGTGGATCAGGGCGTCGGGCAGATCCTCCTTTACGTAGGAGGCATCGTTGTGGCGCTCCTCTGGAAGACCGGGCTCGCCCTCGCCGCCATGGCGGCCCTTGACTATCTTTTCCAGCGATGGGAATTCGAGAGGAACCTCCGCATGACGAAACAGGAGGTAAAGGAGGAGTTCCGGCAGACCGAAGGAGACCCCCACGTGAAGTCCCGGATTCGGAGCATCCAGCGGGAAATGGCCCGCAAGCGCATGATGGCCGAGGTCCCCAAGGCAGACGTGGTGATCACGAACCCGACCCATCTTGCCGTCGCCCTTTCCTACAGGCCGAAGGAGATGTCAGCCCCGGTTGTGGTGGCAAAGGGCGCTGGGCGCATCGCCGAACGCATTCGGGAGATCGCCCAGGAGGCGGATGTCCCGGTGGTGGAAAACAAACCCCTCGCGCGCAGCCTCTTCAAAGGTGTGGAGATCGGATCCGCCATACCCGAGGCCCTCTATCAGGCGGTCGCCGAGGTCCTCGCCTTTGTTTACCGGCTTCGGGGGAAAAAGGCCGGAGGAAGGGGATAGGGACAGCACATGGCAACCGTCGCGCTCAAAAACGCCTGGGCAGACCTCAGGATCGACAACTCGAACATCCTTGCCGCAGGCGCGGTCCTCGCCATCCTCCTCATCATGGTGATGCCGATTCCGGCTGTTGCCATGGACCTGTGTCTCGCCCTCAATATTACCATCTCCCTGCTCGTCCTGCTCCTGTCCCTCTACATCGTCAAACCCCTCGACTTTCCCGTGTTTCCATCCCTGCTCCTCCTCACCACCCTCTTTCGCCTTTCGCTCAACATCGCGACCACGAGGCTCATCCTCATCCACGGCCACGAGGGCACGGACGCTGCGGGCAGGATCATCCTTGGGTTCGGAAACTTCGCCATCGGCGGGAATTTCGTCGTCGGCGCCATCATCTTCGCCATCCTCGTGGTCATAAACTTCGTCGTGATCACCAAGGGCGCAGGACGCATCGCAGAGGTCTCGGCCCGTTTCACCCTTGACGCCATGCCGGGCAAGCAGATGGCCATAGACGCGGATCTCAACGCAGGCCTCATCGATGAAAAGGAGGCGCGGGCAAGGAGACAAAATGTTGCCCGCGAATCCGAGTTCTACGGGGCCATGGACGGAGCGAGCAAATTCGTCCGGGGCGAGGCCGTTGCCGGGCTCATCATCATGTCCATCAACATCATCGGGGGCTTCGTGATCGGGGTCTTTCAGCAGGACATGCCCGCCTCCGAGGCCGCCCGGTCCTATACCCTCCTCACCATCGGAGACGGCCTCGTCTCCCAGATCCCGGCCCTCGTCATCTCCACGGCCGCCGGCATCCTCGTGAGCCGGGCCGCATCGGACGCGGGCATGGGGGCGGAATTCGTCCGTCAGTTCGCCCTGAAACCCGAGGCCCTCCTCGTCACCTCAGGAATCGGTTTCTGCATCGGCCTTATGCCCGGACTCCCCGCCCTTCCCTTTTTCGTCGTCTCCGCAGGGGTGGGGGCCCTTGCATGGATCGCCCACCGGGAAGAGACGCGAAAAAAAGAGGCGGCAACGGCTGTAGAGGCCATTCAGGACCGAAAGACCCCGACTCCGGGTAGCCCTGAGGAGGTGGAGCGGATCCTGCCCCTCGACGTCCTCGAACTCGAAGTGGGCTACGGACTCATTCCCCTCGTGGACGAGGAACAAGGGGGCGACCTTCTCGACCGTATCCGCGCCCTTCGTCGCCAGTTCGCCCAGGAGATGGGCGTCGTGGTCCCCCCTCTCCACATTCGGGACAACCTCCAGATCGCCCCAGGCTCCTACTCCATCCTTATCAAAGGGATCGAGGTGGCATCCGGAGAACTCATGATCGGCCACTTCCTCGCCATGGATCCCGGTGACGTGAAGAGGAAGGTCCCCGGCATACCCACGACCGAGCCGGCCTTTGGTCTTCCGGCCCTCTGGATACCGGAGAGCCGCCGTGAAGAGGCGAATCTTGCGGGCTATACCGTGGTGGACCTGTCCACGGTGATCGCCACTCACCTCTCCGAGATCATCAAGCAGAACGCAGACGAACTCCTCGGGAGACAGGACGTACAGAGGCTCCTTGACACAGTCGCCAAAAACTCCCCTAAGGCCGTGGAGGAAGCGCTTGCGGCCTCTCCACTCGGGGTCATCCAGAAGGTTCTTCAGAATCTCGTGCGCGAAAGGGTCTCCATACGCGACTTGCTCAGCATCGTTGAAACCCTGGCAGACTACGGGCCCTACACCAAGGATCCGGACATCCTGACGGAATACGTCAGGCAGCGGCTCGGAAAGGCCATCCTCAAGCCTTTCCTGAGGGAGGGGACCCTCCCGGTCCTGACCCTTGATGCGGGCTGCGAGGAACTCTTGAGACGGGGTATTCAGCAGACCGAGCAGGGAAGCTACCTGAACCTGGACCCCGCGACCGCCCAGAGGATCGTACAGTCCGTCCAGAAAGGGATCGAGGAGGCGGCCGGACGCGGTAACCCCCCGGTGATCCTCACCCATCCCAACGTGAGGAGACATCTCAAGAAACTCCTGGATCGGTTCATTCCGAACGTGACCGTCCTTTCCCACTCGGAGCTCTCCGGAAACATCCGGATCAAGTCTGTGGCCATGATACGCGCGTGAGGACCCGATGAGGATCAAGAGATTCGAGGCCCCGGACACAACGACGGCCCTCCAGATGGTCAGGGCCGAACTCGGCGAAGACGCGGTTATCCTTGATACGACTCGAAAGAGGACGAAGGACCCTGAAACAGGACGGGTCAGGACCGTAATGGAGGTGACGGCCGCCATCGATCCCGGCGGCCGTTCGACATCGAATCCCCATCCCCGCCAGGCCGCGTCTCTATATGCCCGTCCGGACCCCTTTTCAGGCAGGGAACTGCACTCCCTGCCCCTTGACGTCTTTTGCCGGCTTGGCATCGGAACCGCGGTCGGCAGGCGTCTCGCCTCCCTCTTTGAATCGAGTGTCGGAGTGGATTCCCGGACCACGCCCGCCATGGTCCATGCCTGGCTCGTCCGCTACGGGCTCTCCCGCATTCGGACCGTTCCGGATATGGCCTGTTCCCCCAAGGCGGTGCGACTCGCCGTAATCGGTCCGACCGGTTCGGGAAAGACGACGACCTTGGCCAAGATCGCCGCACGCCTCAAATACGACGCCGGACGAAACGGGGTCCTTGTGTGCATGGACGGATACCGCATCGGGGCCGAGGCCCAGCTCCGGACCTATGCCGAATATATGGACATCGCATTTGAGGCCCCTCGAAACCACGGAGAATTATCCCGTGTCTTCTCCCGTTACAGAGACGATGGATTCATCCTTGTGGACACTCCGGGGCGAAGTCCATGGGATCCGCGCGCACACGACGAACTGGCGGGTCTTTTTCGGGCGGTTCCTGTCCTGGACGCCATGGCCGTCCTTCCGGCCGTGATGAAGTCCGAGGATCTGGAAAACGTGGTCTCCTTTTACACCCAATTCCCTGTATCCGGATGGATCATCTCCAAGGTGGACGAGACCCGCTCTCCCGGTCCCCTGTTCCCTCCGGTGGTCGAGAAAGGCCTTCCCATCTCCTATGTCACAACAGGCCAGCGTGTCCCAGAGGAGATAGAGCCTGCCACACCCCAGGGGCTCGTCAGGCTGCTCCTGTCTCCGCCTCAGACACTGTGCCGGGAAAGGGCGAACGCCCAGATGACCGCAACCACACAACCCTTGCGAAAAACCGATTACAACGCGATTGCCGCGATGAGGATGTCATGAACCAGGCAGAGACGCTCAAATTGACAAAACCACGAATGCCAGGACCCTTTTCACCCGAGCGATCCCCACGGCCCACCTCCAGGGCCCACACTCCCAGGGTGTTCACGATCAGCAGCGGCAAAGGAGGAGTGGGAAAGACGAGCATCGTGACGAACGTGGCAGTCGCCCTCGCGTCCATGGGAAAGAAGGTCATGATCATCGATGCGGATTTGGGTCTTGCGAACGTGGACGTCATGCTCGGACTTATTCCCCGCTTCACGATCCAGGATGTCTTCTCCGGCGGAAAATCCCTGAAGGACATCGTGCTTGCCGGACCGAGGGGGGTGGCCGTTCTCCCTGCCGCATCGGGGATTACGGAACTCTCACACCTCAACGAGAGCGAAAAACTCTTTCTTTTGAGCGAGATAGAAGAGTTCGGAGATGCCTTTGACATCCTCCTTATCGACAACGCCGCGGGCATTTCGGAAAACGTCCTCTATTTTGCCCTGGCGTCCCAGAGACGGATCATCGTAGTGACCCCGGAACCGACCTCCATCACGGATGCATACGCCCTCATAAAGGTGCTTACAGGCAGGCACCGCGTCCGGTCCTATTCCATCATCATCAATCAGACAAAAGGCCCTCGGGAGGCCATTGGGGTCTTTCGCCAGCTCTCCTTGGCTACCGACCGTTTTTTGACCGGGGTCTCCCTCGATTACCTCGGGCACGTCACCTGGGACGACGCGGTCAGCCGGTCCATCCGGCGTCAAACCGCAGTCCTCGACGCATATCCCGGCTCCCAGGCGAGCAGGGATTATTCAACGATTACGGAAAACATCTTGGCCAAGGAGGGTGAAGACGATGCAGACGGCAACATCAAATTCTTCTGGCGTCATCTCGTCAGAGGCGCCTGAATCCATAACCAGAAAAAGGAATTCCTCTCTCAGGGACTATACGGATACGTTTTTCCGCGGGGGCGCCCCCCTGCCTCCGGAAAAAAGGGATGAGCTCATCCTCAAGTATCTTCCGCTCATCAAGTACGTGGCCGGACGTCTCTCCGCCAGGCTCCCGAGCAACGTCACCATGGACGATCTCGTGAGCTCCGGCATCCTCGGGCTCATGGACGCGGCGGAAAAGTTCGATCCTACAAAAAACATCCAGTTCAAGACCTATGCGGAGTTCCGCATCCGCGGCTCCATGCTCGACGAACTCCGCTCCCAGGACTGGATCCCCAGGTCTATCCGGAAAAAAATGAACGAAATCGAGAGGACTTTGCGAGCACTGGAACGCGCGCTTGGACGTCCCGCCGAGGACGATGAGGTGGCCCAGGCCCTTGGTATCGGAATGGATGACTACTACCGGATGCTCGAGGAGACCCGGGGGGTGACGTTTATCGACGTGGAGATGATCCGCCGAAGGCTTCCTGATTCGAGCGACGACGACCTTTTCGACCTGATTGCTGACGACGGGAACTCGGATCCCTTTGAAGCCCTCAACCTGATCGAGCTCAAGGAACATTTGGTCAAGGCCATCGGCATCCTTCCAGACAAGGAAAAACTCGTCGTCTCCCTCTACTATCACGACGGCCTCACCATGAAGGAGATCGGAGAGATCCTCGGCTACACGGAATCCCGCATATCCCAGATGCATACAAAGGCCATGATGCGGATTCGGGCCTATCTCGCTGAACAGGACCTGGAATTGGAGGATTTCATTTGATGGAACCTTGATGGTTTCGTAAAAAGTCGA
>DIFG01000033.1:0-2643 GCA_002419025.1 Deltaproteobacteria bacterium UBA5754 | reverse complement strand
TCGGGCGAAAGGACCTTTTTTCAAGGTTCCCTTGAGTGTCCCTTGAGAAAACTGACTCAGCATGGGCGTCGGCATCAGGCCTTTTGTCTGCCGAAAGACATCGGGCATCGGTCCCATTCAACATGATCGGGGTGGGTGTCGAAAAGTAATTTGAAACGGATTATCCTATAAAAGGAGTTGACCCATGGCGTTTGACACAAACATGAAGATCCTCATCGTTGATGATTTTGCTACCATGCGAAGAATCGTTAAAAATATCCTTACCCAGTTGGGCTTCAAACATTTCATCGAGGCGGAAGACGGGACCATCGCATGGGACGTGCTCCAGAAGGAAAAGGTTGATTTCATCGTCTCCGACTGGAACATGCCCACGATGACTGGGATCGATCTCCTGAGAAAGGTCCGGGCTGACGAGCGTTTCAAGGACCTCCCCTTCATGATGATCACGGCTGAGGCACAGAAGGAAAACATCGTTGAGGCCGTCAAGGAGCGGGTCAGCAACTATATCGTCAAGCCTTTCACACCCGAGACCCTGAGCGAAAAGATCCAGAAGATATTCGCGTGAACGTGACGAAAGGAGAGACGTGAACCCCGAATCCATGAAGGAAACCCTTAAGGACGCCTTTTTTGAGGAATTGCAGGAGGACGACGGCCCAGAATCCGTCCCTGCTCCCGACGGGGAACCGATCGAGGAGGGGCAAAAGGGCTCGGAAACCGAATCCATGGATGGAACCGTCCTGTCCGATGACGAACTCTGGGACTCCGATGCCGGACTGGATGACGTCTCCCTTTTCGATGACCTTTCACAAAAGATCGAAGAAATCGATGCCCTGTCCATGGGCCATGGGCAGGAGACCCCGCAGAAGGGGGGCCTTCCCGAGTCTCCCCTCGAGGACGATATCGGCAAGGCGCCCCCTCCGCCGCTTCTGGAGGAACCACTGGAAAGTGAAGGCGCATCCGGACCGGTCGTCGTCGGGGAGAGGCCTTTTCTTGCATGGGGGATGACGGCCCTATCCACCATTCTTGCCGCCGGTGGGATCTATCTCCTCGGGGTCATGGGCCTTTTCACCCCATCTCGAGTCTCTTCTCCTTCGTCTCCGGCCGTGGCGACTTCTCCGGTCTCTCCGGTTGCACAGCCACCTGCCCAGACTTCCCGGGCCATCCCCCCGCCGGCTCCCGAAAAGGGCGTGCTGCCCCAGATGGAGACCTTGGGGCTCGCGCCGTTTCTCATTCCGGCCAATCAAAGGGGAGAACTCGTCTTTTTGAACCTCACCGTGGAGCTCAGCCTGCCGGACGACGCGACAAAGCAGGAGCTTTCACGCAAAGAGGCGTGGGTGCGGGATGTCATCTACCGGGAGCTCAAAGGGATCGATCTATCCTCTCCCGAGTCCAGCGACTTTCTCGTCCCGTACCGCAAATCCCTTCTCGATCGTTTGAATCGGGAATTCGCGCCCATGAGGGTGGAAGACGTGAAGCTCAACGGCGTCGTCCTTAAGTAGGGGCCAAGTCTATCGGCCTTTTTGCGCAGCAGTCCCTTAAAAATTATTTGGGTATCCCGATGGCCATTCTCGATTCGCCCTTTCTACCCGCAATCGGACAGATTTTTCTCGACGCCGTCCTGTTTCTCGCCTTCTGGATCCTTTACAGACGCATCAGGCATCTGGATCCGGAAAAAATCGACTATCTTGCGGACCGCATCGACGAAAGCGCCCGACTCATTCGGGAACTCGACGCAAATCTGCGGGAAAAAGGGCGCATCTCCAGCGAACTTGCCGATCTACTCGAACGGATATCCAAAAGAGACAAGACTTCAGCCCCCCCCAATGGAGTCTCCACGGGCGAGGATAGAAAGAGAAACATCCGTGATCTGGCCGTCTCCATGTGGGCGGATGGGAAGGACATCCAGGAAATCTCCCTTGCCACTGGCCTTTTCCCGGGAGAGATCGAACTCCTGATAGACCTTTCGCGGCCTTCGGCAGCGAAAGAAACGCCTAAAGGGCCTCCTCGATCTTGACGACCGGGCAGGTCATCGTGTGGTTGATTGCGTCGATGGCCTGCATCCTCTGCATGACCACCTGGGAAAGGGCCTCATGTCCATCCGTTTCCACCTCGGCAATGATGTCGTACGGCCCCATGATGACATCGAGCCGTTTGACTTCGGGCATGTTCTGAAGGGTCCGGGTGACTTCGCTCGTCTTTCCGATCTTGGTGTTGATGAGGATGTAGGCCTTGAGGGGCATGGGGGTTCCTCCTGCGGAATAGTTTACCAAGTAACTTTACTGTTTTTCCGAACCTCTTCAAGCACGCGGGACCGGCTGCGGAAATATCCGACCACGTCCACGACGAGCCGAAATGCGATGGCCCCGCCGATAAGGAGGCCGGGCATGATGCGCCACTTCTTCATGGAGATACCTCGCAGGAACCGTTGTTTGAACAAAGAATAGATCCCGTCCTAACGTTCAGTCAACGCCTGACGGAGGCAGAGACTTCGCTCTACAATCGCGAGGGGCTCTCTTCAGGAGTACATACTGTCTGTTCAGGAAAAATTGAATCCCAAGCAGGAGGGCAGTGGCACGCCTTAAAAAGGCGTCAGAATATACGGATTTTGAGCCGGCGGAGTGTTTGTTCCGTGCGGCAAATAGC
>DIFG01000016.1 GCA_002419025.1 Deltaproteobacteria bacterium UBA5754 | reverse complement strand
AAGATAGACGCACGGCTTCATAATTCACGTTCTATACTGGATTCCGGCCTCCGCCGGAATGACGAGGCGGTATGCAACTGCGCACTGGAAACCGATCAAATTCCACACGAAATGACGAAGAGCCAAAAAAACAGCAGGCACACCACATGAAAACCATCCCCCTTAATGAACGGATCATATTCGCCCTTGACTTCTCTGACCCGGAAGAGGCAAGGCGCTGGGTCGAGAAGGTGGACGGAAAGATAAGATTTTTCAAGGTAGGGTTACAGCTCTTCCTTGCCGGATGGTGGCCTGTCGTTGATCACATCGCCGGCCGTGGCAACAAGGTCATGGTGGATCTCAAGTTTTTCGACATACCGGAGACGGTCAGGCTTGCTGTTCGGCAGATGAAAGACCGAGACGTGACCTTTGTGACGATCCACGGGAATGAACCGATCATCGAGGCCGCGGTCAAGGAAAAGAACGATGTGAAGATCCTTGCGGTCACCGTTCTCACCAGCTTTGACGAGTCCGACATGCGGGAAATGGGCCTGGCGGGAAGCGTGGAGGATCTGGTCCATATCAGGGCCAGGAAGGCGCTTGCCCTGGGGTGCGATGGCATTGTGTCGTCTCCTCTGGAGGCAGCCAGGCTCCGCTCGGATTTCGGCTCCAGGTTCATCATCGTCACCCCCGGAATCAGGCCGGGGCTTAACCGCGACGTGGAAAAGGACGACCAGAAACGGATTGCCACAGCGAAAGATGCGATCATAAACGGCGCCGACCACGTGGTTATCGGACGCCCTATCAGCACATCCGCCGACCCCCTATCCACCATAGACTTGATCCAAGATGAAATCCGCCAAGGTCTTGCGTTATCCAGGGGCCTTCGAGGATCTACGGGCGGATAATCGGGAAAGATCCTCGAAAAAGGGTTCAGCTTTCCGTGTTTGAATTCAGGAGCCGGAATCCGATGGTCAGATACTGGGCTCCGGAGAGTGCTGTGATGGTCCCTGTGGCTGCGTAGAGTATCGGAAGGAGATCCCTGAACCATGCGGTCTCGAGGGAAAGGAGGACGGTGAAGGCGGTCCCGAGCTGGATAAGGGTCGTGAGCTTGCTCGAGATGGTGGGTTTTATTCGGACACTGCCCCGAATGAGAAAGAGGATGAGCACGCCTGCGACTATGATCACGTCCCGGCTGATCACGACCACGGCAAGCCACCGAGGAATGGTGTTGATGGCCGCGAGCACCACGAAGGTGGAGTCGAGGAGGAGCTTATCGGCGATGGGATCGAGGATGGCGCCGATGAGGGTCTTCTGGTGGAGCGTTCGGGCCAGGAGCCCGTCCAGGGCATCGCTCACCCCGCCGACCACGAACACGATGAAGGCCTCGCCGAAGCGTCCTTCCATGAGGCATATGACGAGGACGGGCACGCAGACGATTCTGACCAGGGTGAGAAGATTGGGGATGTTCAGCTTGGATGTCGAGCGCCCGTTATCCACGTCCAGATGTGTTCCTTGGCCATGAGTTCGTCGGGATGGAACCAGAGGGTCCCGGGGTCCGCGCGAAACCATGTGAGTTGACGTTTGGCGTAACGTCTCGTGTCCCGTTTGAGGGTCGAGACCGCCTCTTCCAAGCCGTATTCACCTTGGAGAAACCGGATAATATGCCGGTAGCCGAGGGACCGCAATGGTTTGAGCAATGGGGAATACCCAAGGGCGAGCACGGCCTTTACCTCTTCGACGAATCCTTGTGCGAGCATGGCGTCCACCCGCTCGTCGATCCTTCGGTAGAGTTCCTCTCGGTTTCGGATGAGACCGACCGTTATATGGGGAAGGCCGATGGGCGTCCTTTCGAAAGGGGAGAGGATGGACGAGGCGGGACGGCCGGTTCTGATCGTGATCTCCATGGCGCGGATGGTCCGAAAGACGTCCCTTGGGGAGATCCTTTTGGCGGAAGTGGCATCCATGCGCTCGAGGTGTCGGTGAAGGGTTTCAGGCCCCAGGGTCGAGGCGATCCGCCTGAGCTGTGCGCGAAGGGCCGGGTCCTCTCCGGCGGCAGGGCCGAGCCCCCTGAGGAGGGCCGACAGATAGAGGCCTGTTCCACCCACGAGGAGGACCGTATTACCGCGGGAGAGGATGGAGGCGACAGCCCTTCTGGCCTTTTGAAGGAAAAGGGCCGCGTCAAAGGGTTCGTCCGGATCGAGGATATCGATGAGATGATGGGGCACGGCCTTTCTTTCCTGGCGGGAGGGCTTGGCCGAGCCGATGTCGAGAAGGCGGTAAACCTGGATCGAATCCACTCCGAGGATCTCGGCCCGGATCTCGCGGGCGAGACGCATGGAGATCTCGGTCTTTCCCACGGCGGTGGGTCCCACGATGGAGACGATGGGAAAAGGGGCAGGAAGGGCCTGGGTCATGCGCGGCCGAACCAGTGATCCAGTTCCTCCCGGCTGATGAGGCGGAAAACAGGACGCCCGTGGGGGCAATGGGTGACACCTTCCTCCACGAGTTCACTGACCAGGGTCTCCATCTCTTCGGGGGCGAGGGTCATCCCGGCCCGAACCGCACTGTGGCAGGCGACTCGGGCAAGGACCTCCCGAAAGAAGGCCGATGGATCTTCGGCCTGCGTATCGAGGATCTCCCGGACGACCTTTTCCGCCCGTGCTGGATCGAGGAAGCCCGGCACCTGACGGACGATCACCTGGCCAGGACCAAAGGGTTCGACGGAAAACCCAAAACGGGCCAGGTCCTTTGCCTTTTCGTCCATCCTTGAGACGGCCTCAGGGTCGGCCTCAACGATCACGGGAAAGAGGAGGGGCTGGGCCGGCACAGCTCCTTCATCGAGGAGCCGTCTTTCAAGGCGTGAGAAAAGGATTGCCTCATGGGCCGCGTGTTGGTCGATAACGAGGAGCCCGGAGCCGATGTCTGCGAGGATGTAGGCGCCATCCACCTGGCCGATGGCGCGAAACTTTGCCGGGGCGGGTCTGGAATCGGGATCCAGGCAGATAGATGAGGGGGTGGGGAGGGGTTCGTGCCTAGGGCGGTCCTCATGTCTTCCCCACGGGACGGGATCGGGTTCGCATGTGAAGAGGGCAGAAGGGGGTCCTTTGTAGGGGATTTCGGGTTGGGCATGGAGGGGTTGGCATGATGGGGCAGGAATGGACGGCGCGCAATGCCCTTCGAGTGCCGTGCGCACGGCCCGAAAAACCGCGCGGAAGACATCGTCCTGGTGGTGAAATTTCACCTCCTGCTTGGTCGGGTGGACGTTCACGTCCACGAGTCCTGGGTCTGTCTCGATGAAGATGGCCCCTGCCGGACGGACGTCCTTCATGAGAACGCCGCGGATCGCCTCGTTCACGGCCTTCCAGACAAGGGCGCATCTGATGACCCGCCTGTTCAGAAAGACCGAAAGCCCCTTTCCTGTCGCAAGGAGGTGTTCGCGTGGCGTGATGAATCCGGTGACCCGCACGCCCGTGCCCGAGGCCTCGATTGGGACGAGCCGGGCCACGATGTCTTCCCCGAGAAGGGGCAGGAGGACCTCCATTCCCTTTCTGCCCCCGACGGCCCGAAAGACGGTCTTCTCCTCGCTTGCAAGCGTGATTTCCACGTCAGGGTTGGCCGCGGCGATGGATCGTGCGATCAGGGAGATGTGGGCGAGTTCGGTCTGGCGGGATTTCAAAAATCTCCTTCGGGCCGGGAGCTCGAGGAAGAGGTCCTCCACCTCCACCTCGGTTCCGGGCGGGCATCCCACGGGCTCCAGACCGAGCTTAAGGCCGTAATGGACTCGGAGACGATGGCCCGCCGGTTCTGCCTGAGGGCGGGACGTGAGGCTGAAACGGGAGACCGAGGCGATGCTCGGGAGGGCCTCGCCCCGAAATCCCATGGTTTTTAGGACCTCAAGGTCGGTCTCGTCCCTGATCTTGCTCGTTGCATGCCGCTCGATTGAGAGGGAGACGTCTTCCCGGTCCATGCCAAAGCCGTTGTCACGGACCCGAATGAGACGTCTGCCCCCGTCGAGCACCTCGATGGAGATCCTTCCGGCTGCGGCGTCGAGGGCGTTTTCCACGAGTTCCTTCACCACCGAGGCCGGCCGCTCCACCACCTCACCTGCGGCTATCCTGTTTGCGACCTCCGGAGGGAGGAGTCGAATGCTACCCACGGGGGATCAGGCGTCTGGACGGGGAAAGAGGGTGTTCAGGGACCCGAATGTCCAGGCCGAGGCAGCCCCGCCCACGAGGAGGTAGAGGTGGTAGGTGAAGAACCTCCAGAGGATGAGGACCACGCCAACAAGGGCCGCCGGAATGAAAAAGGAGAGGATGAAGGCCATCACGACCTCTACCCCTCCGCCACCCCCTGGGATTACGAGGGCGAGGGAAAGAACGAAGAGAAAGCCCTGGACAAAGAAGAGGGGGATGAAATGGCCCTGCCTGGAAAAGGCAAAGAGAATGACCGGAAGGATCCCGTATCGGCAGAGCCATTGGGTGCCGCCTAAAAAAAAGTTGGCGACAAGGGCCTTTTTCTGGTGTGCGTACAGGAATCGAATGAGAGAGGTCGTGTTACGGATATCCGAGGCGATATGTCTCCGGATGAGACGGAAACGGGCCGAAAGGCGGAATCGGCGATCCATGCCAGTTATGCGAAGAAAGACCCGTGCGGCGCCGCCTTGGACCGCAGCGAACACGATGGCCCCGAGTACGGCGAGGCCGATGATCGTCCTGTCCGGCGAGGGGAGGGAGAAATCAAGGGAGGGTGCAAGCCTCAGGAGTTCCTTGCTGGAGGCTGCGAGACACACAGGCAGGACGATGCCGAAAAAGGCCGCGTCCACCGTGAAGTCGGCCGCCATGAAGGAGGCCACGTGATGGACCTGGAACCCCGCCCTTTTCATGAGGGTGAGACGGATGAGGCCTCCTCCCATGCCGGCGGGCGAGGCCGCTATTCCGAACTCGGTGGAAAGGGAGATGGCAAGGGACTGCTTGAGCGTAAGGGGCGAACCGAGCGCACGGGAGAGGGTCAGGGTCCGAAGGCCGTTGCATATCCATGCCGTTACAACCATGAGGAAGAGGAGGGGGATGTAGGCTGGATGGAGGACGGAGATCCTGGCAAAGGTCTCGGGGGAAAATGTGCAGGCGGCAACAGCGACCGAGGCGGTGATTCCGAGGGCGGCGCCCGTTGCGGCATGCCGGAAAAGGGGCAGTTTATCGTTCATTCTCTCTCTAATGATGATGGCGTCGTAGAAAATCCCGGGCTCGTCATGCCGGACCTGATCCGGCATCCAGAACATATTGAAAATACTGGATTCCGGCCTCCGCCGGAATGACGCCAAGTTGGAATTTTCGAGTTTTTACGAGATCGACTGAGGTCAGCGGTGGCTGTAAGCCATCCGCTGAAGTGATTTGTTATGGCTGGGGTATTTCTAGGTCCTTGCATATTCTCTTTACAAGATAGTCATCTAGTTCTCTGTGGCGTGGAATAGTCGACACCTTCCTCTTCTTTCGGTTCACATAGACCGTATGATTGGCTCCTTACCTCAAGAACTCGGCACCATTGTCTTCAAGGTATCGAATTAAGTCTCTCCGTTTCAAGCGGTTATTTCTCCGAGTTCTTCCTTTATGATTCTTGCTCCCTTTTGCTCCTCTTCGGCCATAACACGATTAGCTTCTAGAACGAGTTGGACGGCCTCGATGAGATTCTTCTTTGTTTCTTGCAAGGTTCTTCCTTGGGTGTTTGCACCGGGAAGTTCCTCGACGTATCCTATATATCCGTGTTTAGATTTCCTGAATACTGCCGTCAATTTCTCGCGCATTGTATCTTCATCCTTCTTCATCATTATGTCATAATATTAATGATGTGCCCACAGAGTTTTTGCTGATAACTGATAGCTGAAGTTTAGCTTCATGGAATGATTGGAGCTGCAAGCAGCTCAGGTGGAAACAGATCCCGGTAGGTGGTGGGGACACGATTCTTGATCGCACGCTCCACCTCCCTTGTCAAGCATCCGAGGACAGAAGGGGCCTCAAGATCCGCTGGGTGAAAGGCGATTCGAAGGACAGGGGAACGCCGGTGGAGAAAGGAAAGACAGGGCACGACCGCAAGGGATGCCGCCCTGCGCAACTGGCTCCTGGAGCTTGCGACGAGAACGGGCGATGGGACGTTCACGTCCGCATGGAGGTTTTCCACCCGGCCGTACCATGTGGTGTAGGAAAAGCCCGCAGCCCGGACCGCATCCCTTCCTTCCATGCCCATGAGCCAGGCTGGAGGGGTGAATCCGTGGATCCGAAGTCCCCCGCCCTTGAGGAGGGAAAGCCCTGCATCCAGGAGCCCGAGGGCCTCGCCCCGTGAGATTCCATAGAACTCGCCCTCGCGGTTCGTGTAACAGGTGGCGACGAGACGGGAGGCAATCCCACGGGGGATGACGCGCGCCTGATGGCAATATCCGTGCAGCACGATCTCGTGTCCTTTTTCCTGTCTATTCGAAAGCCAGGCGAGAAACGGTTTGTTTTCCGATGCCAGGTGCCGTCCGTGCATGCAGGGGACGACGAGGAGCGACGTCGATCGCACGCCAAGCAAGGATAGAACATCCAGGAGGCGGTCGTAGGCCTTGTACGATACAGGGCTTACGTCGTGGAGGGAGACCACCAGGCGCAAAGGCCGGGTTCCGGTCGTCACAGGAGAATTGACGAATTCTGGCGCGGGATCGCTCAAGTATCGAATCTCTGAATCCGTGAGATATGCAGTCGATTTTTCGATTCCACAGAAAAAGCCCGCGGCAGGGGTATTTGTGGATTGAGGCGCCCATGGACGGGCACCGTTGGCAAATCCCCCCCATGGACGGGGGCTATTTGCCGATCGAAACAAATACCCAGGCCGTCGGCCCACGGATTCAGGGAATCATTCCGCGAGTTCCTTGACGTAAGTTGACACATAAACGGCCGTTTTGACGACAGGGGCGAATTTGGAGATCCGCCTTCGGTCGAAAAACTGGAATCCGTACCTTTCGAATACGCACGGATGCCTCCTATCCTCGAAGGTCTGGATCTGGCCGTAGATGCGCCGGGCTCCCCGGCGTTTCGCAGCATCAAGAAAGGTGAAAACGAGCCTTCGGGACGCGGTCCCGTTCCGCCACTCGGGCAGGAGATTGATGTGGAAATGGGCGGAGCCACGGGGTTTTTGGGGGGTCTCGAAAAAGGCCCGACGGACGGTCCAACGGATGAAATCCCTGCTTCTGTCGTCGTAGCGGCCCCTAAGGAGGTTGTATGCGACACGGGGAACGATTTTCCCCAGGAAAATGGCCCCTTGCGCCCAGGGCTGGAGCTGGTGCCTGAGGCAACCGGTGAGATATCCGATTACTTCTCCTCCTGCAACGGCAACAAAGCAGCTTTCCGGCTCCCAGAAGGTATAGTAGCTCGTGAAGAAGTCCGCAAATGCACGGCGGTCCGAAAATATTGGATCGATGGGATTTCCCATGAACCCAGTCTCGCAGCAGATGCGCCGGATGTCTCCCCGGTCATCGGGGCGATACGGCCTGATGGTACAGGGTGTCGGTGTCATTCCCGAGGGTCTTTTCGAGGAGGAATCCGTATCTCTGCTCAGCAACGGCCCAGTAGAGACGAATCAGACGATCGAATGTGATTGTGGATGTGTAGCGGCTTCTCATCCTTTCGATGCGGGCGTGTCTTTTTTCTGCGGTTTCCTCGATCCGGAAGGCCTGGACAACGGCCTTGGCAAGGGCATCCGGATCAGCCCCTTTAGCCATTACGACTGGAATCTCGCCTTCGATCACCTCTTCGAGTCCGCCTCCCTCCACCCCAAGAACGCGGGTGCCGCATGCCTGGGCCTCCGCGGCCACGAGGCCGAAGGTCTCGCATGTCCCGGCGTGCACGAAGAGATCCGCTGCCGAATAATATTCCGCAAGCGTTTCCGGGCTTTCGATGTACGTTATGTTGGTTATATCCGGGTAGTTACGGGTCGCGTGTCGGACCAGGGCGCTCAGTTCCCCATCGCCGATGAGGAGGAGGTGTTGACGATTGTCCGTGTGCCGGAGACGGTCCATCATCCCGAGAAGGGAGCGGATGTTTTTTTCTCGGGCGAGCCGTCCGGAAAAGAGAAGGAGACGGACATTCGGTGCAAGCCCCAGTTCCCCCCGAATGCGGGCGCGGGAATCGCGTGGGAAAAAGACGTCCGTGTCCGTTCCGAGTGGGACGTGAATCAGATTCCTGATGCCGATTTTTTTGAGTTCATAGACGAGGCGGCGTGCAGGGACAAAAGTGGCGTCCATGCAGTTGTAGAGCCGGACCAGGTAGCGGGAGACAAGCCTGGAAAAAGACCTTTCGGCAAGGGAGCCAGCGAACCTTTGGATGGTACGACCGAGGGCACGGGGGTAATCCGAATGATAAAAGGCCACGACCGGTATCCGATGGCGTTCACCGGCCTCGATCCCGATCCAGGCCGCCCGGTAGGGATCCCCGACCTCGATCACGTCCGGTGCCTCCTGCGCGATCACGTCGAGGATCTTCGCGCGGGCAATGAGCATGCGGTAGCTCTTGGATCCGGGAAGACGGGGAGACGCGATTTCATGGATGGTGGAGTTTTTCTCGATCCTCGTACGGTCACGGTCGGATGGAACGATGACACAGTGGCGGAGGGTGCCGTCGCGGCCGATGAAACGCATCTTGTCGTGGATGTAACGCTTCACCCCGCCGCTCAGCGGGCTGTAGAACTGGACGATATCACAGATTTTCATGGCCTGGTACCGGGATTTTCCGGAATCTGACGCCTGAATCCTTGGACCGTCGGTTTATTTGCGATATCGATAAGGTTGAGTGCATACGGTTTCAGGTGGCATTCAGACGTATAAATAGACGTATAAACCCTACCGGAGGATTTCCCTTTTATGAACCGTGTTAACGGGATTGTCACATAAATGTAACCCGTTCGTCATCATCCTGTAACAATGTATGACTACGATCTATTAAACCTTCCGTGAAATATGTATACACTTATCGCTTTCACAGAATAGGCCGGCGGCCGGGGTAATTGTGGAGTGAGGCGCCCCATGGACGGCCTGCCTGTCAGCAGACAGGGCGTCGTCGGCAAGTCCGCCCCTGTGAACGGGGACTATTTGCCGCACGGCACAAACTGGCTGTCGGCCCACGGATTCAGATTAAAGGCCTTAACGATCCGTCCTCTCAAAGGAGGTGCGAAGGTGGACTGCCATTCCGGTGACGCGATTCGCATCGATCTCCATGTCCATTCCCGCTTTTCCAATGAGCCCGGTCAGTGGATACTTAGAAAGATGGGATTCCGGGAGAGTTATACGGATCCCATTGAGCTTTATTCCATTGCACGTGCTCGGGGCATGACACATGTCACCATCACGGATCATAATACCATCGAGGGGTGTCTTTGCATCGCCCATCTTCCTGACACCATGGTCAGTGAGGAGGTGACGGCCGTCTTTCCCGAGGATGGATGCAAGATCCATGTCCTTGCCCTGGATATCACCGAGTCCATGCACGCGGAGATCCAGAAGCTCAGGGAAAACGTCTATGACCTCGTTCAATATCTGAACATGGAAGGGATTATCCACATCCTTGCCCACGCCCTCTATCCGGTGAATCAGCGGCTCACCATGGAGCACGTGGAAAAACTCCTCTTGCTCTTCAAGAATTTCGAGATGAACGGGGCAAGAAGCGCCCTTCCCAACCAGACGCTCGAACTCATCTTTTCCGAACTCACGCCCTCGTTCATGGCCGAGCTTTCGGAAAGGCATCGAATCACCCCGCTTTTTCCCGAGCCCTGGCGAAAGACCGTCACTGGTGGCTCGGATGATCACAGCTCTCTCAACATCGCGCGGACCTACACGACCGTACCGACCGGGACGACCATCGCCGATATCCTCGCAGCCATACGCCGGGGCGAGACCCGGGTCGTCTCCCGCCCTCCGTCACCCAGGACCTTCGCCCACAACCTCTATGGAATCGGCTGGCGCCACTATACGGAAAAGTTTTCCCTGGAAAACCGAGTGGGAAAGGACGTCCTGCTCGCATGGATCGACGAGGTCCTGCGCCCGGAGGCCACGGGCAACTCAGGGCTCTGGAAGAGACTTTGCAGGCTCTACACCCAGTATCGGCCGGCAAGATCGCCGCGGTATTTTGACACGGCCTCCCAGAGGATATTCTACGATGTGGCGAAAAAGGCGGTGACCGCCGACCGGGCCCTTCTTTCCTGTCTGGGCGGAAAAACAGGTCAGAAAGAGAAGGAACAGGCCCTTTTCAGGTTCGCGTGTGCGGTGTCCAATCAGGTCCTTGGAAAGGCGACCGATTCCCTGTCGAATCACGCGCTCTCCTTCAATATCTTTCAGATCTTCCAGTTCATGGGGGCGGCCGGGTCCCTGCAGACCGCCCTTTCTCCATACTTTGTGGCCTACGCACTTTTCCAGCAGGACCGGGCCTTTTGCCGGACAGTAATCGGCCATTTCATCCCCCAAGACCCACGATCGTCCTTGCCGTGCATGAAGGTCGCCCACTTCACGGACACATTCTCCGATATCAACGGAGTCGCCCTCACCATCCAGCAGCAGGCGAGGATCGCAAAGGAGACGGGCAAGCCCCTCACAGTCATCACGTGCGGCACGGAATCGGATCCAGTGGACGCCCCCCACAGGAATTTTCTCCCAACCGGTCTTTTACGCCTACCCGAATATCCCCTCCAGGAGCTTGCCATCCCACCCTTTCTTGAAATGCTCGATTACTGCTACGAGAGGGGATTTACCCATTTCCATATCGCCACGCCGGGTCCGGTGGGCCTTGCCGGGCTCGCCATCGCCAAGATCCTCGGTCTTCCGTGTTTCGGAACCTATCACACGGCCTTTCCCGAGTACGCTGGAAGGCTCACCGCGGACAGCGACATCGAGGCTGGGATGTGGCAGTTCATGCTCTGGTTCTACCGGCACATGGACACTGTTTTCGCCCCGTCCCGTAGTACCGCTGAAGAACTTGCGGGCCACGGGGTGGAACAGGACCGCATCCAGGTCTATCCCCGGGGGGTGGACACAAGAAGGTTTCATCCCTCGAAGCGAAACGGTTTCTATGGCCGCTACGGCCGGGAAGAGGGCATCAAGCTTATTTACGTAGGCCGGGTGTCGCGGGAAAAGAATCTGGACATCCTGGCAGAGGCATACCGGCGTATCCACGGAGAGAACCCGAATGTCCATCTCTTCATTGTTGGAGACGGCCCTTATCGGGAAGAACTTCAGGCCTCCCTTGCCGGAACCTCGGCGCTTTGCACAGGGGTCCTTCGGGGGGACGATCTTGCCGCTGCTTATGCGTCAGCGGACCTCTTTGTGTTTCCAAGCACCACGGACACCTTCGGAAACGTAGTCCTCGAGGCCCAGGCCTCCGGGCTGCCTGTGGTGGTGACGGACCGTGGAGGGCCGCAGGAAAACATGATTCCGGAAAAGACCGGCGTCATCACCCCGGGAAACGATATCGATGGCATGTCCCACGCCATCCGGACGCTCGTCACAGATGAAACGAGGAGGAAAAAGATGGGAACGGCCGCCTTCGAGTACATGCGGGAACGGTCTTTTGAAAAGGCATTCGATCGCACATGGGAGCTTTACGGCCAAATCCGGCCGGTGGCCGTCTGTTGATCGGGCCATCGCCGTCATGCCCAAGACATTTGTCCTCGACACCAATGTCCTTCTTCACAATCCGAGTTCAGTCTTCGCCTTTGAGAAAAACCAGGTCGTCATTCCCTTTGCCGTCATCGAGGAGATCGACAACCAGAAACGCAGACAGGACGAGATCGGCAGAAACGCCCGTGAGATCTCCCGCATACTCGACGGACTGAGAAACGGCTCGCGCCTGTCCGATGAGGTGGACCTGCCCACCGGGGGCACGCTCCGAATCGAACTCAACCACCTGGATGTACAGGGGCTCCCCCTGGGAATGGACCCTGAAAAATCCGACAATCGCATCCTCGCCGTGGCCCATGCCCTCAATGCCGAGGGGCGTTTTCCAGTCGTTCTTGTCACGAAGGACCTGAACCTCCGCATCAAGGCGGACGTCTTGGGGATTCGGGCCGAGGATTTCTACAACGACAAGGTGGATTATCTCCAGCTCTACACAGGAGTGGCTGAAAAAGGGCTGACAGCCGAGGAATTCGATGTCTTTTTCCGGGACAAGGGCCTTTTCGTCCAGGACGGGGCCTTTTATCCCAACCAGTTCCTTGTCCTTAGAAACGGCGCGTGTCCCTCTCAATCGGCGCTCGGGCGATACAGACGCCGGGAGGTCCGTGCCCTGCGTCACGCCGACGCGGTCTGTTTCGAGGTCCGCGCCCGGAACAAGGAGCAGCGGTTCGCTTTCGATCTCCTCCTCGACGACGAGGTCAAGGTCGTGACCCTTGTCGGAAACGCGGGTACGGGAAAGACCTTGCTGGCCCTGGCGGTGGGGCTCGAAAAGGTACTCGAGGAAGGGGTCTATACGAGGCTCCTCGTGACGAGGCCCCTTGTCCCAATGGGGGATGACCTGGGCTACCTGCCCGGGAGCAAGGAAGAAAAGCTCAGGCCATGGATGCAGCCCATCTATGACAACCTGGAGTATCTCCTTGGAAACTGCGCGGACAGGGGCGACATCATTCGGGACTACATGTCAAGGGATATCGTCCAGATGGAGGCCCTGACCTACATTCGGGGGCGAAGCATCCCTAACCAGTTCATCATCTGTGACGAGGCCCAGAACCTCACGCCCCACATGATCAAGACCTTGGTCACGCGCATCGGCGAGGGCTCGAAGATCGTCTTTACTGGGGATCCGGAGCAGATCGACAATCCCTATCTCGATGCGAGCAGCAACGGACTTACCTATCTGGTGGAAAAGTTCAAGACCGAGGAGATCGCAGGCCATGTGACGCTCGTCAAGGGCGAACGCTCACGAGTGGCCGAGATCGGAGCCAGGGTCCTGTAAGACCGGAGCCGGGTCATTTTCAGGGCTCCGTCAAAGTCAGCAAGGGTTCTGTGGGCCGACGGCC
>DIFG01000015.1 GCA_002419025.1 Deltaproteobacteria bacterium UBA5754 | reverse complement strand
AAGATAGACGCACGGCTTCATAATTCACGTTCTATACTGGATTCCGGCCTCCGCCGGAATGACGAGGCGGTATGCAACTGCGCACTGGAAACCGATCAAATTCCACACGAAATGACGAAGAGCCATGTTTATAAGGTCTTTTTGATTCTGGGATTTGGTATGATGTTTTCGACAATCTGATGAAAGACTCGGGAAACGTCACTCTCGAGATTGAGGGACGGAGGGCGCCCCGCATCCCCTCCCTCCCTGATGGAAGGATCCAGGGGTATGCTTCCCAAAAAAGGGACCTTGAATGCCTTGGCGATCTTTTCCCCTCCTCCGGCTCCGAAGACGTCAATGGTCATAATTTCTCCATCGGCCGTTCGTATCCGCATGGAGCCCATGTTTTCTATGATTCCGAGTATGGGAATGTCTTTGCTGTGAAAAAGTCCGATGGAACGGCGCACATCGGAAACAGAAACCTTCTGGGGTGTTGTCACGATGATGACACCGGCAAGCGGGATTGCGTCTGCCACTGTGATGGCTGCGTCTCCCGTACCCGGAGGGAGATCCACGAGAAGAAAATCCAGTTTACCCCACAGAACGTGCCCCAGAAATTCCTTGATCGCCTTGTTTACGAGCGGACCGCGCCAAACGATGGGTGTCCCTTCACCCGTTAGAACTCCAGTGGACATGACCTTGATGCCGTGACGCTCGAGTGGCAGGAGCATTCCGCCCGAACCCAAAGGTCTTTCCGAGATTCCAAGCATGATCGGGATGTCGGGGCCGTGCATGTCCGCGTCGAGAATGCCGACCGAGAAGCCTTTTTGATGCAGGGCTACTGCAAGGTTCACGGTCACGGTCGTTTTCCCCACCCCTCCCTTGCCGCTTCCGATTGCGATGATGTTCCTGACCTCCTTGATACCTTCCATCTCTTCGGGTTCCCTGCCGAAGATCCTGGCGCGTTCTTCCGACGTCATGACGGTCAGGACGACCTTCGCCTCGGTGACACCTTCTATTGCCGCGACCGCAGATCGGACATCCTCCTTAAGGCGATCCTTAAAGGGACACTCTGCCATGGTAAGGGCCACGGTCACCTTTACGGCGGATCCCGCTATCTCGATATCGTGAATCATGCCGAGGTCTACGAGACTTTTCTTGAGTTCCGGATCCTGGACGCTGGCAAGCGCGGCAAGGACGGTTTCCTTGTCAATGGACATGGGTCGGATCTGCCTCCTTGAAGAGTAATATTATCGTGAGCATAATGCGTAGGAACATCGAAAATGGTCCTTTCGCTGTGATCTCTGTGTCCTCAGTGGTGATGGCCTTGTACTTCGGAGGTTCGATTGCCTTGAAAAAACCTTTGCAATATGATGCAGATCAAAAAGTCCGCTCGATTTTTTCAGCGGCATCATTTTTTACCACAACAAAGGAATTCCGAGAAATGCCTTTTTTTCCTGACGTCGGAGATTTCTTAACATGACCGATAAATCCGCGTCGGCATCCCATTCGCGTCTCGACGTGCTTCTCGTGGAAAAGGGCCTCTCTCCCTCGCGCAACCACTCCCAGGCCCTCATAGGGGCCGGCAAGGTCCGGGTGCAGGGACGCATGGTCGACAAAGCCGGAGCGCGGTTTCCCCGTGAGATATGCGTTGAGGTCGTTACCCCTCCCCATCCATACGTCAGCAGGGGCGGAGTCAAGCTGGAACATGCACTGGATCATTTTTCCATCCAGGTCGAAGGCCGCGCATGTCTCGATGTAGGGGCCTCAACCGGCGGATTTACCGACTGTCTCCTCAGACGCGGCGCATCGACCGTCCATGCCGTCGATGTAGGCTACGGACAGTTGGCATGGAGGCTTCGTCAGGATCCGCGGGTCCAGCTCCACGAAAGGACGAATGTCCGTCAGATGCCAGCTGGAACCCTGCCGGCCCATATATCTTTCGTGACCGTGGATACATCCTTCATTTCCCTGAAACTCGTCATTCCCGCCATACTTTCCCATATCCCCGGCCCATGCGGCATCCTTCCCCTCGTCAAGCCCCAGTTCGAGGTAGGGAAAGGAAAGGTGGGAAAAGGCGGAGTCGTCCGTGACCCAGCCCTTCACCAACAGACCCTTTCCGATCTTGAGTCCTTTTTTTCGCAAACACTCGGCCTGGATGTGAAGGGGGTTACCCAATCCCCTATCCCGGGCGCCAAGGGAAACACGGAGTTTTTCTTCTATCTTGAGCGGAGCGATTGATGACTATTAAGGATCCAGGGACAGCAGGCGATCTCGCGGAGAAAACGGAGATCATGGAGCCACCACGTTTCAAGGTGCTTCTCCATAACGATGATTATACATCCATGGATTTCGTCGTCTATATCCTGGAAGAGATCTTTCAGAAATCCCCTCCAGATGCCTATCGCATCATGATGCATGTCCATGAACACGGAGTCGGTGAGTGTGGCATCTATACGAAGGAAGTTGCCGAAACAAAGGTTACCCGCGTGCATGCCCGCGCGCGGCAAGCCGGTTTTCCCCTTCGGGCGAGTATGGAAAAGGAATAAAAAAAAAGGTCAATGTCATGTTCAGCAAGGACGTAGAGCTTCTCCTCGGCATTGCGGCCCAGGAGGCCCGCATCAGAAAGCATGAATTTTTGAGTGTCGAGCATCTGTTATACGCTATCGTCACCCATCCCGCAGGGAAACGCATCGTTTCCGCCTGTGGGGCCGATATCAAGCGTCTTGTCGCGCGTCTCGAGAATTTTTTTGACACTCATTGCGAGAAGATCACCCGCACGGAAACCGAAGGCCCCTACCCCACCCTCGCCCTTCAGAGGGTCCTCCAAAAAACCGTCATGCATGTACAGTCCGCAGGAAAGGATGCGGCTGACGTGGGGGATCTCATCGCGTCCATCATGACGGAACAGGATTCCTACGCCATGTATTTTCTGGAACAGGAATCGATTTCGCGCCTCGACGTCCTGAATTACGTCTCGCACGGCATGGTTTCCCATTCAGAAGCAGACCTTTCCTCCATCGAGCACAAGGACGAGGCCACATCGACCGATCCCCACTTGGAAAAGTCCTCCGCATCCGGAGATGCCCTTTCCCGCTTCACAGTCAATCTTACCCGCAAGGCGGCCGAGGGACGGATCGACCCCCTGATCGGCCGGGAAAATGAACTGGAACGTACCATACAGGTCCTGATGAAAAGGAGGAAAAACAATCCCGTCTTCGTCGGGGAGCCAGGTGTGGGGAAAACAGCGCTTGCGGAAGGGATAGCCCTACGGATCTCCTCCGGCCAGGTCCCCGATTCACTGACGAACTGCGAGATGTACGCCCTCGACATGGGGGCCCTGGTTGCGGGGACCAAGTACCGTGGAGAATTCGAGGCCCGCCTCAAGGATGTCATCTCGGCCCTGAGGGCGAAAAGCCGTTCCATCCTTTTCATAGACGAGATCCATACGATCGTCGGAGCCGGGGCCACGAGCGGCACATCCCTTGATGCATCGAATATCCTCAAGCCCGCGCTTGCAACGGGCGAGCTCCGCTGCATCGGGGCCACCACTTATGAGGAGTTCCGAAACCACTTCGAGAAGGACAAGGCCTTGTCTCGCAGGTTTCAGAAGATCGATCTGGCGGAGCCGGGCGTCTCGGAGGCCGTCCAGATCCTCAAGGGCCTCAAGGCCTCCTACGAGAGACATCACGGCGTGTCTTACGCAAAAGGGACCATTCGGGCCGCGGTGGAACTCTCCCATCGCCACATCACGGAACGATTTCTTCCGGACAAGGCCATCGACGTCATCGATGAGGCCGCAGCCTTTTTGAAACTCCAGGGACGGTTGAAAAACAGACGCCGGGTCGTGACCGTCCGGCATATCGAGGGTGTGATCGCCCGCATGGCGCGGATCCCGACCGCGAGCGTCACCAGGGCCCGCTCCCCTCGGCTCGAAGGTCTGGAGGACGCTATCCGCTCGGTGGTCTTCGGCCAGGACGAGGCCGTCGATGCCTTGTGCAAGGCCATTCGAAGGGCACATGCCGGGCTCTCCCAACCGGAGCGCCCTATCGGCTCGTTTCTCTGCGTAGGGCCGACCGGTGTGGGCAAGACCGAACTGGCCAGCCAGACGGCACGCGCCCTCGGCGTCCATTTTCTTCGCTTCGACATGAGTGAATACATGGAAAAGCATGCCGTCTCCCGCCTCGTCGGTGCCCCTCCGGGATACGTGGGATTCGACCAGGGAGGCCTTCTCACCGAGGCCGTCAGAAAGCACCCCCACGCCGTTCTTCTCCTGGACGAGATCGAAAAGGCACATCCTGACATCTTCAGCATCCTCCTACAGGTCATGGATCACGCCACTCTCACGGACACGACCGGGAGAAAGGCCGATTTCCGCCACGTCATTCTCATCATGACCTCAAATGCCGGGGCACGGGAGATGGAAAAAAGGACGATCGGATTCGGAGAGAGGGACGAGGCCCAGGGGGGAAAGGCGGACGAGGCCGTAAAAGGCCTTTTTTCTCCGGAATTCCGTAATCGTCTCGATGCAATTCTGCCTTTCCACCCCCTCGATCCCGCAGTCATGGAGCGGATCGTCGACAAGTACATAGACGAGATCCGGACACGTCTTTCTTCCAGACATATCGGCATCAAGATAACAAATGAGGCCCGTTCCTGGCTTGCCAGGGAAGGATTCGACCCCCAGTTCGGAGCGCGTCCCCTTTCCCGCCTCATAGAAAAAGAGGTCACGGACCGGCTCGCAGACGTCATCCTTGCCGGCGGATGCAGCGCGGGAGGCTTCTTTGTTATCAGCACTGAAAACGGGAAAATTTCCGTCACAAAAGAGGAACGTGCATGAGGATCATCCAGACCATCAACATCGCCCCCAATCTCCCCAAGCCGCTCTTGCCCCTCATGCGCATTGCGCGCAACCTCTGGTGGTCATGGAACCCCAGGGCGATCTATCTCTTTCAGGACATGGACCGGGATGTCTGGGAACGCTCCGGTCACAACCCAGTTGCCATGCTCGGAATGATCGAACAACCCCGGCTCGAGGAACTCTCCCAGGACGACATATTCCTTGCGCGCATGGAAGAGGTCTTCAACGAGCTCGACTACTATCTGACTTCATCCACGTGGTATGATAAAAAAAGGGACAAAGACGGGAAAAAAGACCTCATCGCCTACTTTTCCGCAGAGTTCGGCCTTCACGAGAGCCTTCCCCTGTATTCGGGAGGTCTCGGGATCCTGGCCGGTGACCACATGAAGTCTGCAAGCGATCTGGGCCTTCCATTGGTCGGGGTGGGACTACTCTACAAGCATGGGTACTTCCAGCAGTATCTCAACCCGGATGGTTGGCAGATGGAGACCTACCCATCGAATGATTTTTTCAATATGCCCATAGATCTCGTCCGCGATGCAAATGGAGATCCGATCACCGTGTCAGTGGACATGGCAGGCCGACAGGTCTTTATCCGGATATGGGAGATCCTGGTCGGCAGGGTAAAGCTCCTGATGCTCGATGCGGATGTGCCCTTGAACGCGGCCAAGGACCGACAGATCACATCCTATCTCTATGGAGGCGACAGAGAGACGCGGCTTCAACAGGAGATTGTCCTTGGCATCGGAGGCATTCGGGCCCTGAATGCCCTGGATCTATCTCCCACGGTCTGCCACATGAACGAGGGACACTCAGCCTTCATGGCCGTTGAGCGGATTCGCCTGCTCATGAAAGAAAAGGCCCTCTCCTTCGACGAGGCCGTTGAGGCGGTACGGGCCACGAGCACCTTCACGACCCATACGCCTGTCCCGGCCGGTATCGACCTTTTTTCCAAGGATCTCATGCGCCGCTATTTTACTGACATCGCTTCGGAGCTCACCATCGGAATCGACTCCTTTCTAGGTCTCGGCAGGATCGAGCCTGGAAATCCAGCCGAGGATTTTTCCATGGCGGTCCTCGCCATTCGGTGTGCCTCCCAGACCAACGGGGTGAGCAGACTCCACGGTGAGGTGAGCAGGAGGATGTGGTCCGGGCTCTGGCCCCAGATACCAAAAAACGAGGTCCCCATCACCCACATCACGAACGGAGTGCATACGCGGGGATGGTTGTCGAGCGAGATGTCCCGTCTCTATGAACGGTATCTCGGTGTCCGCTGGATCGACGAACCAGCCAACCACGCCATCTGGAAACGCGTGGAGCAGATTCCGGCCTTTGAGCTCTGGAGATCCCGTCAAAGGATGACCGAGGCCCTCATCTCCTTTGCCAGGGCCCGGCTCAAGAAACAGCTCATCGCAAAGGGAGCACCCCGGCACCAGCTCGATCAAATGGACGAGGTCCTGGACCCAGAGGCCCTCACCATCGGGTTCGCGCGCCGTTTCGCGGCCTACAAGCGGGCGACCCTCGTCTTTCGGGACCCAGACCGCCTTGCCCGAATTCTGAACAACCCGGATCGACCCGTCCAGATCATCTTCGGTGGCAAGGCCCACCCCCAGGATCGATTCGGGAAAGAACTCATCCACAAGGTCATTGAGATCGCAAACCGGCCGGAATTTCGAAAAAGAATCGTTTTTATCGAAAATTACGACATAGAGCTCGCACGAAATCTCGTTCAAGGGGTAGATATATGGCTCAACACCCCAAGGCGTCCAAACGAGGCGAGCGGCACGAGCGGCATGAAGGTGACGGCCAACGGCGGCATCAATTTCAGCGTTCTCGACGGTTGGTGGGTCGAGGGATACCGGGGTGACAACGGGTGGTCCATCGGCGCAGGAGAGGAATACACGAACGAAGAGGAACAGGACGAGATCGAAAGCAGACTTCTCTACGAGGTGCTTGAAAATTCCATCGTCCCCCTCTTCTACCAGCGATCATCCCATGGGATCCCCCACGGATGGCTGGAGATGATGAAAAAATCCATCATGACCACCTGTCCGACATTCAACACTAACCGGATGGTTGAGGAATATGCGAGTAAGTTCTATCTCCCGAACGGGCAAAGGTGGCAGGTCCTGGCCTCTTCCGAATGGAAGGATCTCAAGGAGCTTGTGCAATGGAAGAAAAAGGCCATCGCATCTTGGAGCCATGTAAAATTTCATGACGTCCAGATCCCCCTCGACGGAACCCCCAAGGTGGGAGACCGCCTTCCCATTCGGGCGACAATAGAACTCGGTCCGTTCAACCCGGAAGAAATCAGGGTGGAGGCGTATATCGGGAGACTCGACGAAAAGGGGGATATCCCCGAGGGAAGCGCCCTTCCCCTTTTGCCCACTGGAGAAAAGGACGGGGGAAAGGCGGTTTTTGAGGGAAAGATTCTTTGTCTATCGAGCGGTCAGATCGGATTCACCCTTCGGTGCTATCCATACCGAAAGGAGTTGAGTCACAAGTTCGAGTTGGGGCTCCTTACCTGGTGGCAGGTATGAGGGGGAGGGGGGCGGCGCATGGGGTCAGCGCCGCCTCCCTTCGGATCAGGCCCCCAGGGCCTTGAAGATGGCGTTCTTGATGTCCTCGACAGAGCCGACACCTTCGATTCGCACATATTTGGGCGCCTTTGGGTCGCCTGATGCCGCCCACTTCTTGTAGAAGTCGACAAGCGGCTCGGTCTGAGCATGGTAGACCTCGAGACGCTTGCGGACCGTCTCTTCCTTGTCGTCTTCCCGCTGAATGAGGGGCTCACCCGTGACGTCGTCCTTGCCCTCGACCTTGGGTGGGTTGAAGGTAACGTGGTAGGTCCTTCCCGAGGCAAGATGTACCCTGCGACCACTCATCCGCTTGATGATCTCTGCGTCAGGAACGTCGATCTCAACCACGTAGTCAATGTCAACCCCGGCCTGTTTCAAGGCCTCGGCCTGGGGAATGGTCCGGGGAAATCCGTCAAAGAGGAAACCCTTCTCGCAATCGGCCTCCTTGATCCTCTCCTTGACGAGTCCGATGATCACGTCGTCCGGGACGAGTCCGCCGGCATCCATAAACTTTTTCGCCTCAAGACCGAGCTGGGTTCCGGCCTTGACTGCTGCACGAAGCATGTCACCTGTCGAGATCTGAGGAATGCCGAATTTCTCCTTTATAAAATTCGCCTGCGTCCCCTTGCCGGCCCCCGGTCCTCCCAAAAGAATGAGTTTCATGTAATGTACCTCCCTTTCACGGATTTTTTGATGACGGAAACTATATTAAGCCTCCCCTGAAAACGCAAATCCATTTTTTCTTCCATCTTGCCAAAAACAAATTTATATGAATGACAATATGGTGAGATCAACCATCGCAATACGTAACGCCCGTCACCACAACCTTAAGGGCATTGACATCTCCATCCCCCTCTTTGGATTCACGGTCGTGACCGGACCGTCTGGATCCGGAAAGTCCACTCTTGCCCTCGATGTCCTATTTGCCGAAGGACGAAACCGTTATCTCGATTCCCTGGGAAACGGACGCTCCCGTTCCGTCGATTTCTGGGAAAGACCCCAAATCGATGCGATCATGGGTCTCCCACCCCCTGTAGCCATAGAACAGGGACTCCGGGCAGTAAATCCCCGCTCAACAGTGGCCACGGTTACGGACATCGGGCATCTCCTTCGTATCCTCTTTTCCATTGAGGGCGCTGCTCGTTGCCCTTTTTGCGGGACATCAGTCACCGCCATGACTATTGATGAGATGGCGGAGTCCATCCTCCACCTGCCCGAAGGGACGCGATTCCTTATCCTCGCCCCCATTCCCAGGGAAGGACGCGAAATGGAAGGCCTTGTGCGTGAAGGCTTCCACCGCGTACTTGTGGCCGGAAGTGTCCGGGAGATCACCGCCCTTTCCCCCGAAGAGTCAGGTACGCCCGACATGGACGTGGTGGTGGACAGGCTCGTCATGAGGGCCGGCATACGCCCACGGCTCGTGGATTCCCTGGCCATCGCCCTCAAGCTGGCCAAGGGATCGGCCGCTGTCGAGATCGTGGAAGGGCCTGGCCAGAGGATCTTGTTCACAGACACCCTTTCATGCTCCACCTGCGGCGTCACGTTTCCTTCCCTTTCCCCTGGTCTTTTTTCGAAAAAAAGACCCGATGGGATATGTAGCGCATGCTCCGGGGCAGGATGCCCGGATTGCGGGGGGACGGGACTCAACGCCTTCGTGCGCGGTGTCTCGGTGCATGGTCGTACCTTTCCAGACCTCATGTCAACAACCCTTGACGAGGCAGCCGCATTTTTATCCAGCACCTCCATGGGGAGTCCAGGGGAGACGTCGGCCCTCGTAATCGACACCCTCCTTGCGCGAATATCCTCGCTTCAGTCCCTCGGTCTTGGATATCTCGTCCCCTCCCGCCCGGTCACGACCCTTTCCGGCGGTGAGTTCCAACGTCTTCGGATCTCGGCCCAGATCGGAAAGGACCTCACCGGGATCCTCTATATCCTTGACGAACCCGCTGTGGGGCTTCACCCGCTTGAGCGGGAGGCCCTCCTCGATCATATATTCCGGCTCAGGGACGGAGGAAACACGGTCATGGTCATCGAACACGACATGGCCTTTATCCAAAGGGCCGATCACGTGATCGAACTCGGTCCAGGCTCAGGAGATTCGGGAGGACGGCTTCTTTTTTCCGGACATCCGGCCCTGCTCGCAGACGAACCCCGGAGTGTAACCGGACCGTATCTCTCCGGCACGCGGCGAATGACCCGTGCGAGACGCCCCATGGACCAGGGCTGGATGCGGCTTCAAAATTCGCGCGTCAACAATCTCAGAGACGTCACGGTCTCCTTTCCCGTGCGTGCGCTCGTGGCCGTCACAGGCGTCTCCGGGTCGGGAAAGAGCTCCCTTGTACTCCAGTGCCTTGCGACCGCCGTCCGGGGAACGGATGCCGAAACCGCGCCTGCGTGCGGGAGAGTGATCCACGATCTCCCCCTCGGGATGGAGTCGCCCCGATCCGTGTATGTCATGGACCAGGCACCCCTCACCGGCACGAAATTCTCCCTTCCTGTCACCTATCTCGGGGCCTTCACCCCCTTGCGGAATCTCTTTGCCAACACCCCTGCAGCGCGAGAACGGGGGGTAACGGCCGCCTATTTCAGCCTCACCGGCCGAGGAGGGAGGTGTGAAAGGTGTGGCGGGCTCGGGTACCGGATAGAGGAGTTCGACTATCTTCCACCGGTCACCACGTCGTGCGACGTATGCGGAGGAAGCCGCTATCAAAAAGATGCCCTCGAGATCCGTTTCAAAGGTTTTTCCATGGCCGATGTCCTGAATTTCACGGCGCAGAGGGCAGCGGAGGTCTTCGCCCGATTCCCGCCACTGAGAAAGGCATTTGAAGGCATGGAGAGGGCGGGGATCGGCTACATCAAAATCGGTCAGCCCGTCATGACCCTCTCCGGCGGTGAGGCCCAAAGGCTCAGGCTCGCCCGGTGCCTCCAGGAAAAGGGGAAGCTTCCAGGTCTCTTCCTGTTCGACGAACTCTCCCGAGGACTCCATCCCATGGATATCGAGAGGATCCTCCCCCTGCTCGACGGGCTCATCGACCAGGGAAACTCCGTGATCATTATCGAACACAAACCGGAGATCCTTGCTGTGACTGACTGGATCATCGAACTCGGGCCTGGGGGAGGCCCTTCGGGTGGAGAAGTCATCGCCCAGGGAACCCCCTGGGAGATCGCGGGGAATGAGGGATCCCGAATCGGCCCATATCTGGGACGATATCTTTAGGGAACCTCGAAAAATGGTCCTTTCGCCCGATGGCTGTGTTGCTCGTCGGCCAAAAATGCTCACATACATGGAGTATGCTCCGCTTTTTGACCTCCTCGCGCCTTGCCCTCGAACAAAAATCCTCATTTTTCAAGGTTCCCTTTAGGGACACTCGAAATATCAGTTATCAGTTGTCAGCTATCAGCAAAAAACCTAACCTATCCAAAAAATCAGTGACTATCCGGCAAATGGCAAAATCATGATTCCTGCATTAGTCATCGCTGGAACCGGAAGCGGTGCCGGGAAAACCACCATCACCCTTGGGATCATGGCGGCCCTGACCAGAAGGGGTTACAGGGTCCAACCCTTCAAGGTGGGGCCGGACTTCATAGATCCAGGCCATCATGCGCGCATCACCGGTCGCGTATCGCACAACCTCGACGGATGGATGCTGACACGTGAGTCAAACCTGGAGATCTTTTCCCGCGCATCCCGCGACGCTGACATCGCCGTCGTGGAAGGCGTAATGGGCCTCTTTGACGGAAAAGACGGCCTTTCCCCAGAGGGCTCCACGGCCCAGATGGTTTCGTGGCTCGGACTTCCGGTCCTTCTCGTGGTGGATGCCAAAGGCATGGGCAGAAGTGCAGCCGCAGTCATAAAAGGCTTTATGAAATTTGATCCTCAAGTTGCGATTAAATGGGTTGTTTTTAATAGAATCGGGAGTCCTCGCCACCTTCTCCTCCTCCGGGATGCCGTCTCCGGCTCCGTACCGGATGTGTCGGTTCTCGGAGGGTTTCCGAGACGCCCCGACGTGACCATCCCCGAACGCCATCTCGGCCTTACGACAGCAGAAGATCACATAACGGACGCACAAGTGGACGCCCTTGCCTCCCTCGCCGAGGAATCCGTGGATATGGATGCCCTGCTTGATTCGCTCGGCGCCACGGGGCCGGGCCGGGCTGCACGCGGAGATGGGTGGATCCGGGAGGCCCAGCCATGTGGGTCTCTGGAAGTCCCATCGCCAAGGCATACATCAGCCAGCCAAGGTATGCGCACCGGCCCTGCCCTTCCAAAAATCCGGATCGCCGTCGCCCGCGACCAGGCCTTTTGCTTCTATTACGAAGACAATCTGGAACTCCTTAGGGAAAGCGGGGTGGAGCTCGTCCCTTTCTCACCCCTCGCGGACGCACTTCTTCCATCCGACATATCCGGCATCTATCTTGGAGGCGGCTATCCCGAACTCCATGCCGAGGCCCTCTCTGCAAATACCTCCCTTGTTCACGAAATACGAAAGCGTTCCCTCTTGGGAATGCCCATCCTTGCCGAGTGCGGCGGCCACATGTATCTCTGCTCCGCCATTGAGACAATGGGGGGCGCCTCATGGCCCATGGCCGGGGTCCTTCCTTTTCGAACCCGCATGCTTCCGCGTTTTTCCGCCCTTGGCTACCGGGAGGTGGTTCTGCTGGAAGACTGCGTCATCGGCCCAGCCGGGACGACCATCAGAGGCCACGAGTTCCACTATTCAGATTATTCGGAACCCGTACCAGGACATGTCGCCATCTCCGGACAGGACTGCATGATTCATCCCCTCTTCCATGCCCGTGACGGCCGGGGAAGGGATCTCGGAGCCGCTGGGCATGTTGTGAAGAACACGGCTTCAAGTTACGTTCATCTCCATTTTCGAGCCAACCCCGCCGTCCCCCTCCACTTCGTCCTTAACTGCCGAAAATACTCGGGAGGAACATGCTGATCCAATCCCTTGCGCCACATGAGATCGAACAGGAGAGTTTCCGCCGAATCGAGGCGATCCTCGGCAAGGGGAACGATCTCCCCCCGGACGTGTGGTCCGTTCTTCGGCGCATGATCCATACATCGGGTGACCAATCCATTCGAGAAGACTTCCGTATCCACCCGGCTGCCGTCCGGGCCGGGGTGGATGCCCTCCTTGGCGGATGCACCGTTTCGGTTGACACGCGCATGCTCCTTGCAGGTATCTCCACCGGACGCCTCGGACGGCTTGGCGTGTCCACCGTCTGCCTCATTGACGATCCCGAAATCGCAAAAAGGGCAAAAGAGGCCGGGACCACTCGGGCCGTCCAGGCCATGGATGCATCCCTTCCTTTCCTGGATGGAGGGATAGCCGCCATAGGAAACGCGCCCACCGCCCTTCTCCGTCTCCTCGATCACATGAAAAAGGGCAGGGTCAGGCCCGCCCTCGTGATCGGGGTCCCGGTAGGGTTCGTGAACGCAGCGGAGTCCAAGGAGATGCTCCTCGCCCAGACGTGTCCGTTCGTGACCATCCTCGGCACACGTGGAGGATCGGCCCTTGCGGCGAGCGTGGTCAACGCCCTTGCCGAGCTCGCCCTGTCGGACATGAAAGGCCTTCTTGATCCGTAAGATATGCACTCAATCTTTCGATTTCACAGAATAAGTCGACGACCTGGGTATTTGTTCCGTGCGCCAAATAGCCCCCGTCCATGGAAGCAGATTTGCCGACAACGCCCGTCCATGGGCGCCTCCATCCACAAATACCCCGGCCATCGGCCAACGGATTCAGGAGGCCTCCATGGTGAGTGACCGGATCGGAACCCTCTACGGAATCGGGGTCGGGCCCGGGGACCCGGAACTCGTCACGGTGAAGGCCGCAAACATCCTCTCTCGAATATCCTGCGTCTTTACCGCATCCTCAGGCGCAAACGACCACAGCATCGCCCTGAAGATCGCACGTTCCCACCTAAGACATGCCGATGCCACCCACCTCCCATTTCCCATGACCAGGGACGATGCCGTGGTGGCCCAGGCCGTCCTGGAGAACGCCCGCCGAATCGTCTCCGTTCTCAAAAAGGGGGAGGACGCCGCGTTTCTCACCCTCGGCGACCCCCTCACCTATTCCACCTTCGGCCGCCTCGTTCCAGCGCTTCGCGGCCTCCTGCCTGAGGCGAAGATCGCAACGATCCCTGGGATCACGTCCTATCACGCGGCGGCCGCCTCCCTCGACCTCCCCCTTGTCCAGGAGGAAGAGAGCCTCACGGTGCTTTCCGGGGCCACGGGGGCGGAACGGCTCCGGGATGCCGTCATGGTCTCGGACACTGTGGTGGTACTGAAGGTCTATCGGCATGCGGCCCGAATCTTTGCCACCCTCGAGCAACTCGGACTTCTCGACCATGCAATCCTCGTGACCCGATGCGGCCTCGAAGGGGAGAGGATCGTCACTGACGCACGCTCCCTGAAGGATGGCCCCATTCCCTACCTCTCCCTGCTTATCGTACGGGCCTCCCCTCAGGCATTCTGATCCCGCTCAAAAAACCCGATTCTTGCGGCGATGAGCTACATCCTTTTTTCAAGGTGATCGATCCC
This sequence comes from Deltaproteobacteria bacterium UBA5754, assembly GCA_002419025.1. Classification (GTDB taxonomy): domain Bacteria; phylum Desulfobacterota; class Dissulfuribacteria; order Dissulfuribacterales; family UBA5754; genus UBA5754. The sequence goes on along the minus strand of DIFG01000015.1, from coordinate 2,696 downwards.
CATCTTCTTCCCCCATTCTGATTGCAGCAAGTATAGGGTACAATTTTATTGTCCCAGGACTCTCCACCCCATGGGAAATCCATGCCAGGGATGTACGGGACCGGGACCGGCCACTCTCAATGCTTGAATTCATCCGTTCAACGTACTTCCAGGGACTTCTTGCCGGATTTTCCGTGGGGGTCGTGATCTTCAATGAGGCAGGTCAGGTTTACGTCATCAACGAGGTGGCAAGCCGCATTCTCGAAATCGGGGAGGACTCGGCCAAGGGACGGCTGTGGAACGAGCTCTTCTCCGGCATCGATGAACCCGCGCGCCTGAGCGGCCTTGTCCAGGAGGCCGTCTCCAATCGGAGACGGGCTGGCCCCATAACCGCTCGAATCTTCAGAAAAGACGGCACCACCCTCCATCTGAGCATCCATGCCTCTACCCTCGTCTATTACGACAGGATCTGGGGAATCTTCGTGGAACTATCGGACGTCACCCACATCTTCGAGCTGCATGAAAGGGAAAAAAGAACCCTCGAGGAAAAACGTCTTATTGAGAACGAACGGGTGGAAAGCCTGCATCAGTTCTCCATGGCCGTTGCCCACCAGATCCTCAACCCGACGACCATCATCGGTGGCATGGCAAACCTCCTCCTCAAAAGGCTTCGTTCCCCGAACAATGTAAATTCCATCGACGAGGAGGAATGCATCAAACGCATCCTCGATGGGGTGAAAAGGCTCGAGACCATCGTCAAGGCGGTGAACAACTACATGTCCATCAAGCGGGGAGACCTGATGGAAACGGATCTATGCAATATGATCGAAGTCATCCGTTCCCGCTTCGAGGAAGAGGAGGTCCAGGAAGGGAGCGCCGTAGTATGGAGGATAGAATGCGCGGGCGTAGTGGTGCGCGTGGACGGAAGGCTGTTCCAAAAGGCCCTTTCCGAAGTGATCACGAACGCCGTTGAGGCCTGCCGGGAAAAAGGCGGGGGCATGGTAACCATCGTAGTCAGGGATGCACCCGACAAGGTCGAGATCATGGTCTCGGATACCGGGCCGGGGATCCCGGAATCGGTCATCCCCTATGTCTTCGACCCATTTTTCACGACAAATCCGAAAAGCGTCGGCATGGGTCTTAGCACCGCCCTCCGTATCGTCCGGGAGCATGGAGGGATCATCCAGATAGGAAATGAGGCTGGAGGCGGCGCGGTGGTCACGATCGGTCTTCCGAGGGACGGGGATCTGGCCCGCGCCGGTTGATCCGCGCCAAAACCGCATCCCATGCCTGCTCGAGAAGTGCGTCCTCCGGGAGCCTCCCGTCGAGACGGAGGATCACCGCGTCTTCAAGGGACCGAAAGATGTCGGCGACCCGTTCGAGATAGCCGATCTCCTCGAAATTGTTCGGCACTTCCCCCCTTTTCTTCCGGATCCTCTCCACGGCCGAGGCGGGGTCGAGGTCGAGAAGGAGGACGAGGTCCGGACGGGGGGCGAATGCCTCGTTGATCCGCCGGATCTCCTCCGGATCCCGCCCACGTGCGCCCTGGTAGGCCATGGTGGAAAAATAGTAGCGGTCGCAGATGACGACCTCTCCCCTGGAGAGGGCGGGCAGGATGGTCTCCTCCACGTGCCCGTGCCTGTCGCGCGTGAAGAGGTCCAGTTCCTCATCGGGATGGAGACGGCGATGCCCGACAAAACTCTCCCGAAGCCTCGACCCGTAGGCGCCCATCGTGGGCTCAAAGGTTAAAAGGCACGGGATGCCCTGTTCGGTCAACCTCTCTGTGAGGCGGCGGGCAAGTGTGGTCTTTCCTGTCCCGTCGATCCCCTCAACTACAACTAAAAGACCGCGGCGCCCATCTTTCATCCGCCCCCCTTCCCTTTTGATCGTCTTCGTGGACGCCCCCTCAGGAGGACATAGGTCACCCCAGCCCCCCCGTCCCAATGGGGGGCGCTGCAAAAGGCCCTCACATGCCGACGAAACGGACCTCTCTCGAGCCACCGGAGTACGAGACCCTTGAGCACCGGGGCGCGGGGGGAGGAAAGCCCCCTTCCGTGGATGAAGGCCACGCACCTCGCCCCTCTTGCGAGATGTCCGGCCATGAAGTTCTCGCAGACCTGTATGGCGGTAAGGGAATCGCATCCATGAAGATCGCAATATCCCTGTATGGAAAACTCCCCCCGGTGGAGTCTTTTGACCAGGAAGGGGATATCTCCGTCACGGTCCGATTGGATGAACTCCGGGGTCTTCGAGACCGAAACCGGAACCATGCCTGAGACGAGCCCGGAAAGTTCCCTGAGCACGGCGGAATCCTCCATCGGTGAGGCCGAGGTGTTTTGCATGCCGACCTCCCTGACCCCTTGCGAAATAGCCGACCATCCCCGAAGAGGTGTCACCCCGGCCATCGCGTTGAGAAAGAGCTCCCTGTCCACGGCATCGGGATCAGAATACACGGCTGACTCCTGGGAAGGCTGGACCTTGGGAAGTGACTGATGCTGAGAAACAGGCTCGGGCTGACGCCTTTTTCCTATGAGCTCCCCAAGCCGGGAAAAGGGGAGGTTTTTGAGGTTATCGTCCTCTCCATCTCCTTTTTTCTTCATGGACGGGGAAACCTTCCTGTATGTGAGCATTTTTGGCCGACCTGCCTGCCGACAGGCAGGCGAGCAACACAGGCATCAGGCAAAAGAACAACTTTTCGGCTCCTCGACGTTTTGTGT
>DIFG01000035.1 GCA_002419025.1 Deltaproteobacteria bacterium UBA5754 | reverse complement strand
ACAAAATGACGAAGAACCAGATTTGCTGGCAACTGAAGGCTGACAACTGAAAGCTTTCAGTTCTGTTTTTTTGGGATTGGTTTTGCTGACAACTGAAAGCTGACAGCTGAAAGCTTTATCATGCCTCCCTATCTTGTAGCAGGCCTCGGCAACCCGGGACCGACCTATGAAAGGACCCGTCACAACGTCGGGTTCATGGTGCTGGACAGGATCGCCGAAAAGACCGGACTTTCCTTTTCCCTGTCACGCGGGGGGATTCCCCTTGCCTTGGCCAAGGGTAACATTGCAGGAAATACGGTCTTCCTTGTCAAGCCCTTGACGTTCATGAACAGGAGTGGACACGCGGTCTCGCACATCGCCTTCTACTACAAGGTGCCCCGAGAAAACATCCTTGCGGTCCATGACGACCTGGATCTCGCCAGAGGCCGCATCAAATTCACGCGTGGAGGCGGACATGGGGGGCACAATGGCGTCCGGTCCCTCGTTGAGCACCTGGGCGGCACGGATTTTCCACGCCTCAGGATCGGAATCGGCCGTCCCCTTGGGCCCCAATCAGTGGAGTCTTATGTTCTCTCACCCTTTGACCAGGAAAACATACCTGTCATGGAGAGGGTCCTGGATCTGGCGGCGGACGGAATCCTCTGTTTTCTCGAAAGGGGCCTGTCCGCTGCCATGAATGAGTTTAACGGCATCACTGCGGAAACATAAGGAGTGTTGATACATGGTACGATTCGCCCTTTCATTACTCATCGTTACGCTCGTCCTTGTCATCGGAGCCACGGGTTTCTTCGGCTTTTTTCTGCTCGAGTCCACACCTCCTGCAATAACCGTCGCAAATCCCCCGTCTTTTCTCGGCCGCGAGACCTCCATTGCTATCCGTGCCACGGACGAAAGGAGCGGTCTCCGCGAGATCTCCGTCTCCCTGGTCCAGGGGGACAAGACGTTCCACGTGGGATCCAGGACGTTTGAAAAGGGCGCATGGTGGATGGGAAACGGAGTCAAGGATGCGGAAGAGACCTTCATCATCCGCCCTCTTGATCTCGGCCTTGCCTCAGGGCTGGCGAAACTGCAGGTGACGGCGCGCGACTCGTCCCTTTGGGACGGTTCCCGCGGCAATGAAGGGATCTGGAAGGCAGATGTGGCCATCGACCTCACCCCGCCGGCGATCTCCCTTAAGAGCACATCCCACAACCTGAACTCCGGGGGGACGGGTGTCGCCACCTTCACGGTGAACGAAGACGTGGCCTCGGCAGGCGTCCGTGTCGATGGGGAGTATTTCCCTGCTTACCCCGCCCCGGGCATGGGGAAAGGGTCGTACACCGCCTTTTTCGCTGTTCCCTATACCTCGGACAGACTGGAACGCCTCGTGGTCGAGGCGGTGGATAGGGCAGGAAACGTCGCTGTCACCGGGATTCCCCATCGCATCAAGTACCACCGACCGAAAGTCGACCGTATCATTATCACTGACACATTCCTCGCATCGAAGATGCCCGAATTCACTGCTGCAGACCCCAATCTGACCGGCTCTCCCATAGAGATCTTCGAAAGGATCAATACAGAACTCCGTGCCCGTAACAACGAGGAGATCCGGGCCATCACTCAGGCAGGGACGCCTGAGGTCCTCTGGGAGGGGACGTTCATCCGCCTTCCCAAGGCCTCTGGTCGAGCAGGATTCCCCGACGAACGTCACTACATATATCAAGGCAAGGAGATCGGAACGACATACCACCTGGGGGTGGATCTCGCCTCCCTCAAACACGCCGAGATACCGGCCGCCAACACGGGCATCGTGGCCCACACCGGGTATCTGGGGATCTACGGCAACACAGTGATAATCGATCACGGCATGGGTCTTTTCAGCCTCTATGCACACCTGAGCGAGATCGGCGTGGAAAAGGGATCAAGGGTCAAGCGGGGAGATATCATCGGACGGACAGGCGCGACCGGTCTTGCCGGCGGGGATCATCTCCATTTTTCCATGCTCGTGAACGGCCATTTCGTCAATCCCATCGAGTGGTGGGACGAGTCCTGGATACGGGACCGCGTCCTTGCTAACATGCACGCCCGCTGATGCCGCACAGAGTGCCCGGACAGGGATCTTCCCGTCTTCCGTGGGGGAAAAAGACATGGATAATCCCTGTCTGCCTCTTCCTTCTGCCCCTGAACTCCGCCTTCTCCCTCCCGGATCCGCATGCCGTAACGAAAAAGATAGAGGAATCCGCCCGGGATCTCAGGGAAAAAGGCCCTGGTATGCAGGCCCTTGCCGATTGGCATGAGGCATGGGACGAGGCAGAGAAAGCGATAGAGGCCGCACGCACAGATGGGGCCCCTCGCTATGCCCCTGAACAGTACGCCGAGGCGATGGAGCTCATCGAACGTGCAAAAGGATACGCCGGACAACGCTCATATCTAAAGGCAAAATATCTCGCCTTGCAGGCGACCCAGACTGCGCATGCCGCCCGTGAATCCGCCCGCAGGATCAGATCGGAAAAGATGGACGAGACAAAAGAGAGGATCGATTCACTGGGCCGCAGGATCACCGGGTTGGAGAAAAGGGGTGAGACCCTTTCTCCCGAACAGCAGCGCGAACTCGACGAGCTTCTCCTTGCGTGGAAAGACCTCTACCATGCCCTCGCCCTTGAGGAATTTGACGCCATTGACACGTTGATACCGGAAATAGAAAAAAGGCTTGAGGCCTTTGCCGTGGAAACAACACCGACGAAAGAACCCTAAAAAAGCTGGCTCCTCGACGTTTTGTGTGGA
>DIFG01000010.1 GCA_002419025.1 Deltaproteobacteria bacterium UBA5754 | reverse complement strand
CACACAAAACGTCGAGGAGCCAATTATACACGGTCCCCTCTGATGTGCCCCCCCTTCTGATCGAATTTGTGAAAAAAACCGGATCACCTATGGGGCCTCGAAAAAATGAGCTCCCATCACAGGTCCTTCTCCCCTTGATCTTCCCGCCCGCATTCCCTACCATGGAAACATGACGGCATGCAGAAAGTCCTCAGCCGCCAAGGGGGTCGGATCCCTCTGCATACGGGAGACCGTGATACTCCGCCCGGACGAGACCGTGCGGACGGCATCCCGCCTCATGAGGGATCACGTCGTGGGCTCGGTCATCGTGATGGACGGGGGCCAACCCGTCGGGATCCTTACGGACCGGGACATCGCGATCCGCGTAGTCTCAGAGGCAAGGGACGCGGACACGACACCCGTCGGCACGGTCATGAGTTCCCCTGTTGTAACGGTGCCCGAATATGCAGCTGTTGGGGAAGCCCTCCGACGCATGCGGGCCCACCGGATTCGAAGGCTTCCCGTGGTGAACGAGGCGGGAACACTTGCCGGAATCCTCTCCCTCGACGACCTCCTCGACCTCCTCGCCGAGGAACTCGAGGCCATGGCGCACCTCATCCGCTCGCAGGGGGAACCGCCCCCGAAAGGGCCATGAACATGGAACACGTCTGCGCCGTCTGCGGCCGCAAACTCGAACCTTTGAACGTGGACAGGACCCAAAAGATCTCCTGGTTCGCCTGTCCCATCTACTCCCTGAACGAGACAGACGACTCAAAGAACCATACCGTGATCTCTGCCCCTCTCGAGGAAAAGATCGACAAGGAACTCGTGGAACGAGAAAGATAGCCCAACCGGTTCATTCCATTCTCACCCATGTGGCATGGAGACCCTTTTCCCCGGACTCCTGGCCGAAGCTCACGGAGCTTCCGACTTGGAGTTCTTCAAAGGGGATATCCTTCACAGCGTTTCGATGAAAATAGACCTCCTCGTCGTCCCGGGAACGGATGAATCCGTAGCCCTCCTCGAGGAAGATCTCCGAGACGACCCCCATGGGACGCCCCTCATGGGTCTTGACGAGTCCCTGCCTCTTTCTGCCGTATTCACGAAGCTCCCGGTCCAGGAAATCGAACGCGGCCACAATGGTGGGCCTCATACGCTCTCCCTTCTCCTTCACCACGATCGTCTCCTGGGGGACCGAGGCCACGACGTGTACCTCGAAGAGGCCATGCCTATGGTGTTTCGTGCCTATGAGACAGACGCGCATGTGATGGACCACCCCGGGGTGGTGGGTCTCGATCCGGGCGATCTCTTCATCGATCTTTTCTGCCCACTCGGGAAGGATGGTGAGGTTTCGGGCTTCGACCTGACGGTCCATGAAGGGCCTCCTTTCTGCACAATGATGTTTTTTCTCCCTCTTCCCTGTTGCTGCTGTGAGTGTAACAAAAAAAACAGAGGGAAGTCGAGGTGATCAATGGAAGACGGGAACATCGACGTCTCTGTACCGGACCGTGGACTGCCGAGTCGGCGTCTCCCTCTGGAGCCGGGAGAATCTGGGGCGTTACCCCTTTCTCAAACTCACATGAAGGATGCCAGCCAGATCCCCCGCACCTCCTCGACGAGCCTCAAATCCTCCTGGACCTCGCGGCCCCGGACCGTAAGATATCCACCAATCAACATGGCATCGGCCCCGGCCAGAAAGGGCACGGCCTGGAGGTCGCGCATGCCTTCCCGCCCGCCGGCCATGCGGATGGCCTTTTCGGGCAGGGCGAGCCGAAACAGGGCCACGGTCCGGAGGATCTCCTCAGGGGGCACAGGAGGCACCCCGCATAGACGTGTTCCGGGTATGGGGACGAGGATGTTCAGTGGGACCGATGCCACATCAAGGGATGCAAGGGCCGCGGCAAGCCCTATCCTGTCCTCCCGTGTCTCGCCGAGGCCGATGATGCCGCCTGAGCAGACCTCAAGCCCCACGGCCCGGGCGGCCTGAATGGTCGAGACCCGTTCATAAAAGCCGTGGCTCGAGCAGATCTTGGGATAGAAACAGGGCGAGGTCTCGAGATTGTGGTGATACCGGGCGAGCCCCGCATCCCTGAGTGACTGTAGCACACCCGCGTCTGCTATGCCGAGTGAGGCGCAGACAGGGATCCCGACCTTCTCGGAAACGGCCTGAACGATCCGGCAGTAGGCGTCGATCTCGGCGGTCTGCGGCCCCCTTCCGCTCGCAACGATACTGAAGCGGCCGGAACCGGCCCTTTTCGCCGCCTCTGCCTCCCGGAGTATCTCGTCAACCGACCTCAAGGGATAGACCGGGGCGCCCGTCCGGTGACGGGAAGACTGGGCACAGAAGGCGCAATCCTCGGAACACCGTCCGGATTTCACATTCATGATGGTGCAGAGAGAAAACCGTTCTCCCCGCTTCCGAAGCTTGACCGAGAGGGCTCGTGACATGAGTTCGGAAAGGGGAAGGCCGGCGGCCCGAAGGAGTTCGGCCCGGGTACTCTCGAAGACTCCTGCGTTCATGCCACCCTCCCGACACCGGAGAGGACCTGGTATGTGCGGTCAAGGATGTCGTCGATCTCGCCTTCCGTTGCGGAAAGGGGGAGAAAGAGATAGGTCACGTCCCCAAGGGGCCTGAGGATAAGCCCTTTTTCGAGCCCGGCCCGATATATCTTCCAGCCTATGCGGAGGGCAGGGTCATAGGACTCCCGGGTCATCGGGTCCCGGACGATCTCGAATGCCGCAATCATCCCGATACCGCGAACGTCGCCCACCTGTGGAAGTGAACGGAACCGTTCCTTTCCCTCCTGTAAACGCCTGGCCTTTTTGACCAACCCCTCCATGACCCCCTCCTCATCGAATACATCGAGGGATGCAAGGGCTGCCGCTGCGGCAAGGGGATTGCCCGTGAAGGTGTGGCCGTGAAAGAAGGTCTTCCCCTTTTCGTAGTCGTCGCAAAAGGCCTGAAAGACCTCTTCTGTCGTGAGGGTCGCGCCCATGGGGAGAACACCCCCGGTAAGCCCCTTGGAAAGACATAGGAAATCCGGTCTGATCCCCGCACGATCCGCTGCAAAAAATGTCCCGGTTCTGCCAAAACCCGTGGCGACCTCATCCAGAATCAGGTGGACGTTATGGGCATTCACGATCCCGGCGAGCCGTGCAAGATACCGCACAGGATAGACGATCATGCCTCCGGCGGCCTGGACGAGGGGTTCGAGGATCACTCCTGCTATTTCCTCTCCGCGTTCGGCAAGTATGGCCTCCAGGGGAGCCAGGCAGTCAAGCCCACAGGAATCCGGGTCATTTCTTCCGGCAGGGCAACGGTAACAGTACGGGGATGGAATCCGGAAGGAGGGGAAGAAGAGCGGGACGAAGAGGCCGTGGAATCCAGCCGTCCCCCCGAGGCTCATGGCCCCGATGGTATCCCCATGATAGCCGCGGTCAACGGAGATGAAACGCTCCCGCCGAGGGAATCCGGCCTGTTTCCAGTACTGAAAGGACATCTTGATTGCCACCTCGCAGGCGGTCGAGCCGTTGTCGGAAAAGAAGACGCGGGCGAGACCGGGTGGACTCAGGGAGACGAGACGATCGGCCAGAAGGATGGCAGGTCTGTGGGTGGTGCCTGCAAAGTGGACCTGCTCGAGGCGGTCCATTTGAGCCTTGACAGCGGCCTTGATGCGGGGATGGCCGTGGCCGTGGACGATGCACCACCAGGAGGAGATGGTGTCGTAGTACGCCCTCCCCTCCCCATCGAAAAGGCGGATACCCTCGGCCCGATCCACGAACAGAAATGGTTCGCGCTCGTAGTCCCTCATCTGGGTATAGGGATGCCAGAGGACCCGGCGGTCCACATGTATGAGACATTCAAAATCGGTCATTTCGCCAATACCACCTGATGTCATACCGCCCTTCGTCCCTCCGCCTTGCGTCTTCGTCAAACTGGCAAGCTGTATGATTAAAGATGATGCATGCCTTCATGAATATCCTCACATTACCGATCAGATTGACATGATTCCACCCTATTGTCGTCATGAGGCTTTTCTTTCCCGACTTTTTTTGCTAAGAAAGTATTGATGCGCCATCAGAGGAGAAGGGGGGATCTTCATGCGCTATCAGGTGATCCGGCTGATAGTCATAACATTTCTTGCCTCTTCACTGCCAATCGGTTTTTTACCACCTGGCCCTGGCCAGTGCTGTTACGCAGCTGCTCCAAAAGCCCAAAACGTACACGAACGGGCGAAAAAACAGCAAACTTCACAAAAAAAGAAAAAAATCGCTCAAAAATCCCCCGGCAAGACCTCTGCACAGAAGAAAAAAACCTCGTCCTATAAAAAAACGACGAAAAGAAGGGCCGCAGGTACAGCAAAAGATCTCCACCTCACCTCTCGATCCGTGCTCGTGTTTGACGAGGCGTCGGACAGGGTGGTCCTATCCAAGAACGAAGACAGAAAAAAATCCATCGCATCCATAACCAAGCTCATGACGGCCATGGTCGTCCTCGATGCCGGACTTCCCCTGGATGAAAAGATCACCATCACGAAAGACGACATCGACACCATCAAACATTCCTCATCGAGACTTGCCGTAGGAACGACCCTCGCCCGGTCCGAACTCCTCCGCCTTGCCCTCATGTCTTCGGAAAACCGTGCGGCCTCGGCTCTTGCTCGAACCTATCCCGGGGGAACACGCGCCTTCGTCGCTGCCATGAACGCCAAGGCCAAGAGCCTGGGCATGTATGACACGCATTTTATGGACTCGACGGGTCTTAGAAGCTCGAATGTCTCCACAGCGAACGACCTCGTTCGCATGGTCCAAGCCGCCAATGCCTATCCCTTGATACGGATCTATTCGACCTCGGATGTGTGCGAAGTGCCGATCTGTGGAAGGATGCTTCCCTATAAAAACACTAACGTACTCGTCCGCGAAGGGAAGTGGGACATCGACATCAGCAAGACAGGGTATATCCGGGAGGCGGGAAGATGCCTCGTCATGCGGGCGAAGATCGAAGACCGACCCATGATCATCGTCCTTCTTGATGCACAAGGAAAAAACTCCCGCATCCAGGACGCACGGGCCATCGAGTCATGGATCAAGTCAGCGAAGCCTGGGCTCGTGAGCGGGAAAAACGCCGCCGGCACAGGCCCGGACACGCGGGGATAAGGCACACGGAAAAAACTCGAAGCCTTCCGGTCAATGGACCGGAAGGCAGAGTCTCTTCACCTCGTCCAGAAGTTCACGTCCTTTTCTGATGAGCATACTGGCTTCGTCCACAGGAAAATCCTTATCCCGGGCCTGTACGAGGTCAAAAAGGTCTCCAGCAAGCCGTTTGGCCTCATTTTGGTCAAAGGAGATCTGGGAGATCATTTTTTGAAGTATGCCAGGATCCTCACACGCTTGCCGGGCCTTTCCAGAGGCGAGGGCCGCATCCACTGCCTTGATCATGGCAACAGCGGCGTCCGAGCACCTCGTTACGGCCTCCTCATTCCGCATGGCAAAGGCCTCCTCTCCTGCATCGTCCAGATGGACGCCTGCATATTTCAAAAAGGCCTTGATGCGTATAAGGGATGCCTGCATGGGATACTCGGAAGAGGTCCCCTTATTCCTTTTTTTCGCTCCCGGCCAGGTCACCCACCCCTGTCATCCTTGCATAAAGGATGCGCGTAAGGACCTCGTCGGCCTTTTCGCATATGGCGAAAAGCCCCTCTATGAGATCTAACATCTCCGCCTGACCGTCAGGCGTACGATAACCGAAGTCTTCTTCCCATCTTCCACTGGAAAGATATTCCATAAATTCCGTCACGTCTTTTTGGGTCAGCATGGACACTCGATCCATTTCGCAGATCTGACAGATGCGGGAAAAAACCGCTTATCTGTCGAATGGTCAAGCCATCATTTCTTTCGGGTCTCGACAAACTCGTAGACGATCTCCCCAGGCCGAATCCAGCCGAGTTCACGCCGAATGAACTCCTCCTGCACCTTTGGGTCGTTTTCCATGGCATCCAGATCCGCACGTTTTTCCGTATTCCGCTTGATGGCGGCGATATTTTGCCGGGAGAGTTCGCCTGCCCTCTGCTTCATGCGAGAGAGCTTGGCAAGACCGAATGGTCCGGCGATGCACCAGAGGGAGAGAAGGACGATGGCAAAAATGAAGATAAGAACCCCCGAAGAATAAGGAGATCTCCCACCCACGCCAAATCTCTTTTGACCTCGCATAGTTCCGGCTGTTGCAAATACCATAATTATAAGGCTCCTCGACGTTTTGTGTGGA
>DIFG01000071.1 GCA_002419025.1 Deltaproteobacteria bacterium UBA5754 | reverse complement strand
ACGAAATGACGAAGAGCCAGTTTTTCAAGAGGGGGGCGAGAGATAGAGATGAAGATGGATGCCAGGATCATCAATCCTTTTTTGGAAGCGGCGGTCAATGTCCTCAAGACCATGGCCATGATCGAGCCGGCCCCTGGAAGGCCTTTTCTCAAACAGCATTTCGAGGCCATGGGGGACGTTTCAGGCGTTATCGGCATCACAGGCAAGGCCCAGGGGTCCATGTCCATTTCCTTTGAAAGGCCCTGTATCTGTGCGGTTGTCTCGAGCCTTTTCGGCTCTTCCGTAGACAGCATCACGGATGAGGTCAAGGACGCTGTCGGGGAACTTACCAACATGATCTGCGGAGATGCCCGAAGACGTCTTGAGCGAGAGGGGATCTCACTCCAGTCCGGGACGCCCATGGTGGTCTCCGGTGTGAACCACACCATCAAGCACATATCCAACGGACCACGGCTTGCCATGCCTTTCGAGACCCCTAACGGTGCGTTTGTCATAGAGGTGGCCTTTAACGGCTAAGAGAGTCCCTTTTCCTCATCAGTTGGGAGGATCTCCACCCCTGCCTCCCTGAGAAGTGCGACCGCTGTTCCCTCGCGTCCCTCTTCGGCCACGACCTGATCAGGTTTGAGACCGAGAAGCCAGGTGCCTACGAGATACCCTTTTTTTCGTTCCTCTTCCGCGTGGGGATTTTTGATGTATTCCCCACGAATGACCTCTCCCTTTTCGTCGATCGTCTCCACGAGAAACCACGGGGCACGCGCAAAATGCCCGGCCCGTCCGCCTTCAGGAGAGGCGACCGGAGTGATGCGCCGCTTCTGACCCGTGTGCGCATAGTGGGGCCGCACCCGAGCCATGATGACAAAGGGGAAGCGCGTTACGATCTCTTGCTCGAGGGAGTCCGCCACCTGATCCGCGATCTGATGGGATGGGGTCCGGAGAATGACGTCGATATCCACTATATAACGGGCACCGGCGGTCCGGCTCATGAGCCTTTCCACTTTCATCACACGGGGATGGGCCTCGACAAAGCCGATGATCTCGCGTTCCGTTTCCCTGTCGATGGAGGCGTCGAGGAGATCCCGGACCGCGGAGACGAAGAGTCCGCCTCCTGTCCTCAGGACAAAGATCCCGACTATGACAGCGGCGGGACGTTCCAGATCGAGTCCCAGGCCGGTGCCAATGAATCCTGCAAGCACGACGCCGGTGGCGAGACTGTCCGAAAGATAGTCCTTGGCATCAGCGACGATGGCAGGGGAATTGAGTCTGCGGCCCGCCCTGAGCTGATGGAGGCCAAAGAGGAGGGTGACTAGCAGGAGCCCGAGGGCCACCGGGATCCCGATGGAGACGTCCGGGACCGAGGCCCCGTGGAGAAAGGCGTTTTTGACGATCTCGTATGCTACGATCATGATGGAGGCGGAGATGACGAGGGTCGCGAGGGTCTCGGCCTTGTAAAGCCCGTAGGGGAATGAAGGGTGTTCCTTTCCTGCGATCCAGAGCCCGAAGAGGGCAGTCAGCGAGGTGAAGACATCGGCGGTGGAGTTGACTGCGTCGCTCAGGAGGGCCGTGCTTCCGGCCGCCCACCCGGCGATCCCTTTGGTAAGGGCGAGGACGAGGTGGATCACAAGGGAGAGGATCGCCCTTCTGCGCGCCTGTGAGAGAAGCGTCGTGTCGTGTTTGACGTGTGTGAGCATCAGGGATCCTTATCTCCTGGCGTATATGTGGAGACGTCGAGCGACCCGTCCGAGATGGTGATCGTCACCGTCCCGTCCTGGTCGGTGCGGTAAAGCGCGCAGCCCAGCCCTTCATACCTTTTCATAACCTCGTCATTGGGCAAGCGGAAGGGATTTCGGTATCCCACAGGTACGATGGCGATCTCAGGCAGGATTTCGTGCAGAAATACCGAAGAACTCGACGTCCGGCTTCCGTGATGGGGGACGACGACCACGTCCATGTCTCCAATGTCCGCATCCACAAGACACGCCTCGCGGGCTGTGTCAATGTCTCCTGCAAGAAGCATCCTTCGGCCGCCGGTCTCGATGACCAGGACGAGGGAGCGGGCGTTCAGGCTGCCAAGCCCCGAACACCCATCAGGAGGCCAGATCTCGATCGTGACACCCGCGTGTTCGATTCTCGTCCTTTTCGTGAAGACCCTCTCGGGGATTTCGTTACGAATGCGGTTTTCCTCGAGTCTCTTCCAATCGTGAGTCTGAGACGTGTCGGAGTTTCTCCAGAATTCATCCACAGAGAACATGGCGAGAAGGGCGGGAAGACCTCCGATGTGGTCCCTCTCCGGATGAGATGCTGCCACGGCCCAGATCTTTCTGATTCCGAGGGACCGGAGAAACGGGGCCACGATCCGCTCTCCGATGTCGAATTCGGGGTTCGATCCTCCGCCTCCGTCCATGACCAGGGCGCTGCCGTCGGGAAACTCCACCACCTGGGCCGTTCCCTGGCCTACGTCGAGGACGTGGAGACGGGTCTCTTTCGGGCCGATTTTCCACAACCAGCCCTGCACGGGATGGGCTAAGAGAAGAAAAAAGATGGCGATGAGGGCGGCTTTCGTTTTGCGCATATCCTCTGGCAGGATGGCCGCATATACCAGGACCCCGTAGAGGAGGAGAAGGGTGGCGCAATCTGGACGGGGGACGGGAGGGGCGGCCCACCTCCAGGCGGAAACGATTTCCATGGCAGGGATGACGGGAGAAAAGATCCATGCGGCAGCGTTCCAGAGAATGGCTCCAGCCCCAGGGCCTACAAGGAAGAAGAGGATGGCCCCGAGGAGGAGAAGGGGCATGAGGAGAAATGTCGCGAGGGGGACGAGGACGAGGTTGGCTGGGATGGCCGCAAGGGAAAGCCTGGGAAAATGGAGGGCGATCAAGGGGGCGGTGGCAAGGGATGCCACAATGGTGACGGTTGCGAGGTCCTTCAGGTGGTCGAGGACACGCCTCGTCCACGTAAGGGGATCTCCACGCGTTTGGGCGGACCGGTTGCGGAAGAAAAGGATAAGGAAAAAGACGGCCGCAAACGAGAGCTGAAAGGAAAGGCTCGTGAGATCGCGGGGTTCAAAGGCCAGGATCAGAAATGCCGCAATGGCCAGTGTGTTGAAGGGATTCTGTGGGCGGTCCACAAGGAAAGCGGTGCAGAAAGCGGCGATCATCAAAAAGGCCCGGACCGCGGACGGTGAGAATCCGGCAAGCCCTGCGTAGAGGAAGGCCGCTATCGTGGCTATGGAAACAGAGATCTTCCGTGCATTGAGGTAAAGAAGAAGGCGGCTGGATCGGAGAAGGAGAAAGTAAACCCCGCCTCCTGCAAGAAGGGAGACGAGGGCCATGTGAAGACCCGAGACCGCGAGGAGGTGGCTTGTTCCGGTGCGGGAGAAGGTCTCCCGAGTCTGCGCGCTGATCCATGACTTTTCCCCTGTGAGGAGGGCGGCGGCGATTCCGGCGAATTCGTGGTCCTGCATGGGGCTGCAAAGGGCCGTGAGGAGCCTGTGGCGGGCGGATTCGAGGAGGTATCGCCATGCGGGAAGGTCTGGGGAGGAGGTGAGATGTCCGAGGAAGTCCAGGCGCGACAGGGAGGTGGCCCGCCCGGAGACCATGACCCCGCGCGCCTTCCACCACGACTCCATGTCGAAGACCCCTGGTGTCCGGTAGTTTCGTACCGGCCGGAGCTTGGCCTCGAACCGGATCAGATCTCCTGGGGCCACATCCCGTGGGAGGACCCCGGAAAGGACGAGGCTGATGCGCCCCTGGATCTGTTCATCCCCGACCGGGGTGTGGAGGGCGTACAGGGAAATGACGGCACGCGTGCCGTCCTCCGTGGGGACCGGGGCCCGAATCACGACACCGGTCAATACCTGTTTCCCTCCACTCCGTGCCAGTTCGAGGATGTGCGCGGATTTCTTTTCGATCGCCAGATCCGAGATGGCGGCGTGGATATATCCCAAAAAAAACACGCACCAGATTCCCACAAGGATGGAGATCCATCCTGTCATGGCCCATCGTGCCCGAAGGACGGCTGACGCCGCCAGTATGGCCAGCCCGACGAACAGGGCCACCGTGGCCGGAAGCAGGGGGATATCCGCTGGTCCCACGAGTTCCATCCAGATTCCGGCCCCGAAGGGGATGACGAGGACCGGAAGGACCCCAGCTTTTGCAAGACCAGCACAAAGGCGCGACAGAGGGCGTAACACCAGTTATCAGCTATCAGTTATCAGTTATCAGCAAAGGGGGCCTTTTGTCCGGCCTCCGATTTCCTCAGTCGCACTTGGAGAACCCGCAGGAACGGCAGACCATGCAGCCTCCCTCCGGTTCGAGCATGGCCCCGCACTCGGGGCAGGTGACCTGGGCCGGGAGTTCCTTCTCGATCCTTATCTGGGCGAGGTTGCCGAGGACCTTGGCCACGGCGTCCGGGCAGGAGAGGATCTGGATCCCCTCGTACCAGACCGGTGACGGGCAGCGGATCCCGGCGAGCTGTTTCACGATCGCCTTGGCGCTTACGCCGGCCCGAAGGGCGAGGGAAATGAGGCGTGTCTCCGCCTCGATCTGGCACGCAGCGCAACCCCCTGCCTTTCCCATCTGGGCAAAGACCTCGCAGATGTCCTGATCGTCCCAGTTGACTGTGACATAAAGATTTCCGCATCCGGTTCTCATCCGCTCGGTGATGCCGCGGGTGCGTGCCGGGCGGGGCCGTGGGATGATCTTGCCGTTCGTACCCAAATTTAGACCAGATGCGGTCGGCTGCACGGTCATGGGCGCTGGCGAAGCCTTCTCCTCTTTCTTTTTCTCCTTCTTTAAGTTCAGGACCTGGATGGGCCGGCTCCCGTACCGGTAGATGGTGATTCCTTTGAGGCCCTGATGCCAGGCGAGGAGATAGGCCTTTCGAATGTCGTCCCGCGATGCCTCCTCAGGGAAATTCACGGTCTTTGAGACCGCGTTGTCCGTGTTCCTCTGAAAGGCCGCCTGGATAGCGATGTGGGCGTCTGGCGTGATGTCCATGGCTGTGACAAAGATCCTTTTTAGATCCTCAGGGACCTCGTCGAACGTGGCTACAGATCCCTTCTCAGCGATCCGTGCCATGAGGGAATCGGAATAAAGCCCACGTTCCTTCATGGCCTGGACAAAGAGGGGGTGGGCCTCGACAAGCTCCGTGCCGTCGAGGACGCGGCGTATGTAGCTCACGGCGAAGAGGGGCTCGATGCCGCTCGATGCCCCGGCGATGATGCTGATGGTCCCGGTGGGTGCGATGGTCGTGGTGGTGGCGTTTCGCATGAACGGTGTCTCAGGCCGGTCATGGACGCTTCCCGCATAGGCGGGGAAATTCCCCCGGGTCCTTGCAAGATCGGCGGAGGCCTTTTTGGATTCCCGGTCGATGAAGGCCATGACCTCCTCCGAGAGGGCAATGGCGCGGTCCGAGTTATAGGGCACGCCAAGACGGATGAGCATGTCCGCGAATCCCATGACGCCGAGTCCGATCTTTCTGGTCTTTTGGGTCATCTCCCGGATCTCATCCAGGGGGAATCGGTTCACGTCAATCACGTTGTCAAGGAAATGGACCCCTTCACGGATGGTATCGGCAAGGGCCGGGTAGTCGATCTGGGCGTCCCGAACGAAGAGGCCCAGGTTGATGGAGCCGAGATTGCAGGATTCGTAAGGAAGGAGGGGCTGTTCGCCGCAGGGGTTGGTGCTCTCGATTTGACCCAACAGCGGGGTGGGGTTCGATCGGTTGATCCGGTCGATGAAGACGATCCCGGGTTCGCCACTCGCCCACGCAGATTCCACGATGAGATCGAAGAGCTCACGCGCCTTTACCGTGCGAATGGTTTTCCCGCTCCTGGGGGAAACAAGGGGGAATTCCTCATCCCTCTCAACGGCCCACATGAACTCCTCGGTGAGGGCCACAGAGATGTTGAAGTTGTTGAGCCGATCGGTCCTCTTCTTTGCGGTGATGAATTTTTCGATATCCGGATGATCCACCCTGAGGATCCCCATGTTGGCGCCCCTTCGCGTGCCGCCCTGCTTGATGGTCTCTGTCGCCACATCGAAGATGGTCATGAAGGAGATGGGTCCGCTCGCCACACCATGGGTGGTCTTGACCCGATCCCCCTCGGGACGAATCCGCGAGAAAGAGAACCCGGTCCCGCCCCCGCTCTTGTGGATCATGGCCGTGTGCTTCACCGCCTCGAAGATGCTTTCGATGGAGTCATCGACCGGAAGGACGAAGCAGGCCGAGAGCTGGCCGAGTTCCCTGCCCGCGTTCATGAGGGTCGGGGAATTGGGCATGAACCTCAAGGAGGTCATGAGATCATAGAAGGTCTCTTCGACCGCGCCGATGTCTGCTTTCGGGTCATAGAGGGCGTCGGCCTGGGCGATTGCCCGGGCGACTCGCCGGAACATGTCTTCCGGGGTTTCGGCTACGTGGTTTTCCTCGTCCTTTTTGAGGTAACGGCGGGCAAGTACCACAAGTGCGTTGTTGGAGAGGGGGAGATTCGTCGCAGGAAGCAAGGTGTCTTTTGGGGCCATTGGATGGGCAGTCCTCCGAAGGACATACGGGACCCTCGAAAAATGAGGAATTTCGCCCGATGACCGCGTTGCTCATCGGCTGAAAATGCTCACATACATGGAGTAAACTCCGCTTTTCAGCCTCTTCGCGCCTTGTCCTCGAACGAAATTCCTCGTTTTTCGAGGGCCTCATACCATATTTTGTGGTTATATGGCTGAATGGTCAATCATATAGTATCTTGTTCACATAGCGTCAAGGGCGGAACCTTCCGTACTTTTCGGGGAGGGCGCATGCCATCGAAAAGGGCGAAGGTACCGGGATTCCGTGGGAAAAGGCGTTTGCTTGGAAAGCGGCTGGACCTCATGGGTGGCTGTTGAAGAGTTCCGGAGGGTGGTGTGGATGAGGGATATTTCCGGAAGGCTGGGATCCGGGTCAAGGGGGATGAACGGATTCTGGGAGGCAGCGACCTCGTGGAGAATGTTCTCAAAGCGGCGGGAGGGGTTTGAGGAAAAGTATGATCTTATGCTCTGGGCTATGATTTCAGTCAAGCAGTCTCCAGAGTCGCCGAAGTGCTGGGAATTACGCCCGATCAAGTCACAGCCTTCGGAAAATCACCTCAAACGGTGGAAGCACGGGCGTTTTTATGTTTCTGTGCGCATCTAAAGGGAACCTTGAAAAATGAGGATTTTCGTTCGAGGGCAAGGCGCGAGGAGGTCAAAAAGCGGAGCTTACTCCCTGTATGTGAGCGTTTTTGACCGACGAGCAACACAGCCATNNGAAAGGACCATTTTTCAAGGTTTCCTAAAGTTTGGGTTGAGCACCATAGAGACAGGAAGGAGGCTCAAGATCAGTCAACCAGAGGCAAGTCGTTTATCGAAACGCGGCGAGCGGATTGAAAAGGAAAATCGGTTTGAGCTGATAGGGGAAAAAGGTTCGAAAACATAGGCGTCCCCATCGTGACCCCACTCTCTGAAAGAGCAATATATCGAGAAGATAGAAAACTAAGCACGTTCTGCACGAGCGTCCCCTATTACTTAATGGCCGTCGTTGGCCTCAGAGCCGCAATGATCTGGCCCTTGATGGGCATGTCGGTTACACTGCCGAGCGCATCCTGCGTTTGAGATTTTCGGCCGTTTGTCCGATCAAAGAGGGTGAGTGTCTCTTCGTTTTGCAGGGTGCCGGAGATGGCCCGGAATAAAAAATCCTGAATACGTTAAGATATGCACTCGAACCTTTCGATTTCACGGTATAAGCCGACGGCCGTGGTATTTGTGGAGTGAGGCGCTCATGGACGGGCGCTGTGGGCAAATCCGCCCCCATGGACAGGCGCTATTTGCCCTGTCTGCTGACAGGCAGGCGCACGGAACAAATACCCCGGCCGTCGGCCCACGGATTCAGGAAAATAGCTTTGTGACGAAAGGAGACGGAGATGGCGAGACGGGGATGTTTTCCAGGGGCGGGGATCCTGCCCCTTCTTTTCCGGACGGCGTTCGCCCTTTTTGTCCTGTTTTTCTGGTGGGGCTCCGGGGCCGGGGCCTTTGAGGCCCCGCACGGAGACGATGGGGCGGAAATTTTTTACCTGAGCGGGCGAATCCTCGATTCCCACCGGGAGCCGGTCGCAAATGCCAGGGTGGACCTCCTGATCGACGGAAAGGCCTTTCAGGTCGCTGGCGCTGGTCACGGGCACGGGGCGGACGGGGTCCTGACCGCCCCTGACGGAACCTACCAGATTACGGCCCATCTTCCCGCTGGAACCGCCCTTGGCGCGCAGATCGAGGTACAGGCCACGAAGACAAGCTTTGAGAAGGTGGTTGTCCAGGTTCCGGCCACGGCGATCGCTGGAAGCGGAGGCGAGTTCCACGCCCACGCGGATCTCGAGATGAAGAGGGTCCTCGGCCCTGCCTTCTGGATAGCAACCGTTGTCTTCATCCTTGCCTACGTCCTTATCTCATTCGAGCTCCTCCACCGGACCCTCGCCGCCATGCTCGGGACCGCGATCATCCTCGTGATCACGTACACGGCGGGCACGATCAACCCCGACTATCATATCCTCTCCTACGAGCGGGCGATCCATGCCATCGACATGAACGTGGTCTTCCTCCTGATGGGCATGATGATCATCGTAGGGATACTCAAGCACACCGGGGTCTTCCAGTGGTTCGCCTACAAGTCCTACCAGCTCTCGCGAGGAAACGTGCTCCTCCTCTCCGTGGTCCTCATGGCCTTCACCGCCGTTGCCTCGGCGTTCCTCGACAACGTGACCACCATGCTCCTGCTCACCCCGGTCACCATCGAGATCGCCCTTTCCCTCGGGATCTCGCCCATCGCCCTTCTCATCCCCGAGATCCTCGCATCGAACATCGGAGGCACCGCGACCCTGATAGGCGACCCACCGAACATCATGATCGGTTCCTATGCCGGGCTCACCTTCATGGAGTTCGTGAAGAACCTCACCCCCACCGTCATCGTCTCCATGGTGGTCCTCTTCGCCTACTCCAAGGTCTTTTACGGGAAGGAGTACGCCCGGGCCAGGGTCGGGGACGTCCAGGCCTTCATCGCAAGGCTTAGGGAGGAGTACCGGATAACTGACGGCATGCTCCTCGCGGTGGGCTCCATCATCATGCTCATGACCGTAGGGCTTTTTCTCTCCCACGGCTTCTGGCACATGGAGGTGAGCATCGCGGCCCTCTTCGGGGCATCCCTGCTCTTTACATATGGACTTCTCACCAAGAGGATCGATCTTCTACACCTCATCGAGAAGGACATCGAGTGGACCACGCTCCTCTTTTTCATCTTCCTCTTCATGCTGGTGGGGGCCGTCGAGGAGACCGGACTCCTTGCCATCATCGCGGACTGGGTCATGGAGCTATCCGCCGGGAACCTCGTCATGGCCATCTGTCTCATCCTCTGGGTCTCGGCCATCATGAGCGCGTTCGTGGACAACATCCCCTTCACCGCCACCATGCTTCCCATCGTGGCCTACCTCACGAAGGAGATACCTGGGGCGGAATCCGGTGTCCTCTGGTGGGCCCTCGCCTTTGGGGCCTGTTTCGGCGGGAACGGGACCATGATCGGCGCGAGCGCCAACGTGGTGACACTTGGTATCGCCGAGGCCGCCGGCCACCACATCAAATTCTTCGGCTTTATGAAGGTGGCCTTTTTGTATATGGTGATCAGCGTCGCCCTGGCGAACGTCTGGCTGCTGCTTTTCTATTGAGAGAAAGGAGCTCGTGTCATGGAACCGAAGGCCACTAATGCACTTACCAGTTTTCTCCTGCCCGTAGACGGAAGCGAAAACTCCCTGCGCGCCCTCCATTTTGCGGGCTGTCTTGCCGCCGGCCTCGGAGACCGGGTCCGGAACATCACCCTCCTTCATGTCCTTGCTGGGCATTATCTGAGCGAACACATGGCCAACGTGGACTTCCGGACGAAGGAGATCCTTGAAAGCGGACTCTTCCGGCGCCTGAAGGAGCAATATATCGAGACCACGGTGGCCCCGATCCTTGATGCAGCGGAGGCGGCGATCCGGGAGATGGGGGCCAAGACCCCCGTTGCCAGGCAGATCCTCGACGGAAATCCCGCGGAAAAGACCGCGAAGATGGCGGAGGAAGGGGGGTTTTCCACGATCATACTTGCACGAAGAGGTGTATCCCGCGCCAGGGAGGTCCTTCTTGGAAGCGTCACATCCACGCTACTCCATCTCCCCTACCATCCGACCACCTACGTGGTGGGGAGAAAGGTCCTCAAGGACGGCGCCTGTCTCGTCCCGAAGATCCTTGTCCCCCTGGACGGTTCCCGGTCATCCCTGGCAGCGCTTCGTGAGGCCGCGGTGATCGCGCGTTCCTCCGGGGCTTGCCTGGAAAGGGTGGAGCTTCTCCGGGTCATCGATCTCGCCCGCTATCCGGAGCGGGTGGCCGGTGGCGAAAGGCCGGAGGAAGAGGCCGGTCGGATCCTTGCCGAAGGGGAGACAGTGCTCGATGAGGAAGGCCTGCCGAGGGGCTGTGTCAAGACGAACGTTGTGTACGGCCGTCCCGTCGAGGCCATTCTCGACGCAGCGCGGGAAAAGGACGCCACCTTGATCATGATGGGTCGGCTGGGCCGCTCTGCCGTGAGGGACATCGTCATCGGTGGGGTGAGCAGCGAGGTCGTCCACCGCGCCGTTGAACCGACCGTTGCCGTAGTCTGTGCGGACGGGAAATGAAAGGGTCGTGTCCCATAGGGAGCGGGAAGACTGCCGTGTCTCCTCATGGCCAGTCAACCGGCCTCAAGTGCCGAAAGTGCGGCGGGGTCCTGGAGGTCTGCCGCAGGTGAAGGGCCGTTGCCCTTCGGTGCAAGGGCTGCGGAGCCGTATTCACCGTGGCGAGCTATGCCAGGGAACTCGACAAAAAGACCGAGGATCTCCTGGCGGAGATCCGTTCCGACCGGATCTGACGGCCCATGGCCTCCCTGCAGGTCACCACATCCCTTTGAAAAGCTCCGCCACCTCGGGTACACTGATTCCCATTTTCACGGCGCTTCTCCTTTCTTGGGTAGGTTCTGCTCAAACCCCCATTTAATGGAAAAGTGTCTTTTTTTTATCCCCTTCCTAATTTCACACAAGAAAATTTACACTGCCATGGAGGGCCCAGAAGCAGCTCGATATCCTTGTTCCTGTAGAAGCTGTCTATGCCGGTAAAGCGGATGTCAGTCTGAAACCGCATCGAGCACTATGGCTAGTGCCAGGGTTACCGGATCGATGTTCATTCCTTCAAGGCCCGGTTTTCAAGCCGTTACAGCGGATCCGGGAATTGCTGGTTGGGTATGGATATCTGTCGGGGTCTCAGTTCTCCACGGCCGAGAAGGTCTTCAGATAATGCTGAAGCAGCCGCTGGGCTTCGGGGCCTGCTGAGGAGCTCATGTAATCGGGCACGCTGAAGGCCATCACGCCGGCGGTTGAGTACTCGGAGGCCAGCTCGATCTGGCGGCGAATCCGGCTGAACGGAGCGGGTATCGCTTTGAAAGGTTGGTCGTCGAGCGGCTGGCCTTCCACCTGTCGGAACAGCTCGACAACCACCTGGAGGTCCCGCCCGTGGGCGTCCACCGCCCGGCGCATCGCGGCCAGGTACAGCTCCAGATTTTCCAGGTCCAGCTTCTGCACGCCGATGCCGTCCTGCAGCAGGACGACCTCCGCTGTCGTCGCTTGAAGCAGGCCGCGATAGAACTTCTCAAAGGCGAGTGGGCTGGTGTTCGCGTTCGAGAAACCGGAAAGAGCGATCTCAGCCTGCGGGGCCAGTTGCTTCAGGGCTGCGGTCAGCTCGGCGAAATGTTCGAAGAGCACCTGACGCCGTTCGGGTTCGAGCCAGTTGACGTCGTCAATTTCCTCGGGGATGTACCAGCCGCAGAATGAGGGGTGAGCGATCAGCCGGGGAAGTAGCTCCCGGGCGGTCCGCAGAGAGCGATAGCGCAACTGCCGCAAGTAGGCGCTCACTGAAGCGATGCCCCGCTGGCCGATCTTCTCCCAGTACTGCGGGTCGTATACCAGACCCACCCGGACACGCAGACCGGCAGCGTCGGCCCGCTGGAGAATGGCTTCCAGCGGAGGGGTGCCTTTGTCCCGCTCCTCCGCGGAAAGGTAGAAAACGGTGTCCTCGTACACCGTCCACTGGAGGATCAGCTGGGAAAGTCCGAGGCTTTGAAAATCATTGAAGAGCCGCTTCCAGTCGTCTTCCACCCAATGGCGATGGGCGCTGTTCAGTTGAATGAACGTGCCCTGGAGCGGCGCGGCCGGGAGACTCTCTGGTTGCGCCGGAGCGGATAGCGGGACCAGGAGCATGCAGAGGAACACCTCGACAAGGACCTTCTTACCCAATCTTTTCAACGATAACATCATAGACCTCTCTTCCGGCACTAGAATCTTAAGACGCCGGTGATGATCGCACCATTAAAAGTGTCGTCCTCAATTTCGCTGGTGTGACGGTAGAACCGTCCCGCTTTATAGTGGACAAGCACCTCGAAGCTGGAGCGATAAACCTCGTACCGGGTGTTGTTAAAAAGGTACCTGAAAGAGACCCCGGCCCCGCCCTCGATGTATGAGCCGGTCGCTGAGCCCCGATCCTGGTAGCGACCGTCTGCAACGAGGTGAGGCGTAACCAGGAAACAGTCGTCGAAGTTGAACGTCCGCCCCTGCCGAACCTCGCCATAGTAGGTCCAGTAATCGGGGGAGTCCACGAAGTAGGCTGCATCGCCGTATAATAGGGTGTAATTCCAATGCTCCTCGCCCGGCTTTAAGCCGTAGCCATCGTCCCACGTATAGAGCGCCCGGAGGAGCCAGTTGTCATCCGCGTCATCCCCGATTCGGAAAAGCTTCTCGCCGCTGAAAAACAGATTGTGCCTTTTGAAAGGCTTGTACCGCGCGCCGATGCCGCCCTGGTAGGAATCCTCGTCGAAACGCACCGAGTCCGGTTCGACGTTCCATAGCACACGGGCGAACAGCTGAAAGATACGGCCATCGCGAAAACCGATCTCCGGCGGCTGGTAGGCCACTTCGAGGCCGCCTTGAGAGGAGACGCCTCCGCCGCTCGTGCCGACCGGCGTAGTCACCTGCTGCTCGGCGTCGGTGCGGTAGGACAGGTAGGCGGTAATATCCCAGCGGTTATTCAGCGTCGCAACTTCCTTGCGCATCCGGTAGAGATGCTGTTCGAGTTCCTTTTCTTCCTCAGGCAATGCCGCCAGGGAAGGCGTGGCATTGTCAATCGCCCGTTTGAACCAATAAACCGCCTGCTCGTTGTCCGGTTGTTGCATGTAGAGATAGGCTAAGTCCTCGTACAGAGGCAAGCATCCGGGGTCACGTTCCACCGCATCCTCGAGGAGCAATGCAGCCCGTTGGGTTTGTCCTGCATCGCTGCAGGCGTAACCGAGAGTAACGGCATACTCGATGTTATCCGGCTCCCGGCGTAGTGCCTCCTCTGCGTACGCGACTGCTTCGTCGGGCCGATTCAATTCCCGGCAAATCAAGCTGAGCCGGTAGGCGCGGTCGGCCGTCGGCTCAATCGCGTAGGCCTTCGCCATTTCCTCCCGGGCCGATTCAAGAAGGCCGTCGCTCCGGTCAATCTCGGCCAGTTCATCGAGATATGCCGCCTGGAGTTCCGGCGGAAGGCCCTCCAAGCTGATGCCCGCCAGGGTCTCGCGTGCTTCTTCCAGCGAGCCCTGCAAGCGCTGCATCCGGCCCAAATGAAGCCGGACGGCCGGGTCGTCTTTCAGAACCAAGGATTGTTGCCAGGCCCAGGCCGACTCGGCATACTCGGCTTCCCGCGCGTATAGGTAGCCTAACTCGTTATACAACTGCCGCCGCTCGTCCGCTTCGAGGGTTTCCGATTCCTCCAGCGCCAGCCGGAAGAAATGGATCGCTACGCCGGGTTTGTTCAGCGCCTTGTAGCAGCGTCCGATAGCGGCCAGCCCGCCGGCGGTTCTTTTCCGGTCCAGCGCCAGGCGAAACTGTTCCAGGGCCTCTTCCCAGCGCTCCAGCCTGTAAAGCGTTAAGGCAAGGTCTTGCCGGAGGCGCCAAGTGTCCCGGCCGAAGTCGAGGGCCTTCTGGAAGGCCTCGACGGCTTGCGGATGGCGGTTCAACCTTAACTCAATATACCCCAGGTCCTCCCAAGTCGCTCCCTTCAGGGATTTGGGAAGACCTGGCGAGGCCAAGAAGCGGAGATAAACCTGTCGCGCTTCTTCCCATTGTCCGGCAGTGGCCAGGCAGTAGGCCGCTTGTCGGAGCAGCATGGGATTGGCCTGCCCGCCCCGTTCGAACGCCTCTTGGTAGAGAGCCGTTGCTTCAATCCAGTTTCCCCTTTCGGCTTTGAGAAAGGCGAGCGTTTCCAGAATGTCCGGGGCGGCCATCTGCCGTTCGGGCAGCTTGCGTAAATAATCCTGGCAGGTGGTGATGGCCTGTTCGAGGTTCCCTGCTTTGATGTGGGCGTGGGCCAAGGCGCGAAACGCTTCGGGGGACTCTTGTAACCCCAGAGCGTGCTCAAGATAGCGCACGGCGCTGTCGAGATCGCCCTGTTGGATGCACACCTCGCCCAAGGCCAGATATAGAGAAGTCTCCCGGGGTCGCAAGGCCAGCGCTTTTTCGAAGGCCTGCCTGGCTTCCCGGTAGCGCCCGGCCTGCTGGAAGAGAAACCCCAGCTGTTTGTAGGCAAGGCTTTGCTGATCCTGCGGAAGGCCGGCTTTCAGGGCTTCGTCCAGGTGTTGGATGGCCTGCTCGCCCTGTCCCAGCTTGGCATAAATCATGCCCAGCTCGAGGTGGGCTGTAGCCGAAGGCTGAAGCTGCAATCGCTTCTCGAACCAGGAGAGCGCTTCGGCCAAGCGCCCTTCCCGCTCCAAGGCACGGGCCAGGGCATGCACTGTGGCATGGTCGGGCTGGTGGAGCCGGGCCGCTTCCTGGAAGGCCCTGGTAGCTTCAGGGTAGTTCTCCAGTCGGGTATAGACTTCGCCCAAGAGCAGCAAAACCCGATGACGGTCTTGCGCGGCGTCCAGCTCGGAAAGCAACTGCACCAGTTGTTCCGCCGCAGCGGCATCCTCGTTCATGGCGATAAGGACGTTGGCCAGGAATTCGCGCTTGCCGGGATCCGGCTGCTGCTCGAGCGAGCGGCGCATCCAGCGCGCGGCCTCGGGATAGTCACCTTGCGCATAGGCAACCTGCGCCAAGGCTTGCATCAGGTCAGCGTCTCCCGGCCCCAGCTCCAAGGCCGACTCAAAAGCCTTTCGCGCCGCTTGCCAGTCCTTGCGTTTCTTAGCCGTTTCGCCGAGTGCGCGATACACTTTCAGTTTCTGTTTCGGGTCTTCGGCCAAACCGAGGGCCAGGCGGTAAGCCGACTCGGCCTGCTCGAGCTGCCCGAGGGCCTCGCGCGCGATCCCTTCTCGAAAATGAAAGCGATAATCTCTCTCCCGAGTTTCGGCCAGTTGCCGCAGGGCTTCCAGGACGTGGCTGTATTGTCCCGCCTGGAGGGCGAGATCCGCAAGCATCTCCAGGGTGAAATTTCCCTCTTCGGTCCCTGGATCGGCGGTGGCCGCGGCTGCCCGGAAGGTTTCGGTCGCTTCGTCGAACCGGCCCAAGGCTTGGCAGGCCAAGCCCCGGTACACCCGGGCGGGAGCGAACCCCGGCTGTTGCTCCAGAATGAGGTCCGCTTGCCGGATGGCTTCCTCGGCGTCCCCGGTCCGCTGGAGCAAGACAAGATACATGAATCGAACCCTCAGGTCTTGGGGGTCAATCTCCAGGTAGCGCTCCAGTTCAAGTCGGGCTTCATCGAGCCGACCCTCATCCATCAGCCGGTAGGCGCGCTCCAGATGGGGATAGGTCCGAAAGAGGCGCAGTTGTTTCTGGAAGAAGTTCTCCTGGCGGCGCACTTCGAGTCGGCCGAGGGTTTCCGGGGCGGTGTTCGGGGGATTGTGCTGTGCTGCAAGCAATTCAGCGGCGAGCAAGAGCATCAGCAAGACCAAGGCTACTACCTGCGCAAGAGGATTCCCGACAGTTTGCTTAGTCCTCATAGGTCGCTTCTTGGAGAATGCGCTTCAGTGTCGCCTCAGGAATGATTCCCAGCTGAACCATCACGTCGCCGAGACGCCGGAAGCGGGCC
The DNA here is from genome assembly GCA_002419025.1 of Deltaproteobacteria bacterium UBA5754. Classification (GTDB taxonomy): domain Bacteria; phylum Desulfobacterota; class Dissulfuribacteria; order Dissulfuribacterales; family UBA5754; genus UBA5754. Next base: position 19,767 of record DIFG01000071.1, on the reverse strand, counting down.
TGTTGATCTTCGAGAGCCAATTCCAGTTGCTCCAGGGTGATGTACTGGTTCTGGACGAGGAAGTCCCCCAAGCGTCCCCGGCCTTCCGCCGCAAAGAAGCGCAGAGTGGCTTCTTTCAGGCGGGCCGGAGAGATGAAACGCTTATTCAGCAGGATCTCTCCCAGCTGGGCATACGATTGGCGCTGCACCCTCAGAGCCTGCTTGAGTTGCTCCTGGGTGATCAGGTTATGCTGGAGGAGCCGTTGCCCCAGACGCGATTTTGCGGCCGCCTGTTCGTCGGCCGCTTCGAGGCGTTCGTACCCGCGCCGGATGGCGAAGGCGACGTCGCTTCGGGTGGAAAGGCAGAACTCGACCGGCCGTTCGAGTTTTCTTTCCAGTTCTTGCACCTCCTCGCGATTGGGCGGGTTTTCGGTGGCCACCAGCAAGCGTCCTCCGCTGCGCAATTCAACCGGGAAGATCCCATAGCGGACGGCCAGATCGCGCGGCAAAATCTTCAGCACTTCCAAGGGAGTCTCGTAGGGGTCGATCTCGCGCGTGGACAAGCGCAGCTGTGTGCCCAGGACCTGGATGAGGGCGCCTTCCTGCACCAGGCCCATTTCGAGCAAGATGGCCCCCAGCGGGCGTTCCCACTCCTGCTGGCGACGCAGGGCCTCGTCAAGCTGGTGAACTGTGATGAAGCGTTTTTCCAGGAGTAGGTCTCCCAGCTTGCGCCGAAAGGCCGTCAGCTCGCTCTCGGAGGGAAAGACGTGAGCCGTCTTGTCCCAGGTTATCTTTTTTCCGGTCAGCAGGGAGCATAAGAAGGTATAGACGGCCCGGGCGGAGGCGGCTGAGTTAATCACGTTGCCCCAGACTTGCCGGGGAATGGACAGCAGCGCCTGTCCCCAGCCGTAGAACCGCCGAACGTGATAGACCCGTTGAAACCACCGGACAACCAGGAAGAAAGTATCCGCCAGGATGAGGTACCACAGCCACGTGCCTTGCTCGACCAGCGGGGGGTAACGATAGGAACCGGGGGAGAACATCTGGATCAGCAAAAGGGCCAGCACGACAATATAACCGAGCACGTTAACCAGGTTGGTCAGAAGCCCTTTGCGATCCCGGAAAAGCATGTACTTGATCCAGATTCCGCCGGACCAGCCGAGATTGGCCCAGCCTTGCAGACAGATGCCAAGCACCCAGCGGGTCTTTTGCCGTACTGACTGGCGAAAGGTCCTGGGGAAATATTCCCGCGTGGCGATGTATTCCTTGACCTTCACCTGGCGGCTACGGCCGTTCCAGAAGCTTTTCCGGGTCATTGTGCGCTGGATGGCTTGAATGACGAACACTTGCTTGAGATCGTATTGCTTCAATCGAAAACCGAAGTCGTAATCTTCGGTCAGCGAGTCGATGTTAAACAGTTGATTCCCGCGGTCTTCGGCGATCCGATCAAAAGCGCGGCGGCTGAAAGCGCATCCCACACCGGCGCTCGGAATCGTCCCGGCGAGGCGTTCGCGCACCATCATATCCTTGAAGTGGTTCTCGGCGAATTCGTCGAGATAGTGGCCCGCGGTGAACTGATACCATTTGCTCTCCAGCGGCAAGACCGGCAACTGAACCATATCCTTGCGGGGGATGAGGTAATTGAACAGCTTGAAGGACAGGGGATGGAGGATGTCCTCCGAGTCATGGATGACGAAGATTTCAAACCGGAGGTTTTTCTCCTTTTCCATCACTCGGATGCCCTGGTAGATCCAGTTCAGGCAGTCGGCTTTGTTGGTCGGGCCGTCTTTGGGGCAGACCACGCGGTGAACATTCTCGTACCGTTCCCGGACGATCTCGACTTCCTTCTGAGTCCCCGTGTCGTTCGGGTAGGTGCCCACAAAGACGTGGTAGTTGGAGTAGTTCAGCGTTTGCAAGGTGTTTTCCAGCATCTTCCGGATCACGCCCGCTTCGTTCCAAGCGGGCACCATCAAGGCCGCCGGCTGTTCCTCGGGTCGCAAGAGGTGATTTTCGGTCAGTCGCTCATATTTCGGCATTACGAACAGTCGGCGGTACGTCCGGCGGAAAAAGTCGTAAAGATCGATAAAGAAATCATCCAGTCCGCTGAGGAAGAAGATGATAGCAACCAGATACAACAGGACCTTGATTCCGAGCAGCAGGTAAGGAATCAGATCGCTGAAGTTCATCGGGTTCTCTTCGCTTGCGCCATCTGAGGATGGAATTGTCGTTCGGGTTCCAGCAAGGGCAAGGCCCCCCTGGCCCAACGGTCCAGGGTTTCTGCGATGCGTTCCGCCGCATGGCCGTCGCCGAAGGGGTTCGGCCCCGTGGTCATAGCGCGGTAGGCCTTCGGGTCGGTCAGCAGCCGGGCCGATTCCTCGACGATCGACTCTCGGGAAGTCCCCACTACCTTTGCCTGTCCGCTCTCCAGCGCCTCGGTCCGCTCGGTGACCTTGCGCAGCACGAGGAGCGGTTTCCGCAGGCTTGGCGCTTCTTCCTGCACGCCTCCCGAGTCGGTCAGAATCAAGAAGGAGCGTTGCATCAGGTGAATAAAGGTCAAGTAATCCACCGGCGGGATCAAGTGAATGCGCTCCTGACCTTGGAGCAGACCCTCCACGGTGCGGCGGACATTCGGATTGAGGTGAACAGGATAGATAACCTGCAGGTCGGAAAATAGGGCCGTGAGGTCTTTCAAGGCCAGGCAGATCTCCTCCAATTGAGCTCCCCAGGATTCCCGGCGATGGGAGGTCACCAGGAGGAGTCGACCGTCTTCGAAAGGAAAGTCGGCCAGCGGCGTGCTGTCGAAGGAGAAAGGGGCGTTCCGCAGAGAGAGCAGCGCGTCCACGACCGTGTTGCCGGTGACGACGATTCGCTCCTCCGGGATGGCCTCCCGGAGGAGTTCCCGGCGGGCTTTCTCAGTGGGAGCGAAGTGGATATCCGTTACCACCGAGGTCAGGTGCCGGTTCAGCTCCTCGGGAAAGGGGTTGCGCAAATCGCGGCTGCGCAGGCCCGCTTCCACATGGCCCACGGGAACGCCGGCATAAAAGGCGGCCAACGCCCCTGCAAACACGGTTGTCGTATCTCCCTGAACCAGAAGGAGGTCGGGCTGGGTCTTCTCCAGCGCCTTTTCCATCTCGCGCAGCACCCGCGCCGTCAAGTCGGTCAGAGACTGGTCGGGGCGCATCAGGTCCAGGTCGAGGTCGGGGACGATCTGGAGCAGGCCCAGAACCTGGTCGAGCATCTCGCGGTGCTGGGCCGTAGCGATGACCACGCTTTCCAGCTCGTCTCTGCGCTCTTGAATGGCCCGGATCACCGGAGCCATCTTGATGGCTTCAGGCCGGGTGCCTATCACGGTGACAATTCGACGGGTGCTCATCCTTTAGTACAGCTCCACAGAATAAGGTATTCATTGTAGAATGTATAAATTCTCTGAAAATTTTCGCGGGTAGTGTCAACTATTTTGTGTGAAATTCTCTCCATCCCGCATACTATCCTTTGATCTGATTCCAGATGGGCAGGTTTTTTCGTACTTTTCCGATGGGATTCGATCTCCAATGAAGTTCCATCGAGGAGATCCCTTTCCCATTTTTTTTGAATCCAGTGAAGAACTCCCTCGCCTTTTTTTCTGGACGAGGTGTAGAAGATAGTCCGCATGTCATCGGCCACGGCCTTTTTGAACCTTTTGGGGACCTTGGCCAGGACGTTTCTTGCCACATGGACCTGGCAGTGCTGGATCCTGGCTTTGGGAAATTTTTCCTCAAATACCCTCTCACAGGAAAGGTCCCGGCTCCTCCATTTCTCCACGGCATCTACCAGCTCCGTGTTGGCCGAGGAGATCTCGGCATGCGAGAGCTTTCGGCCAATGAGCCGATGAGAGAGGATCGAAAGGGTGCGAGTGCTGACTCCTCCAAGAAACATCATGCTGAGATCCCGGGCAATCTCGTCCTCGTACCGTCTGCCCCGGGGAAGAAGCTGTGTTGCATATTCCCCCCCTGCGGTCCCGAGGAACCTTGACTGAAACCTCACCAATGCCTTTCAGGGTGAACTTCCTGCCGTAGGAACCGTTACGGTGATTGGATCCTCTCCGGCCCCCCTTCCTTTCGTAATGTCCTCTGCCCAGGACATGATGGCATGGCCGCTTCAACATGATGGTTCGTAAAGGGTCCAAAACGGGACGGATTGTCAGGGGCGCATTGCAAAGTGCCCTGAATCCGTGAGCCGGCGGCAGGGGTATTTGTTCCGTGCGGCAAATAGCCCCCGTCCATGGGGGCGGATTTGCCGACGGCGCCCGTCCATGGGCGCCTCACTCCACAAATACCCCTGCCGCCGGCTTATTCTGTGAAATCGAAAGGTTGAGTGCATATCTCACGGATTCAGGAGTGCCCTTGCCAGCGGGCGCAAGACAGGCAAATCCTCAGCAAAGGGCGACGCAGGCTTCTCCCCTTGCATGTTGATCGTTTGCTTTTACTTTTCGGTCCGTTCCGTGATCAGGATTAGGTGGTATCCGAATTCCGTCTTAACAGGTCCGTGGACCTTACCGACTTCCTTGCTGAAGACGACCTTGTCAAAGGCCTCGACCATCTGGCCGGGGGCGAATTCTCCGAGATAGCCTCCGTTTCTCCCGGAAGGACAATGGGAATGCTTCGCGGCCATGTCCGCAAAATTCGCGCCTTCGGCTATCTGTTTCTTGAGTTCTTCGCAGCGCTCCTTGGTTTCCACAAGGATATGCCGTGCCTTTGCCTTTTTCATTTTCTGATCCCGCTGAAAAAGCCCGATCTGCGGCGTTGTTTCAATTTTCCAGTCACTGCGGCGTACGCTAAGTACGCCTCATTCCTGGAAAATTTCGTGCCTTGCATCTCGGGCTTTTTGAGCGGGATCAGATTTTGAGGTTTTTGCAGTGCGATCATTTTCTCTCCTTTTCTGTGGGAATAGGCGGGAGAGTATCGCCTTCCATCTTCACATTCAAGGTTCTCTCAGGTCATCTTCCACACGACAGACCAGGGAGGGAGCCTTCCCGCATCGAGGTTTTTAGATGCCCCTTCGGGGTGTTCGAAAAGGAGGGATCCCGCTGGAACAAAGGGGATGTCGGCAGGTCCGTTTCCGAGGTTCGTGGCGAGGGAAAGGATGGAGCCGTCTCCCAGGGTCCATCGCACGTGAAAGGCCGTCCGGCCGAAGAGGCAATAACTCGCGCAGCCGCCTGATATGCCCCTGAGACCCGGGACGACCGCTTTCATCCGTAGATCGAGGAGGCCCTTGAAGTACCGGTGCCACTCGGAAGAGTTCCCGTCTGGCCGGTCCCAGCGGATGACGGCGCTTTCAAAGGTTTCCGCGGCGTTGGGATCCGGGATCCGCTCGCGTGCCTCGGGGTCGTGAAATTGGGGAAACCGTCCGAATTCACGGCGCCTTCCCTCGGTGACCGCGCTTGCGAGCTCAGGGCCGAATGCGCAGAAGAAAGGAAAAGGTCGGCGTGTCCCATATTCCTCTCCCATGAAAAGAAGGGGTGGGGATGGGGCGAGGAGAAGGACTGCAAGGGCCGCACGGATGGCATCCGGTCCGGCGAGGAGGGTGATCCGTTCGCCGAATGCCCTGTTTCCGATCTGGTCGTGGTTCTGGAGGAAGGAAACGAAGGCGGTCGGGGGGAGAAAGGCGCTTGGCTCGCCCCTTGGTTCTCCGTCCCGGTAGGAGGAGGGCTCGCCCTGGTACGCGAATCCCTCTGCAAGGGATCGGGCGAGGTGTCGGACAGGCTCATCCGCATAGTCCTGGTAGTAACCGGTCTCCTCCCCGGTGAGGAGGCAGTGGAGCGCGTGGTGTAGGTCATCATTCCACTGGGCGGTGTAATAGACGGGCAGTCCGAACCGGTCCCGGACGAGGTAGCTGGCGCGATTGTCGTCGTTTTCAAGGACGAGATGGATCTGGCGCTTCCTTCCAGGGCCTTTCCTGACGCGCTGCGCGAGTTCCTCGAGGATATTGGGGACGGAGTCGTCGCGGATGGCGTGAACGGCGTCGAGGCGAAGGCCGTCCATGTGATATTCTTCGAGCCAGTACAGGGCGTTTTCGATGAAGAAATCCCGGACGGTTCGGCTTCCGGGTCCGTCGAAGTTGATCGCAGCCCCCCAGGGCGTATGGTGGCGGTCAGTGAAGAAGGCGTTTCGGGCGTAGATGTGGAGGTAGTTCCCTTCCGGGCCGAAGTGGTTGTAAACAACGTCGAGAAAGACCGTGATCCCCCGGGCGTGCGCCTCCTGGATGAGGAGTTTCAGATCCTCGGGACGGCCGTACGCGCTGTCCGGGGCAAAAGGGAGGACGCCGTCGTATCCCCAGTTCCGCCGTCCGGGAAAGTCGGCGACAGGCATGAGTTCGATGGCGGTCACCCCAAGGTCGGCCAGGTCGTCGAGTCTGGCGCGCACAGCCGAGAAGGTCCCTTGTGGAGTAAAGGCGCCGACGTGGAGTTCGTAGAAGACGGTCTCCTCCCATGGGCGCCCCATCCATCCCCCATCCTGCCAGGCGAAGGAGAGGGGATCTATCACCTCGCTCGGCCCGTGGACGTCATCCGGCTGAAAGCGCGATGCGGGGTCCGGGACGAGGATGTTCCCGTTGATCCGGAACATGTAACGGTCGCCGGGCCGGGCCTGTGGGAGGACGAGGCAATGCCAGCCTCCTTTACTGCTTTCCATCGGATGGAGGGTTTCACCTTCGGGTGAATCCAGGCGGAGGTCCACTGTCTGCGCCTCCGGGGCCCAGAGGGAGAATCTGACGCCCTTATCGAGGACCTCGGCGCCGAAGGGCATCCGGTGGATCCTCCCCTCGCCTGATGAAGTCATTTTGGTCTTGCCCACTCCGTTCACCTGTCAGTCGGCGAGCGAGAGGATCCCATCGAGCGGGATGTGGATCCAGGAGGGTCGGTTGTTGATTTCGTAGGCAAGTTCATAGAACGCCTTGTTGAGGAGAAAGGCGGCAAGGAGGGAGGCGAGGTCTTTGTCTTCGCTTGGAAGGAGGTCCGTTCCATTGATCGCCTCGAGGTAGGAGCGGAGGAATGCCGCCGATATCCATCGTTCCAAGGCCAGTGCGCGTTCTTTCATGGGAGCCAGATCTGCATCCCCGGATGGGATTTCCATGACCACGCACTGGGCGGCATAACCGAAGGACCGGAGCATTCCGGCCACATCCTTGAGGGGTGAACCCTTTTCCCTCCGTTCGGCGATCGGCTTGAGAGGCTCGCCCTCGAAGTCGATAAGGATGAAGTCATCATCCACCCGGAGGACCTGACCCAGGTGATAGTCCCCGTGGCAGCGTATCTTGAGCCCCCCGGTCCTGAGCCGGGATATCTCCTCGAAACGCCGGATGAGGGCAGGGCCCGCCGAGATCACCGCGTCAGCGGTCTTCTCCGCTTCGCCTGAGAGGGTATGCAGCCGGGACTGAAGGAGATTCAGGGCCTCTGAGGCGTTTTTCGAAAAATCGTTCGAGAGTGTCAAGAGATCCAATGACGTCATGGGGATGGGGATGAAGGCCGGATCCCGTCTTTCGCAGGAGAGGGCCAGATGGAACTCGCCGGTCCGTTTTCCGAGGATCTCGACAGAGGAAAGCAGGGGATCGAGCGCCTCCCTGACCGCCTGCGGGATGGAGTGGGATGCGAGTTCGAAGGGGGATCCGGCCGTAGTGTGAGGAATGTGGATCCCGCTTCTCAGGAAATCCTCCATGTGTCCCCGGATGAATGACCATCCGTCTCCCTGGTTGGGGATGAAGGCCTGGAGCATGGCGACGGAGGAGGTCCTGCCGTCAGGATCCTGGAGGCAGATACCTCCTGCGACCGGGGCCATGTTTCGGAAAGGGGTCTTGTCCATGAGGTAGAGGCCGATCTCCAGGTCAGGATTCTGTCCTTCCTCTATCTTTCTGAAGATCTTCATGATGAACTGGTCGTCGAGGATCACCGAGGTGTTGCTCTGCTCCGCCTTCATCCTTCGCACACTTGTGAAGGTCACCTTCTCTTCGAACCGCTCGGAGATTTCCTTTGTGGGAAAGGCGGAGAGCCGGGCGGAGGCGTGGGTGGGGAAACCCTCGCCGTTGGCCATGGCCATGAAGAGGATCCCGCAGGAGACCTTGTCCATCAGGGCGTCAAAGACGACGCCATCTCCCATGGGCGTCCTGATTCCGGAGATCACCCCCTCGGGGACGTCCCGGGCGAGTCTTTCGGCCGCGGTTCCGACTACGAGTTTCATAGGGAGGCAGTAAGTCTCCCGGAGGCCGTCGGCGTATGATACCTCGACAAAGGTCATGAAGAACCCTGCCCCGAGTTTCGCCCAATCATTTAGATGGACCGAGATGAGCTCACGGGCCTTTCCCCTGAACCAGCGCTGTCGTTGAAGAAAGGCGGGAAGCACGTCCTTTTCGAAAGTGATGCGGTGTTCGGGGGAAAAGAGACTGTCTAATCCCTCGGGAAGATAGATGTTCGGAAAGACAGGCGGTTCTCCGGGCGCGGCTTCTCCGATCCGGAGGGGTTCGGCCTGGGGCTCGAGGGTGAACCAATAGAAGGCGTGGGGCCCGAGGGTGAGGAAATAAGGGAGTTCCCCGATGGTCGGGAACTCGGTCCTCCCGATCATCTCGACCGGCGTCCAGCCCTGGAACTCGGAAAGATCCAGTTCAACGGGCTGGACGAAACGGGAGAGGTTCGCCGCGACGAGAATGGCTTCCCTTTTGTACCTCCTCAGGAAGGCGAGGACCTTTCGGTTTGTGGGTTTCAGGAATTCTATGGAGCCCCGCCCGAAGGCCCGGTGCTGTTTCCTGAGGGCGATCATGCGCCGCATGAACTGGAGGAGGGAGGAGGGTGTGCGTTTTTGTGCCTCTACGTTCACTGCTCCGTATCCATAGACCGGGTCCATGATGACCGGAAGATAGAGTCGGGCCGTGTCCGCAGTGGAAAAACCTGCGTTTCGGTCGGATGACCACTGCATCGGGGTGCGCACACCGTCCCTGTCACCGAGATAGATGTTGTCGCCCATCCCGATCTCGTCCCCGTAATAGATCACAGGGGTGCCGGGGAGAGAGAAGAGGAGGCTGTTCAGGAGTTCGATGCGCCGCAGGCTGTTGTCGACGAGGGGTGCGAGCCGTCTCCTGATGCCGACGTTCACCCTCATTCTCGGGTCCTTGGCGTATTCCTTGTACATGTAGTCCCGTTCCTCGTCAGTCACCATCTCCAGGGTGAGCTCGTCGTGATTCCTCAGGAAGATGGTCCATTGGCACGTGTCCGGGATAGGGGGGGTACGTTCGATGATCTCGGTGATGGGGCGCCGGTCTTCCCTTCGGATGGCCATGTAGAGCCGGGGCATTATGGGGAAATGGAAGGCCATGTGGCACTCGTCTCCATCTCCGAAATAGGAAACAACGTCCTCAGGCCATTGGTTCGCCTCAGCGAGAAGCATACGTTCGGAGTAATGGCTGTCGAGTTCGCGTCTGATTTTCTTGATGACGAAATGTGTCTCAGGGAGGTTTTCGTTGTTTGTTCCCTCCCGTTCGCAGAGATAGGGCACGGCATCGAGCCTCAGTCCATCCACCCCCATGTCGAGCCAGAAGCGGAGTATCCGGATCATCTCTTTCAGTACTCGGGGGTTTGAGTAGTTGAGGTCCGGCTGGTGGGAGAAGAATCGATGCCAGTAATAGGCCCCTGCCACGGGATCCCATGCCCAGTTGGAGGTCTCGGTATCGGTGAAGATGATCCGGGTCCCGGAGTATGCCGTATCCGTGTCGCTCCAGACGTAGAAATTCCGTTTCGCTGAGCCGGGTTTTGCCCTCCGGGCCGCCTGGAACCAGGGGTGCTGGTCGCTCGTGTGGTTGAGCACGAGTTCGGTGATGACCCGGATGCCCCGGCGGTGCGCCTCGCGGACAAAGGCCCGAAAGTCCTTGAGTGTGCCGTAAGCAGGGTGGATCCCTCGGTAATCCGAGATGTCATAGCCGTCATCCCGGAAGGGTGAGGGATAAAAGGGGAGGAGCCAGACGGCGTTCACCCCGAGATATTCGAGATAGTCGAGCCTGGCCATGAGACCTGCAAAATCACCTATCCCGTCTCCGTTTCCGTCAAAGAATGCCTTCACGTGGAGCTCGTAGATGACGGCGTCCTTGTACCAGAGGGAATGTTTCTTGGTAGAAGCTGTCATGGAAGCACCTGATACCTGATGCGCCGGCGGTCAATCGCTGAATGGATCAGTCCTCCTCCTCCGACGCCAGCCGGAAGAGGAGGAGGGAGTGTTCGGAGATCACAAAAATCGTCCCGGCCTCCCAGTGGCGGGCCTCCTCGTATTCTTTCTCGGCCTCGACCGAGGTATCGAGGAGGCGTTCCCATCTTTGGCCGCCGTTGTATGAGGGAAGGACAAAGGAGACCTTCTCCCTGTGGTTCAGGTTGAAGAGCATGAGGATCGTGTCCCCTGTGATCTGCCACCCCCTTTCGTCCGTTTCGTCGATGGCGTCCCCCCCGAGCATCACGCCGAAGGCCCTGTTCATAGGCTGATTCCAGTCCGTGTCGGTCATTTCCGTCCCGTCCGGGGAAAGCCACATGATATCCCTGGAGCCGGTCCCGCGGATGGGGCGTCCCCGAAAGAAGTTGCTCCGCTTGAAGACAGGCTGGTTCTTCCGGATGGCGATCGCTTTTTTGACGAACCGGAGAAACCTCCTGTCATCCGGCGAGAGGTCCCAGGAGTACCAGCTGATCTCGTTATCCTGGCAGTATGCATTGTTGTTTCCCCTCTGGGTGCGGCCCAGTTCGTCTCCGCCGTTTACCATGGGAACTCCGAGGGAAAACATAAGGGTGGCAAAGAGGTTTCTCTTCTGCCGTTGCCTCATGCGGTTTATTTCAGGATCGTCAGTCTCTCCCTCGACCCCGAAATTAAAGCTCCTATTGTGGGACTCTCCGTCCCGGTTTTCCTCTCCGTTCGCCTCGTTGTGTTTTTCGTTGTATGTCACCAGGTCTCGGAGTGTGAATCCGTCGTGGCAGGTGATGAAGTTGATGCTCGCGTGGGGCTTTCTTCCGCTGTGTTCATAGAGATCGCTGCTTCCCGCGATGCGGGTCGCGAATTCGTTGATGGTGCAGTATTCGCACGCCCATACCTCGCGGACCACGTCCCGGTATCTCCCGTTCCATTCGGTCCAGAGCACTGGGAAGTTGCCGACCTGATATCCTCCAGCCCCCAGGTCCCAGGGCTCGGCGATGAGTTTTGTCTGTGAGATCACCGGATCCTGATGAATGATGTCGAAGAAGGCCCCGAGCTTGTCGACTTCATATAGCTCCCGGGCAAGGGCGCTTGCGAGGTCGAACCGGAATCCGTCCACGTGCATCTCGAGGATCCAGTACCTGAGGCTGTCCATGATCAGTTTGAGGACCCAGGGGCTTTGCATGTTGAGGGTGTTTCCGCAGCCCGTGAAATCCATGTAATACCTCGGATCATCGTCGCTCAGGCGATAGTAGGAGGTGTTGTCGATCCCCCGGAAGGAGAGGGTGGGGCCCAGGTGGTTCCCTTCGGCCGTGTGGTTATAGACCACATCGAGGATGACCTCGATTCCGGCCGCGTGGAGGGTCCGCACCATGGTCTTGAACTCCCGGACCGGGTCGGCGAAGAGGCCGGAAAGGGAGGCGTAGCGGAGGTCGGGAGAGAAGAAGGAAAGGGTATTGTATCCCCAATAGTTGGAAAGCCCCCGGTCCACGAGATGACGGTCGTCCACGTGATGGTGGACCGGCATGAGTTCCACGGCTGTCACGCCAAGTCCCTTGAGATGCCGGATCACGGGTTCGCTCGAAAGGCCTGCGTAGGTCCCCCGGAGTTCCGGCGGGACATCTGGGTGGAGGGCGGTGATCCCCTTTACATGGGTCTCGTAGATGATCGTCTCCTTCCACGGGGTACGGGGAGGACGGTCATCACCCCAGTAGAAGGCCGGATCCACCACCATGCACAGGGGCGCGAACGCGGCGTTGTCCCTTTCGTCGAAACTGAGATCCCCATCAGGATCGCCGATCCGGTATCCGAACATGGAGTCGTCCCACCGGGTGAGGCGGGCGATGGACTTGGCGTAGGGGTCGACGAGGATCTTGTTCGGGTTGAATCTCATGCCCGAAGATGGGTCATAGGGGCCGTGGACCCTGTAGCCATAAAACTGTCCCGGTCTCACATCCGGAAGATAACAGTGCCAGACCTGATCGGTGCGTTCCGTGAGTTCTATTTTCTGGCTTTCCCGTGTTGCGAAGACGCCGTCAAAGAGACAGAGTTCCGCCCGCTCCGCATGCTCGGAAAAGATCGCAAAATTTACCCCCATCCCGTCCCATGTGGCACCAAGGGGGAAAGGCTTCCCAGGCCATACTCTCATGTGATCTTCCTGATATTTTGATGGTTTCATAAAAAGTCGAAAATTCCAATTTGGCGTCNNTTTTCAATATGTTCTGGATGCCGGATCAAGTCCGGCATGACGAGTCTGGGACTTTTTACGAGACCATCATATTTTAACTTATTGTGTTTTTTTTGCAGGTTCTTCCCTTTTCATGTTCTCTGCCGTTTTTTTTCAAGCATCGCGATGAGACCCGTGTGCGCGGAACAAAATTCCCGGCCCCTGCTCCTGATCGCCGCCGCCAAGGCCCCCGGGATGTCAAACGCCGCATCTTCAGTGAGCCTCTTTTCATATATCTCCTTATAGTCGGAAGGGAGCCGGAGTCGCCAATTCCGCTCGTTTATGACGCCGGGTTCGTTGTATATCTCCGTAATTCCAAAGAGGTCGGACATGAAGACGCTCACGTTTGAGGCGGGGCTTGCAAAGAGGTCGGCACATTGGGCCTGGGCGAGCCTTCTGGGATCCGTGAGGACCCCTGCCACGAACGAGGGGCGATCCCTTTCCTCCGGAACGAGACGGGAGGCCAGATACCAGGCCCTGTCCCTTGCCTCGCCTGACCGGAACCATCCTTTCGCAACCAGCCAGATGGGTTTCGTGTCGTGATTGCCGACCATGATCCAGTCTTCCGGTCTGGCGTTTTCACTCCTGTAGACATCGCCAGGATCCCTGACATCAGCCTTCTGGGTGACCCGGAACCTGCCCATTCCGTATTTTCCCATGACTTTTTTCAAGGGAAATGGAAGGGTGCTCAGGACCTCGAGAAGGACATTCTCCCTGTTGCATCCCGCATCCCGTGCGACATCGAGGATCGTCTGTATGACGGCTGAGTACCTCTCCACCTGGCCATCTGAAAGTTCCCTCACCCAGTCGTCGGCATATCTTTCGGCATCCAGGTTCAGCTGGGATCTTTCGGGTATTGTGTAACGGGCGAGTCCGGGATGTTCATCCACGCAGGGTGAGGAGAAGAGCCGCGCCCCGTTTTGCACGGCCTCGAAGGGATCCTTTCGAGGGTATGCCTCATCCGTCCTGTAGACCCAGGGGCACACGAGACCGTGAGGATGGTCGATACGGATTCCATCGAATTCCGAGAGGATCTTCTCCGTCCTTGCCCTCACGAGGCGGAGCGCCGGTCCGTATCGCCCGTCGGGCGCGAAGTACAGGGATGGGTCGAGTATGGGGTAGTTCCATGGCTGCCCGAGAGGATTTGTCCGACTCGGAGGCGCGCCCATGCGGTATCCCTTGAGGAATACATGCTGCCAGGCCCATTCGTCGCAATGCGAATAGCCGATCTGGAGGTCTCCGAAGGCTGTTAGTCCAAGCGAATGCATGAAATCCCGCGACACCTCGTGCTGCCTGTGGACGATGAACTGGCAGAAGGAATAGAGATCCAGATCGGCGGCGAAACGGGTGAGGAGATCCGCCCGTCTTTTCCCTGCCTTCGCGTCCCCTTTTTCGATGGCTTCAAAAAGGGATCGGTCCGTTGAATCCTCCCACTTCCACCACTCGACAGTCCTATGAAGCCCGGAAAGGACGTGGAATAGGGCGTCCCTTTCGAGCCAGTGGCGATTTTGTTCCCTGAATTTTTCGAGATCGTCTCGCAGGGGCCGGATCGGGCTTTGTGAAAATGCCTCGAAGGCCTCTCTCAGGGCGCGGATCTGCGCGTCGAAGACGTATTCGTGATGCACCATGGTCTTGTCCCTGCTGGGCCTTCCCTCGACCATCCTCTCAAAGGTCTCTTTCTTGAGGACCCGTGCCCAGGGTTCTTCCGTCAGTGCGGCAAGGGAGATGGAGAGGACGTTTCGGGAAAAGGCGGTGCTGTCGTAGGGTGAGGGGTTGGAACGGCTGACCTGGCCCATGGGCCCGAACTGGAGACCTGTGAACCCGAGATCCAGGGCGAATTCCATGAATGCGCGTCCGCCGCGGGAATACGGGGAACCCCTTCCCGTGTCTTCCTCGGGCAGAACAGGGAAGCTCTGTTCGTGGATGGCAAGGACGAAGTTTTTCTTCCCGAGGAGGGAGAGGGCGTCCTTTACTGCAGACTTAACGGACATCCTAACGCGCTCAGGTCCCGAGAAACACCGGAAGGTGCGAAAAAAGCTTCCATGCCCTGAGGATCTTTCTGTCACCGTCGGTCTCAGGCAGGATCTTCCTTCCTGTGAAGACATCCTGAAGTCCGTTTCCATTCGGGAGGTCAGGGGCCTCGACCCACGTCTCTTTCCAGAATTCCGGACCTAAGGGAAGCATCTCCGGTTCTGTCACGAGGAGTTGCCCCATGAGCCTCGGGGCAGCGACAACCGCCGTCATGTCTTCGTTGCGGCGGGCGAACGCGCAGATATGCGCCCCAAAATCTCCACCGGTCGAGAGGGGCAGATAGTCTCCGGATTGGAACAGTTCGGGATGTCTTTTCCGGAAATCCAGGGCCTTTGCCGTGATGAAGAGTTTTATTCTCCCGTCTTCCATGGTCTCTACAAGGGGGCGGAGGATGTCTTCTTCGGGATTCGAAAGGGCCTCGCGCAGGCCCGCAAGAAGCCCCGCCCGTTTTGCGAAGTCCACGGCGGATCGATTGTCTGGGTCCACCAGGGTGCGGCGCCAGATCTCCGTCCCCTGATAGATGTCAGGCACCCCAGGGGAGGCGAGCATGAGGAGGGTCTGGGAGAGACTGTTCAGCATCCCTGCCAGGGAAACGAAGGCCTCGAACCTCATGAAATCCTCGATGAACGGGTTTTTCCCGTCCGTTTCGAGTACGGCCCGCACGAACGCACGGACCGCCTCCTCGTAGTCGGGATCAGGGTTGATCCAGCTGCTCATGAGCTTCTCCTCCCTGACCGCCTTGATCATGAACGTCTCGATCCGTTCCAGGAAAACGGCCGGGTCTTCCGCTTTCAGGTCTCTTCCGGGCCAGGCTCCGAGCAGGGTCTGGTAGAGAAGGTACTCGTCGTTTGCCGATGGGGCCGGACGCTCTCCTATGATCCGCTTGTGGCGCGCGTTCATCTCCTTCCAGCGGAACACCGCCTTGCGCCACATCTCCGGGATCTCCGAAATGACGCAGATTCCGGCCCTCACGTCCCCGCTCCTCTTGCTGTCGTGGGTGGAGAGGGTGAGTAGGGAATGGGGCCTGCGTTCCCGGTTCCTGCAGTGGAACTCCTCGGCCGTGATGCCGAATCTTCGCGGGTCGCTTCCCACCTCGTTCAGGGAAAGAAGACGCGTGTACCGGTAGCAGGCCGTGTCCTCGAGTCCCTTGGCCATGACAGGTCCGGTGAACTGCTGGAAGCGTCCGACAAAAAACGCCGCGGCATCCCTGTACGCCTCACCGCGGCCTTCCGGGATCTCAAGCAGGAGGATTTCACGAAAAAAATCGTAAATCTCCGCCTCTTCGGCCCTGCTTTTCTTCCGGGCGGATGCGATCGCCGACTCCATGATCCGCCTGTCCCACTCTGAAATGACGTCCTTTGTTATGTACGTCCTGTAGACGGGAAAAGAGGCCACCACCTCGAGAAGGGCGTCTCTCAGGCGTTCCCGGGTAAAGTCCCGGGTGTATCTTGAGGACTCGGATATGGAATCGAGTTCGTTCACAAGCACGTTCAGCTCGCTCGCAAGGGCTGCCTTCATGATGAGAAGCTTTGATCGATAGAGGATCTCGTCGAAATAGAGGGCTTCACCGGTGAAATCGCGGTAGATGCGGGTCATGGCAGCCTCAGATCCGGGGTCGACGAAGAGGCCTGTGGCGGACCGGGAGAAATCGTAACCCGTGGTTCCGTGGATGGGCCAGGAAGGAGGCAGTTTTTCGGATTCCCCAAGGACCTTTTCTGCGACGAGATAGATCCCCATTGCGTCCCTTTTTCCGGCGAATGTCTTCTGAAGGCGCAAGAAGTAGCCTTCGGGATCGAAGAGTCCGTCCGGGTGATCGATCCTATAACCCTGAATAGCTCCTTCCCTGGCAAGGTCGATGACAAATCTGTGCGTCTCATCGAACACGCGCGGATTTTCCATCCTGAGACCGGCGAGATCGTTGATGTCGAAGAATCTCCGGTAATTGATCTCGTTCGTTGCGACCCTCCAGTAGGCGAGCCGGTACGCCTGGGACTCGAGGAGTCCGTGCAGGAGGTCGAAACTCCCGGGCCTTCCCGTTTCTCCGGTGAATATCACGACGTTTTCCCGTATGAATCGTTCGATCTCGGGATTCGCGGCACAGAGGCGTGAGAGCTGGAGTTTATGGATTTCCTTGTCACGGTTCCGGGTGTGGACGGCTTCAGGTTTTTCCCTTGAGCGGCCTGGCAGGTTCGAGAAGGCTGCGATGAGGCTCTGGAGTTCGAGAAGGCCTAGATCTTCTGGCCCGATCCTGGACTCCAGCCTTTCGATGTCGTACTCCAGCACGTCGGGGTAGGTGGAGGGGTCCAAAGGGAATCTGTGTTCATGATAGCGGATTTCGAAGGCCCCTTTCTCCCGGATGAATTCGAGGCGCAGGAGTCCTTTTTCAAGGACGGTTCCATAGTGATCCTCGAGGACCGGAAGAAGGACCTTGCCCCTGAGCGCCTCCTTGAATGGGGTCCAATTGATGTCGAAGAAATCGGCGTATAGAGAACTTTCACCGTTCTCAAGCACGTCCATCCACCAGACGTTGTCGCTTCCGACACCCATATGGTTCGGGACCACGTCCAGGATGAGCCCCATTCCGTGCCTGTGCAGGGTCTCGACAAGATGATCGAAATCCTCCCGGTTCCCCATCTCCGGGTTGAGGGAGGCGTGGTCGATGATGTCGTATCCGTGGGAGCTTCCCGGCCGCGCCTTGAGGATAGGGGAGACATAACAGTGGCTGATGCCGAGTTCGGCGAGATAGGGGACGATTCCGGCCGCGGCCCGGAACGGGAAGTCCCTGTTGAGCTGGATCCGGTACGTCGCGCGCGGGATCTCGGGCTCGCGGACGGATTCTCCGGCTGGCCCCTGCGTCCCTCGTCCCCGCTCCGTCCTCAGGGCCTCGCAGAGAGCGAGGAATCTCGCATCTTCCGCCAGGGCCTCGAGTTCAACAGTGAGCTTCCGCCGCCAGTTCGGATGCTGGTCCGTGGTTCCGGGGAGATTCGCCTGGTCCATCTGGCCGATGACGTCCTCGAACTGAAAGGCAAGGATCTTGCATGGGGTTCTTGCCAGATAACGGTGAATCGAAGTGACAAGTTCGGGGGTCATCTCGGGCACCCGGACCGGCTGTACATCCACTCCCTCCGGCAGGAGTCCTTCCCTTTCGAGTCTCAGTAGGAGGCGCGCCCGGTCTTCCGCCCTTGCAACGATCTGGCGCTCTCTGATCTCTTCGGAGGGAAAGAGGCCGAGATCCGTCTTTACCTCGATGTCCCGTCCGTTCCAGTACCCGGCAAGTGTGGGGAGGTCATGGGTGCTCACGGAGACGATGGCCCCCTCCGGAAAGCCTTCGGGCGGCTTGAAATTGCCCTCTTGGTCCTTTTCAAAGTAACAGATCCGGCATGAGAGCACCCCGAGGCTGGAGAGGGCGGCCCTGAGCTCGTCGGGCACGGTCCCGAGATCCTCGCCGATAACAAGGCAGCGGTTCCGCTGGCTCTCGAGGGCGAGGATACCGAGAAGGTCCTCAAAGGGGTAGCGGACATACGCTCCGTCGACAGGGGTCTTGCCTGGGGGGACCCAAAAGAGGCGCATAAGGATCATGACGTGATCGATCCGCAAGGCCCCTGAGTGACGCATGTTGGCCCTGAGCGTTGCGATGAATGGGGTATAGGCGGCATTCCTGAGCCTGTGGGGGATGAAGGGAGGAAGACCCCAGTCCTGGCCCAGAAGATTGAAGTCGTCTGGCGGTGCCCCGGCCCGGGCCCCGAGGGCAAATAGGTCCTGATTCAGCCAGGTCTCGGCCCCGGCCCCATCCACGCCAACCGGAAGGTCCTGATAGAGGCCTACGGCGAGCCAGCGTTCGAGGGAGATCCTTCCTACTGAATCGAGCTGGATATCCGCCTGCCATTGGAGGTATTGGAAGAACTCGACCCGGTCGGGGTTTGCCTTCGCAAAATCGGAGACAGCCCGGGAAGCGGGATCGCGATATTCTTCAGGCCAGACCGGCCATCCCCAGACAGAAGGATCCTCCCGGTGGAGGTGTTCCTGTATGGCCTCGAAGATGCAGACGAGCCGGAGAGTCTCCCCTCCCCTTTGCTGGAATGTCCGAAATGCCTTGGCCCGGTCTGTGTCGTGCGAAATGTGACGATCCCGGAAATGACCGTAGAGGACCTCAAGCACCTCCTGTTTCGCCCTGGCTACTCCCCGGTAGTCTACAAGCTCCTCCCGCCTGAGGGCGGCAAGACGCGCCTGAAAGTCTGGGCTTTGGACGAGATTTTGCGCCTCGGCGGATTCGCCGAAGTCGGCCACGGCCTCCACGTCCAGGTAGAGGAAGTTCAGAAAGAGTCTGGTAGAAGGACTGTAGGGGCTTGCATGGTCCGGGTTTTCAGGAAAGAGGAGGGTGATCGGGTTGATCCCCACGATCCCGGCCCCCTGGTCTGCCGAGATCCCGACGAGGGTCTTGAGGTCGGTAAAATCTCCGATCCCCCAGTTGCGGCGTGACCTGATCGCGTAGAGCTGGACCGCAGGGCCGAAAATTTTTCTGTCCCTGAGCCCGGCGGGGATGTAGCAGCGTTCCGGTGCCAGGATGAGCGTCATTGCCTCCATGGGGACGTCCCGGCCGATACGTACCTCGAGGCGGTGATAGCCCGGAGGCGGTAGTCCGGGAATGGGAAGCAGGCACTCGGCTGCTTTTCCCCCGCCCGATTCCCCCCATGACCTGATCTCGAGAGCGGATGGGACAAAGCCTCCGTCCCGAACCGCGCCGTCCTCTTCCTTAAGGGTCCAGGTGGATGGGGTGGAAAGGAGATGCTCAGGGACCCTGATCGTGAGGGTAAGGTGTTCGGGCCTTCCCCGTATCACCATGACCGGATCGAGGATCCTCTCCCATTTTTCACGTTCAAGACGTTCAAGGGAGGCCGCTACAGCAGATTCGTCCCCTGCCGGGATGCCCATGGCCTCGAGAAGGATTTGCTTTGTCTCGGAAGAGACCTCGTGTCTTTTCCCCCAGATATCCCAGTATTCGGACTCGATCCCGTATGCATGGGCGAGCTGGTTGATGGCGTCAGCCTGCATGGTTTCTCCTTATCCGCCTTTTCTTTTTCATGCCAGCGGAGACCTGGTTCCGGAAAGTGTGGAATACAAGGAAGGTGCGGTGAGAGACGAAACGCAAGGATCGTGACCGATGCCCGAAAGAATTCGTCTCGCGCCGGGACCATGATCCCCTGGTCGTTATTTTTGGCTCTTCGTCATTTCGTGTGGAATTTGATCGGTTTCCAGTGCGCAGTTGCATACCGCCTCGTCATTCCGGCGGAGGCCGGAATCCAGTATAGAACGTGAATTATGAAGCCGTGCGTCTATCTT
>DIFG01000077.1 GCA_002419025.1 Deltaproteobacteria bacterium UBA5754 | reverse complement strand
ATAGACGCACGGCTTCATAATTCACGTTCTATACTGGATTCCGGCCTCCGCCGGAATGACGAGGCGGTATGCAACTGCGCACTGGAAACCGATCAAATTCCACACGAAATGACGAAGAGCCGAAAAAAGGCCGACGGAAAACCCGCCGGCCTTTGCAAGGAGGAGATGGAAAAAGAGAGGTTAGAACTTGATCACTGCTCCGCCGGCCACGGTGAAGATGTCATCGGCGTCGTTATCGTCCCCTGCAGTCATGAGGTCAGCCGCGTCGTCAGCAAAGAGATAGGCGGCATCCAGCCTGAGGTCGAGGTTCTTGTTGTACTTGTAGGTGTACCAAAGATCAAGCTCGGTTCCGATCGCATCGTCACTTTCCGTGTCCTTCTCAAAGTCTTCAGCGGTCATGAGATACCGGACAGCGGCACGGACATGATTCTTGTCGTCAACCTGATATTCACCCGTGAGGGCGTAGTTGATGAGACCCCTGTCCTGGAAGTATGGGACATCCGAGGTGAACCGGTCACAGTCAGACAGGAGACCATCCTTGAAGAAGATGATGCCGATGGGCACGTCCACGTCGATGGAGCTGAAGTTATCGATGTCTCCGTCATCGGGATCATCGTCGCCGCTTGCATAGAGGGCATTGGCGTACAGCTTGAACTGATCGTTAAATTTATAGCCGAGAGTGAGGTTGCCGAGCCAAGCGGAACGGTCGAGATCTCCATGTCCCTCGTCAACCTCCACCTCTCCACCTTCATAAACGAGGTCGAAATTCCCAAAGAATGGGCCGCCCTTCAAGTCACCGGTAAGGCCGGCATAGTAGATTTCGTCGTTGAAATAATCGCCCGTTGCGCCAGGGTCATCAAACTTCTCGTGGCCGGCGTCCTTGTAAATCCCGAAGAGGCCGAGATTGACGCCTTCCATCACCTTCCCGCCCAGCTTGGCCGTGAAGTAGTCGTCGTCACTGGCGTCGTCATTGTCATTGCTATTGGTCCCGGTCTCGCCGCGATACCAGCCGAGTTCCCACTTGGCGTCTCCATACTTGCCCTTGTAGGCAAGACCGGCGGCGGTCTCCTTCCAGACCCACTTGTTCATGTTCACGGGCTGGAGACCGGCTACCAGTCTCTGATTCTTGTCAAGTCCAGGGATGGCAAAATCCGCGTAGGCGAAACGGGTCTCCTGATTGACTCCGTCACCCGAGAGACCGAACCCGCCTTCCTTTCCACTCGCGCCGTTACCCCAGTTGGTCGTCCCGACCTCAAGCCCATAGACGAATTTGGCAAGGCCATCGTCCGTGGTGCCTTCGAACGTGAGCCGCGCCTTGGTCAATCCAAAGGTCTCGCCGTTGTCCGCGTCCATGAACGTGAAATCTTTGATGCCAGAGCTTCCAAGCTCCGAGGACCGGAAGACGCTTCCGCCATAACTCGAACCCTTCTGGGTCTCATCCAGGTGCCCATAGTTCGTGGTGGCCCCGACGGCCTGCCACATGACCCCGTGGAACTCCGTGTTGAAGGCCATGGCCGACCCGGCAAAACCAAGGACGGCAGCCCCGCCAACAAGTGACATCGTTAGTTTCTTGATCCTGATCATCTTTCCTCCTGTTTAGTCTTCTCTTTTTATCGTTTTTTGTTGCTTATCTGTCTGAAATAATAGTTTGCCATCTTTCCTCATGCAAGCCTTAATCTCTCCTCTAACACCCCCTTCTAAAGAAAAATCAATTCAAGGATTAAGAAGCAAAATATATGCCATGATCCATCAAGACGCCTGCAAGAAAAATCTCCCCATCAACCCCTGACGTCCCGCCATAACCGTCTTCCACAGAAATCCCCACAACGAGATCAGTGACAAAAAAGTCCATAATGAGACCAAAAAGACACACATGATTCACTCCTTCCCGGACTCCGGAGACACGCCGGCTCCCTCGAATGTAGCCATCTCGCGATAGATCCTGAGCCCAGCCTCGATGAGACCCATAGCGAGCACGGCACCGGTCCCTTCTCCAAGGCGAAGATCGAGGTCGAGAACCGGGGAAAGCCCCAAATGCGCAAGCTGGATACGGTGGCCCGCCTCCACTGAGACATGGGAGGCGAAGAGGTAGTCCGTGACGGACGGGGAGAAGGCCGCAGCGGCGACGGCCCCTGCAGTGGAGATGAATCCGTCAACCACAACGGGGACACGCAGGGACGCAGCCCCGAGGAGGAAACCGCAGATCCCGGCAATCTCGGCTCCCCCGATTGAGGCAAGGACACCGAGGGGATCGGCCGGATCCGGACGGTGAAGGGAGACCGCCCTTTCGATGACCTGGACCTTGCGCGCCAAGGCCTCGTCCCGGATCCCTGTCCCCCGGCCCGTGACCTCCCCGGGGGAGGTACCGCATAGGACCGCTGTGATGGCGCTCGCAGGCGTGGTGTTTCCAATCCCCATCTCTCCTGTGGCAAGAAGGCCCACCCCCTCCGAAACGAGATCCTGGGCCACCCCGGCCCCGGCCATGATGCATGCCGCGGCCTCCTGCCGGGTCATGGCCGGCTCCTGCGCCATGTTGCAGGTCCCACGAACGACTTTCCTGTCAATCAGCCCAGCTATATCTATAAAGTCCCCGTCCACACCCATGTCCACGACCCTGACTTCGGCCCCGGCGTGGCGCGCAAGGACGTTGATCCCCGCGCCCCCTGCAAGGAAGTTGAGGACCATCTGGCGGGTGACCTCCTTGGGAAAGGCGCTCACACCCTCCTCCACCACCCCGTGGTCCCCGGCAAAGACCGCCACCGCCTTTTTGGGAAGTGCCGGCATGAACTCGCCCCGCATGCATACATAACGCCTCGCCAGCTCCTCGAGCCTTCCAAGACTTCCTTTGGGCTTGGTGAGGGAATCGAGTCGGGCCTGGGCCGCCTTTTCGAGAAGATCCTCGCGTATCGGAAGGACCCTGGCCGCAAGGGCATGAACGTCATTTTCCACTTCCACTTCCTTTTTGTCCCCCCTCACTGCCCGATTTTCACAGGCAGGCCCGCAACAACGAAATAAACCGACGAGGCGCGCCGCGCAATCCCCTGGTGGAGCCTGCCCGCCAGATCGCGAAAGGCCCGAGAAACCGGATCCATTGGGACGATCCCAAGGCCCACTTCGTTCGAGACCATGATCACAGGGCAGGCGGCGGCGGAAAAGGCGTCCTCCAGTTCCTCGATCGCAGGCTCCACGGAAGCCGGCATACGGTGGATGAGATTGGAGATCCAGAGGGTGAGGCAATCAACGAGCAGGACGGGGTATCTTTCCGCCTCGCGCCGCAAGACCTCGGTAAGGCCCACGGGCTCTTCGATCGTCTCCCAGCAGTCCCCGCGCTCCCTCCGGTGCCTGAGGATCCTCGCCTCCATCTCCTCGTCAAGGCACTCGGCCGTGGCGACGAAAAGCCCCTTCCCTCCCTCCGGGATAAAATCCTCGGCGAGCGAAAGGGCAAAGGCGCTTTTCCCGGAGCTTGCCCCGCCGAGAACGAGCACCTTTTCTCCTCGCCCTGCCACCCCCTTGACTCGTTCCATGACCATGCCTAACTTTTTTCCGAAAAAAGATCGAATCAGATCATACCTGAAACAAAGGAGGACAAAAACCATGTTTGAAATCACTCCGTGGAGACCGTTTCGCGAGCTTGAAAGGATGAGAAGGGAAATGGATCGGCTCTGGGGCGATGTATTTACCCCGGCGGCCCCCTCTGAACTCGGGTGGGCGCCGTCCGTCGACGTCTCCGAGACCAAAGACTCCATCCTCGTCCGGGCGGAGATCCCCGGCATGGACGTGAAGGACATCGACATCTCCATCGTCGGAGACACCCTCACCATCAAGGGGGATAAAAAGCAGAAGATCGAGGAAAAGGACGAGAACTACTACCGGATTGAGTGCAACTACGGCTCCTTCACCCGGTCGCTGAGGCTCCCAGCAACAGTTGACGCCGATAAGGTCCAGGCCAAGTACGAAAAGGGGGTCCTCACCATCCAGCTCCCAAAGAAAGAAGAGGCGAAACCCAAACAGATCGAGGTCAAGACCGCCTGATCTCTTCGAAACACCTCGTCTCTTCTGTTACGGAAAGGCGTCCCATTGTGGGCGCCTTTACTGTTTCAGGATATCCCGCAGAGAAAACCCTATTCCGCATCCCATGCCTTTTAGATTTAGGTGTATACAGGTTGGCGCGGCAGGCCGTCTGACACAGGCAGGAGGCTGGAATCCGGCGTTTTCAAT
Source organism: Deltaproteobacteria bacterium UBA5754 (assembly GCA_002419025.1). Taxonomy (GTDB): domain Bacteria; phylum Desulfobacterota; class Dissulfuribacteria; order Dissulfuribacterales; family UBA5754; genus UBA5754. The sequence goes on along the minus strand of DIFG01000077.1, from coordinate 33,242 downwards.
ATGTTCTGGTTGCCGGATCAAGCCTGACACTTTTTACAGAATATATAGAGGGGTTATTGGTGCCGAGGGACGGAATCGAACCGCCGACACGAGGANNGCTCTACCGACTGAGCTACCTCGGCCCTTTTTGGATCCGGCATTATGGTCCCCGACCCCTGCTTTGTCAAGCAAGGCCTTGACATATTTTGATTTCCGAACAAGAATCAAAAAAATATCCTGTGCCCATAGGAGGCCGATCCATTGGAAACGAAAAGGGCTAAAAGGGGCGGTTCTCGCCCAGGGGCCGGACGTCCCCCGGGCACAAGCATGTACGGCGAGGAGACACGGCCAGTCCGCATCCCGTGCGGCCTCCTTGCCGAGGTCACGGCCATTCTCGATCACTACCGTCGGCGTCGTGGTCCCACTCAGGGGCCGGGCGGGATGATGCCGGTCGCGACGCCGAACATCACCCTGCCGCTCCCCCTCTACGAGAGCCGGATCTCTGCCGGGTTCCCTTCTCCCGCGGACGACTCCCTCGAGGCCGCGCTCGATCTCAACGCCTATCTCGTGAAGAACCCGGCCGCCACGTTCCTCGTCCGGGTGGAGGGGGATTCCATGACCGGCGCAGGGATCCACCACGGAGACGTAATCGTCGTGGACCGCTCCCTGGAGGCCAGGGACGGCAAGGTCGTCGTAGCGGTCCTGAACGGAGAGCTCACTGTGAAACGGCTCGGATACCGTAACAGCAGACCTGTCCTCTTTCCGGAAAATCCGAGATATCCCCCGATACCCGTGGGGGACGACGCGGATTTCCTTGTCTGGGGCGTGGTGACGAGCGTCCTCCACAAGGTATAGGACCTTGCCCCCCTCCTTCGCCCTCGTGGACTGCAATAATTTCTACGCCTCGTGCGAGCGCGTCTTCGATCCTTCGCTCCGGCATGTGCCTGTCATCGTCCTTTCGAACAACGACGGATGCGTGATCGCCCGCTCCGAGGAAAGCAAGGCCCTCGGGATCTCCATGGGGGCTCCGTTTCATGAGGTTCGTGGGATCGTCCACAGGCACGGGGTCCGGGTCTTTTCCTCCAACTTCCCCCTCTACGGAGACATGTCCCGGCGGGTCATGGCGACACTCGCGGATTTCACCCCCCACATGGAGATCTACTCCATTGACGAGGCATTTCTCGATCTCTCTGGCATGCCAGGCAGGGACCTTGCGGACTATGCACGGTGCATTCGGGAGACGGTACGGAAATGGACCGGGATCCCGGTCTCCATCGGGATCGCCCCCACAAAGACCCTCGCCAAGATCGCGAACCGGACCGCCAAGAAGGACGCGAAATGGAACGGTGTCTTCGACATGCGGAATCCGTCCCTTCAGGGCGAGATCCTCCACCGGATCGCGATCGAGGACGTCTGGGGCATAGCAGGCCGCCTGGGGCTTCAGCTCAGGGATGCCGGCATGGATACGGCCGGAAGGCTCAGGGATGCCCATCTCCCGTCCCTCCGGCGGAGATTCGGCGTGGTCATCGCCCGCATCTGTCAGGAGCTCAGGGGCGTCTCCTGCCTGCCCCTCGACAGAGTCGAGACGCCGAGGAAACAGATCCTCGCCTCCCGCGCCTTCGGGACCCGCGTCACCGAATACCAGGACATGGCGGAGGCGGTAGCAAGCCACGCGGCCCGGGCCGCGGAAAAGCTGAGAAGCCAGGGCTCCACAGCAGGGGCGGTCATGACCTTCATCCGGACGAGCCCCTTCACCATCCGGGATGCCTGGTACCAGAACACGACCCTCGCCTCCCTCCCCTCCCCCAGCCAGGACACGGCCATCCTCATCAGCGCAGCCCTCGCGGGCCTCAAAAGGATCTTTCGAAAGGGCTACCGGTACCAGAAAGCAGGTGTCCTTCTCCTCGATCTGACCCGGTGCGGCCCCACGCAAGGGGATCTCTTCACGCCTTCCGACCCTGCTCGGGAAGACCGGTCTCGCCGACTCATGCGGACCATGGACGCCGTCAACCGCCGCATGGGACGGGGGACGGTCTTTCATGCTGCGCAAGGGGTCAACGGACGATGGCGCATGAAGGCTGGAAACCTCTCCCCTGCCTACACTACCAGATGGAGCGACCTTCCTCGGGCGCGATGAATGCCAAGCGCCGGGGCTGCAGACAACCTCCTGAATCCATAAGCCGACGGCCGAAGTATTTGTTCCGTGCGGCAAATAGCCCCCGTCCATGGGTGCCTCACTCCACAAATACCCGGCTGTCGGCTTATTTTGCGAAATCGAAAGGTTGAGTGCATATCTCACTGATTCATGAACCTTTCACAAAGACAGGGATTGTGCTATTATGAATGAGTTTATAGGGAGGCAATTCCATGTTCAAAGTGGGGGATCTTGCAGTATATCCCGCCCACGGAGTGGGACGGATCGAGGCGATAGAAAAAAAGTCGGTGGGCGGAGACGAATACACCTTCTACGTCATGAGGATCCTCGAAAACGACATGAAGATTCTGATTCCCCAGAGCAATACCGGTCAGGTGGGGCTGCGTCAGCTCATCTCAGACCAGGAGATCGAAAAGGTCTTTGCCATCCTTCGGGAAAAGGACGTGGAATTCACCCCCCAGACATGGAACCGCAGATACAGAGAATATACCGAACGCATCAAGACGGGCTCCATCTTTGACCTTGCCTCGGTGCTGCGCGACCTCTTTCTCCTTCAAGAAGACAAACCCCTTTCCTTCGGAGAGCGAAAGATGATGGACACGGCGAGAAATCTCCTCGTAAAAGAGATCTCCATAGCCCAGCAAAAGAACGAAGAGGACGTGGCCGCATGGATCGAATCCGCGTTCACGGTCTCCAACGTCGCGGGAGGATTTCCGGCATGATCCATGGACGCCACATCGGGGACCAGGCACTCCATCACCGCCGCGACTGAAGATTCGGGCAAGCGGCTCGACAGATTCCTCGCCGAGAAGATCCCCACCCTGTCACGGTCCCGGATCAAGCGTCTCATCGAAGGCTCTCATGTCACAATAGGTCCGCGCGAGGAAACGAGCCCAGGGGCCAAAATCAGGTCAGGAGACACGGTCGCAGTAACGATTCCCGAGCCAGCGCCCCTCTCCCTCTCCCCCAGCCCCGTGGAGTTCACCGTCCTCCATGAGGACCGGCATATCATCGTGCTTGAAAAACCCGCTGGACTCACGGTCCACCCCGGAGCGGGGCGGGAGGAAAAGACCCTTGTGCACGGACTCCTCCACCACTGCAGCGACCTCAGCGGCATCGGAGACGTGATGCGTCCGGGGATCGTCCACCGCCTCGACAAGGACACCTCGGGCATCATGGTGGTGGCAAAAGACGACGAGAGCCACTCGGGTCTCGTTCGGCAGTTCGCGTCGGGATTGGTGGAAAAGACCTATCTCGCCCTTGTCTCCGGACACATGAAGACCACCGCAGGGGAGATCCGGGGAGCCATCGGACGCCACCCCGTCCATCGAAAGAGGATGGCCGTTCTCCCTGCTGGCGGAAGGGACGCATGGACCGAATGGCGCGTACACGAGGAGTTTGCCGGGGCAAGTCTCCTTGTGGTCAGAATCAGGACCGGCAGGACCCACCAGATCCGGGCCCACATGAGTTTCATCGGACGCCCCCTCCTCGGAGACCCCCTCTACGGAGGACCAACGCGCGTGGATATTCGCGGACGCCCCGTCTCCATTTCCCGCCAGATGCTCCACGCCCACAGGCTCTGCATCGTCCATCCCGTTACGGGCGAAAGAATGGCATGGGAGACTCCTATGCCATGGGACATGGAGACCGTGACCGCGAGGCTCCGGGAGAAAGGACGCTCCCCATAGACCGATGCCGCTGAAAACCTCGAAATCTGATCCCGTTCAAAAATCCGAGATGCAAGGCACGAAATCACCCTCTCCCCATCCCTCCCCCGCTGGGTAAACGGGATCATGGGCCGGGGCTCAACCCGTAAGAGACGTAGGGCACCAACAAGCCGAGATAGAGGAAGACAAAACCCCAGATGACCCCCAGGACGGCCAGGTGTCTCTTTCTGGTCACCATCCCCTCGAAATCTCCGTGGATGAACCGGGACAGGATATGGCCTCCGGCAAGGGCGCTACTCGTAAGGACCGCCACGTCGAGGACCGGAAGGATCCACGGAGAAAGGGAAAAGGTCCATCCGGCAAGCCCGAGACCGAATTGCCTGCCGAGGGTCGGGAAGAAATCCTGGGCATGGGTAAGGGCGTAATTGAGCCTGATGGCGAGTTCACCCGCAAAGGACAAAGGAACAAAGATGGGGATCATGGGGGAAAACCTGCCAAAACTCTCGTCCTCGGTCACGCCGAAGAGGACGGCTCCCAATCTGACGGCCCCGTAAACGAGAAAAAATCCCCAGACCAGCAGAAGGGAGAAGGCCAGCATCTCCATATAGAGGGGATTGTCGTGATGGAACCAGGGATGGAGGAGTCCTTCCTTGACAAAGCGCGCAATCTGGGAGCCCATGAGAAAAGGGATGATAAAGGAACACGTGATGAATCGTCCCTTGTTCAGGACAAGTTCTGAAAAAGGGCTTCTAAGATTGAGCATTGGGGAGTCGCGGTCGCAGAGCTTTAGACAATGGCCGCAGACGAGACAATCGAGATTGTTCCGCACGTTGAAGGCGCCGAGATAGACCGGACATCCATTTTCCGCCCCACTTCCCCGTTTGCATGCAAACGTGCTGCATGACCGGCACTTGTCGTGATCCGGCCGAAACTCTGTGAAAGACATGGTGGCTCCGACCCCTATGATCCGTCCCATGGGGCAGAGATATCGGCACCAGGCCTGTTTGGGGTACAAAACCGCGCATACGGCAGCACCCAACATGATGAAAAGGATGAGAAAGGCCGTTTCCCGTGGTGACTCCTTCATTCCGGTCGTCTCTTCCACCCAGATGATGAGGACGAAAAGGGCCACCGACCAGTACACTCCGTATTTTTGCAGGACCCGAGGAATGGGTCTTTCAAGATTGAGTCCGACTTTCTGGAGGACGCGCCCCACACCGGGAAACGGGCAGAAACCGCACCACATGCGCCCGAACAGAAACCAGCCGAGAACGACCGTAGGCCACCATATCCCCCAGGAAAGAAAGATCGCCACGTTCCGGTCCGGTGTCTGTGGCCCAAAGAGCCCCGAGAAGATGACAAAGGCAAAGACCACGTCTCCGGCCGTACGGACCGCACCGTGAAGCCTCCTTTCCCGAAAAAAACTCTTTATTTGGGGGCAAAGGGCAAAAAGGTCGAGACGATCCTCGGGGTCTTGATCGAGCATGATCCTGGCGACCCTTCTGAGGAGCGGATGCCGATTCATGGCGTCCGTCCCTACAGAAGCTGAACCGGGTCCACGTCCACCTCCACGCGGACCCCAGGAAAGGAACGGGACCAGGACGAGGTAAGGGGCAGGATCACGGCCCGCAGGGCGGCGCGGGAGCGGGACCTGAAAAGGATCTGGTGCCGATGGATTCCCTTGAGCCGCGCGTGCGGGGCCGGAGAAGGCCCGAGGATCTCCACAGGCTCCGAAAGAGATGGCATGGATGCAAAACGCCGGCCTTCCTGTGCGATCGCAACGGCCGCCTTCTCTACCATATCTTTTTTCGCACCGGTGAGCCGAATGTTCACCATGCTCGCGAACGGGGGGTAGAGATGGTTCTTACGGAGGGCGGCCTCCTGCTCGAAAAAGGCCGCGTAGTCATGCCGGGTCGCACACTCCACGGCGTAATGTCCGGGGTTCCAGGTCTGGATGATCACCCTCCCCGGAAGCCCGGCCCGGCCCGCTCGTCCGGCGACCTGAGAGAGGAGTTGAAAGGTACGCTCCCCAGCGGTGTACTCGGGTATGTTCAGGGAAAGATCCGCGGAGAGAATGCCTACGAGGGTAAGACCGGGGAAGTCGTGCCCCTTCGTGACCATCTGGGTACCCACAAGGACATGCACCGCCCCTTCGTGAAAGGCATGGACAATGCCCTCCATCCTTTTTCTTCTGCCCTGAACCGTGTCCCGGTCGAGCCTCTCCACACGGACGTCGGGGAAAAGGGCCCGGACGTCCTCTGCAACCCGCTCAGTCCCATAGCCCGTGGCCCGGACCGCATGCCCTCCACAGGCCGGGCACACGGGAAGGGCCGGCCGAACCTGCCCGCAGTAATGACACCGGAGCGTCCCACCCCCTTCTTCCTGCCTGTCTCCAAAGTCCTTTCCGCGATGCCAGGTGAGGGTGACCTCGCAGTGGGGGCACCGGAACACGTGTCCGCAATCCGGGCAGAAAACGAATGTGGCAAATCCCCTTCGGTTGAGAAAAAGAAGGACCTGTTCCTTGCGGCCGAGGGTCTCCTCCATGGCATGGAAAAGGGGAAGCGTCATCCAGCGGGGAAGCCCCTCCCCTTGCCGGGGACGCCTCTGGACGCCCACTTTCCTCCGCAGGTCCACGACTGAGACCTCCGGTAGGGGGCGTTCCTCCACACGTTTCGTAAGGCGGATGAGTTCGTATCTTCCCGACAGGGCGCTTTGATAACTGGATAGCGCTGGGGTGGCAGAGCCCAGGATCACGGGAGCTGAGGCGATCTGCGCGCGGAGGATGGCCAGATCCCGCCCGTTGTAACGAAAACCGCTTTCCTGCTTATACGAAGGGTCATGCTCCTCGTCCACCACCACGAGACCGAGATCGGAGACAGGCGCAAAAACAGCGGAGCGGGTCCCCACAACCACCCGGCCGGTCCTCGTCCGGACCCGTTGCCATTCCTCGATGCGCTGGGACTCTGTAAGACTGCTGTGAAGCACGATCACATCTTCTCCAAAACGGGCGCGGAAGTGACCGGCGGCCTGGGTGGTCATGGAGATCTCGGGGACGAGAAAGAGGACGTCCTTGCCCCGCTCGAGAGATCGTCGTGCGGCCTCGAGATAGATCTCGGTCTTGCCGCTTCCCGTGACCCCAAAGATGAGGAAGGTCCGAAAACCTCCCTCATCCACCGCGGGCAGAATCCGCAAAAGGGCCGCCTCCTGTTCGTCCGTGAATCTCTCAGGCCGCACGGATGGCCAGGCGGGCAGATCGATCGAGGCAGGCCTTTTCCTGCGCGCCTTACGAATCTTCTCGATCCTGCTCCCTTTGGGAGAAAGGAGCCCTGGAGGAAGGGCCTCGGCAAGGACCATGCCAAGGGGATGGAGATAATACGCCGAGGCCCTTTCCAGAAGTACGAGGAGGGAATCGGGAAAGAGCGGCTCTTCGTCCAGGAGAAGGCCCACCTCCTTGATCCGGTCCGCATCCACAAAGGGCATCCGGGCAGGACCCCAGAAGACCCCGACCATCTCCCGGGAACCGACGGAGACGAGGACCCGCGCCCCTCTGGGCGGGAGAGTGGACCCCACAGCAAGCCGGTACGTAAATGGATGGGGGGCATGGATGGGCAAGAGGATATCGACGAGGAAATCCCCGCATTCCGGGGCGGAAACGGCCTCTCTGAAAGGCATGGAAGACCTTTTTCCGAAAGACGCCCTCAATCGAATTTCCTGACGATCTCCCGGAGATACTCCCGGAACCTTCCCCCGAGTTCCTGGTGCTCCATGGCGAAGTTCACAGTGGCCTGAAGATAACCGAACTTGTCTCCTGCGTCGTAACGGCTCCCTTGAAACTCGTATGCGTATAGCCCCCGATCCCGTCTGAGGATATCCAGTGCGTCAGTGAGCTGGATCTCACCCCCCACTCCAGGAAGGGTCCGGTGGAGGGAGGAATAGATCTCGGGTCTCAGTATATATCTTCCGATGATGGCGAGATTGGAACTCGTGGCCCCCCGGACGGGCTTTTCCACAAGCCGTGTCACCTTCCAGATCCCAGGAGCCACCTCCTCGCCCTCGACGATGCCGTATTGGTGCGCCTCTTCCTGGGGGACCCTCTGAACGGCCACAACAGACTCCTCATATTCCTCGAAGACCTTGAGCATCTGGAAGACACACGGGACCTCTGAGACGACAAGGTCATCCCCGAGGACCACGACAAAGGGGTTGTCGCCAACGACGCTTTCTGAGACAAGGACCGCATGACCGAGGCCAAGGGGCTCCTTCTGCCGGACAGAGACCACGTCTATGAGCCGCGAGATGTTTCTGACCTCCCGCAGGAGATCGATCTTTCCCTTCTGGGCGAGAAAGGTCTCGAGCTCGAATGAGTAGTCGAAATGGTTCTCGATGGCCGATTTGCCCGACGCCGTGACAAGAACGACCTCCTTCACCCCTGAGGCCACGACTTCCTCTACGATGTACTGGATCGTCGGCCGGTCCACGATGGTGAGCATCTCTTTGGGAATCGCCTTGGTCGCCGGGAGAAACCGGGTCCCGAGACCAGCGACTGGTATGACCGCCTTCTTGACCTTCATGGGTGTCCTCCTCCCTCAATCATCCAGTGTGGAGATGTCGCCTGCCTCCATGCCCAGGGCCTCGGCCCTGAGAAGCCTGCGCATGATCTTCCCTGAACGGGTCTTGGGGAGTTTGCCCACAAACTCCACCCCGCTTGGGGTGGCTATAGGGCCGAGTTCATGGCGGACGTGCTGGATGATGGTCTTTCTCAGACCGTCCGATGGGATCTTTCCCTCCCTGAGGACCACATAGACCTGGATGATCTCCCCCTTGACCTCGTCCGGAAGGCCGATGGCAGCGGCCTCGGCGACCGCTGGGTGGCTTACGAGTGCGTTTTCCACGTCCGCCGTCCCGATCCTGTGGCCGGCCACGTTCAAGACGTCGTCGGAACGGCCCAGAACCGAGAAATAGCCGTCCTCGTCACAGACAGCGATGTCTCCAGTGAGATAACAGCCCGAAACCGTGCCCCAGACATCGGCGTAACGCTCCGGATCCCCGTAAATGGTCCGCATCATGTAAGGAAGTGGCTGCCGGAGGACGAGTCTGCCGCCGGAGCCTGCCGGGACCGGGCGACCCGATTCGTCCACCACATCGGCCACGACCCCGGGAAGGGGCTTGCCCACACGTCCGGGCCTGTTTTCCATGGCGGGCATGGTCCCGAGGATGGGAGAGGCCACTTCGGTTTGCCAGAAATTGTCGATGCAGTGCCCGTGGTTTTCGAGTATCACATCCTGGGCGAATCTCCAGGCCTCGGGGTTCAGGGGCTCTCCTGCGCAGGCGAGTATCCTGAGGGTCGAGCGATCGAATTTCTCCACGTGTTCCTTGCCGAAGCGCATGAACATTCGAATGGCCGTGGGTGCCGTAAACATCACCGAGACCCCGTACTTCTGGACCATCTCCCAGACCACGCCTGGATGGGGATAATCGGGTGCGCCCTCCCGAATGAGTATGGTCGCCCCGGCGCACAGAGGTCCATAGACGATGTAGGAGTGTCCTACGATCCAGCCGATGTCCGACGTGGACCAGTACACGTCCCGGTCCTTCACATCGAAAAAGGCCTTGGTGAGATAATACGTCCCGACCATGTAACCCCCATGGACATGCACAACTCCCTTGGGCTTGCCCGTTGTCCCGGAGGTATAGAGGATAAAGAGGGGGTCCTCGGCGTCCATGACCTCGGCTGGACACCGATGGGAGGATTTACGAAGGAGTTCCCAGAGGTCCTCCTCCCACTCGTTCAGCTCGATGGCCGGATCCTGGCGCCTCAAAACGATCACCGACTCGATGAAATCGAGATCCTTGATCGCCTCGTCCACTGCGGCCTTGAGGCGGACGACCTTGCCCCGCCTGTACCCCACGTCCGCGCAGATCACCGCCTTGGCCCGGGAGTCCTCGATGCGGGTCCTGAGCGCACCGGCCCCCATTCCTGCGTAAACCACAGAGTGAATGGCGCCGATCCTCGCGCACGCAAGCATGGCGATCACCCCCTCGATCACGAGGGGCATGTAGATCACCACCCGGTCGCCCTTTCCGATCCCCTTGGACTTGAGGCCGTTGGCGAACTGGTTGACCCGGTCCCGGAGCTGGCCGTATGTGGCGACCTGCTCCTCCCCGGACTCGGAGAGCCAGATGATGGCGACCTTGTTCCTCCGCCAGGAATCGGCGTGACGGTCCAGTGCGCTCAGTGTGATGTTGGTCTTGCCGTTCACGAACCAGCGATGATCAGGAAGGGCGATCTCCCGGACCCGGGTCCACGGCGCGATCCATTCGAGTTCGCTTGCGATCTGACCCCAGAATCCCTCCGGATCCCGAATGGAATAGGCGTAAACGGATTCGTAATCCTTTATGTAGGCCTCGTCCTTGACCCTTTGCGGGGGGTCGAAGGTCTCGGCGATGCGCGTAAGGGCCTCGATCCGGTCGTCATACTGGGTGGCCAAGGAAAAATCCCTCCTCGCTGCTCGGATTTCACCCGGCCATGATACTGTGATGGGTCCTACGATTCAATTCCGGAGAGGTTCATCTCGACCTTTCTGTGGCACTCGTTAAAGACCCGGTAACGGGCCGATTTGCGTTCGCGGGCCTCGGAAAGGATGACCCCAAGGTCTGCGAGTTCGAACGTGGAAAGTGTGAGATCCACGCCATGCAGAAAGGCCTTCAGATGATCGTAACGGCTTCCGCCCACGTGGACGAGGGCCATAAGGCATGATCGTCTCGTCTCGGCAGGCAGGATGGATGCGGCGGAGAGGATCGACTTGAGCGGCCCGTCCGGATCTGCGCCCGCCTGGTGAAGAAGGACGAGATCGTAGGCGTGGTGCCGCATGCGTACCGCAAAGTCTTCCCCACCCTGAACAATTCTCACCTCATAGCCCAGATCTGAAAGCCCCTTTTCCATCTGGACGAGGGTCTGAAAATCCGATGAATATAGAATGGCCGTACTGGCATCCGGGGCGAAGCATTCCGTTGCGATCTCGCGTTCGAGGCCCGGAAAGGGTGCGCATGAACAGACGGGCGGTTGACATTCCTCCTCCCTCGGTTCGACGACAATCCTCTCGCTGCACTTTTTGCAGACCACTGTCACCGATCGATTCCTCGGGATCTTGTCATCCGCGATCCGGTATCGGCTTCCGCATCCTTCACATACGATCTCCATGGCATACCCCCGTATGGAGAGTTTTTGAGGTTTCTTTCATACATTCCAATCGATCTTGAGTTCCCCGATATCCGAGGTCTTCTCCCCTTTCGAACTCTTGATCCGGTCGATCCCCTGGCGGACCGCTGCCCTGCTGCTTGCGTAAGCGATACCCGTCTCTTCGGTGATCACCCCCTCGGCAAAGAGGCGCACGATGTGCTGATCAAAGGTCTGCATCTGGTAGGCCGTCCCCGAGTCGATGATTTCATAGAAGGTCTTGCCCTCGCCCTCTCCGTTCAGGATCGCGTCCTTGATGCGCACATTGTTCTGCATGATCTCGAAGATGGCGACCCGCCCTCCGCCGATTCGTGGTAGAAGCCTCTGGCCCACGACCCACCTGATCGCATCTGCAAGACGGAACCTGATCTGCTGCTCCTCGTCCGTGGAAAACATGCCGAGAATGCGGTTTATGGTATGGGCCGCGCTCACCGTGTGAAGGGTGGAGAAGACGAGGTGACCTGTCTCAGCTGCGTTGAGGGCGATCTCCATGGTCTCCCTGTCGCGTATCTCGCCGACAAGGACCACGTGGGGGGCCTGGCGGAGGGCAGCCCGAAGGCCGCTCGCAAAGGTGTCGAAGTCCTTTCCGAGTTCACGCTGGTTGAATGTCGCCTGTTTGTGCGCATGGACATATTCAATGGGGTCCTCAAGGGTGATAACGTGGAGGTTTTCCCTTTGGTTGATCTCGTCGAGGATGGCGGCAAGAGATGTGGTCTTGCCGGTTCCGGTTGCGCCTGTGAAAAAGACGATGCCGTTTTTTTCCTTGGACATGGAAAGGAACGCATCAGGGAGGGAGAGATCCTGCAGGGTCGGTACCTTGCTCAAAAGCCTCCTCATGACGATGCTGTAGGCCCCCTGCTGGGAAAAGACGTTCACACGGAACCGGGGGCCGTCCGGCAGGTGATAGGAGAGATCACAGGAGCCGTGCCTGAGGAGATCCATGAGGAGACGACGGTCGTCGTCGATCAGGGCAAGGGCGAGCTCCTCGGTCTGGAACGGTGTAAGGACGCCTGTTTCAAGCCCAATTCCAGCAGCATGGAGCCTGCCGTCTCCTGCAACCTGACAGGGTCTTCCTACTGTGAAGTTGAGATCCGAGATCCTCGGGTGCGCCCCAAGCATCTCTTTCAGGACGAAGTCCAGATCTGTTCCTCTCATCATCCCACCTCCGTGAAGTCCGCCGGGGCGTTCTGGGAAAAGGGCGCGAAGCGGGCCTTGTCCACACATTTTGCATAGGCCTCGTCCGGATCGACCCAGCCCTTCTGGAGGAGCTCCATGATGGCGTCGTCCAAGGTCTGCATCCCGTACTTTTTCCCCGTCTGCATGGACGACGGGATCTGGTAGGTCTTCCCCTCTCGAATAAGGTTCCGGACCGCAGGCGTGGCGATAAGGATCTCGAAGGCCACGCAACGGCCCTTGATGTCCACACGCCGGAACATGGTCTGTGAGATCACTGCCCGCAATGCGTCTGCAAGGGTCGCCCGGACCTGGGGCTGCTGGTGGGAGGGAAAGATCTCGATGATGCGGTCCACGGTCTTGGCGGCGCTGATGGTGTGAAGGGTGCCCATCACGAGGTGCCCGGTCATGGCCGCCTCTATAGCGAGGGAGATGGTCTCCAGATCCCTCATTTCGCCCACGAGGATGATGTCCGGGTCTTCACGGAGCGCCCCCCTAAGGGCTGCATGAAAGCTCTTCGTATGGATGCCCACCTCCCGGTGGTTTACGAGGCATGACTTGGGCTCGTGGACGAACTCGATGGGGTCCTCGATGGTGATGATGTGGTCCTTGCGGTTCTTGTTTGCGTGATCGAGGATGGCGGCAAGCGTGGTGGATTTTCCGCTTCCAGTCGGGCCGGTAACAAGGACGAGCCCCCGAGGAAGCATGGAGAGCTTGGTCATGACGAGGGGAAGCCCCAGGTCCTCGGCGGAGAGAACTTTGCTCGGAATCTCCCGGAAAACGGCCGCAACACCGTTTTTCTGCATGAAGAAATTGGCGCGGTAGCGCGCAAGCCCCGGGATCTCGTAACCGAAATCCACGTCCCCCGTCTCCTCGAACTGTTTGATCTTCCCTTCAGGAGCGATCTCGTAAAGCATCGACTTGAGTTCGTCGTTTTCGAGGGTCTTGTACTTCACCCGGTGCAGATCTCCGCGGATCCTCAGGATCGGAGGCGATCCGGATGCGATATGGAGGTCGGATGCCCCCTGTTCGTTCATGAGTTTAAAAAATGCATCGAGCTTCGCCATGAAACCTCCCTTCGACGAAGGTGTTCACCTTCCGTATCGGACGCGGGCGTAAACGACTTGATCGGCAGGAACTCGTCGCATGATCGCACTACAAAAACCTCAAAATCTGATCCCGCTCAAAAAGCCCGAGATGCAAGGCGCGAAATTTTCCAGGAATGAGGCGTACTTGGCGTACGCCGCAGTGACTGGAAAATTGAAGCAACGCCGCAGATCGGGCTTTTTCAGCGGGATCATCGCATGGTCTCTGTGTCGCATGGATGACGAATTGACCCTTCATGCACCGCATGTTAGTAATCCGTCTCAAAACCCTTCCATTCCCCATCTTCCCTCATGGATTGGATTTTCAACCCCGAGTCCTGGATAGCCCTCGTCACCCTCACGGCCCTCGAGATCGTTCTCGGGATCGACAACATCGTTTTTATCTCCATCCTCTCCGGCAAACTCCCTGAAGAGAAGAGGGGAAAGGCCCAATCCATGGGCCTTTTTTTGGCGATGTTCACTCGAATAGCCCTTCTTCTCTCCCTTGTGTGGGTCATGCGTCTTACCGCCCCCTTCTTCTCGGTCCTCGGGCACGGATTCTCAGGCCGTGATCTCATCCTTTTCGGCGGAGGTCTTTTCCTCATCGCGAAAAGTACGCTTGAGATCCATGAAAAACTCGAAGGAGCGGAAGGTCACGCAAACCCAACGGCAGCCGCATCTTTTCCCGGCATCATTGTCCAGATCACCCTTCTCGACATCATCTTTTCCCTGGATTCCGTGATTACCGCCGTAGGCATGGCCAAACGCGTGGAGATCATGATCGCGGCCATCGTCATCGCCGTCGGCTTCATGCTTGTTGCCTCCAGGGCTGTAAGCGCCTTTGTGGAACGCCATCCCACGGTCAAGATGCTTGCCTTGAGCTTCCTTTTTCTCATCGGCGTCTCCCTAATGGGGGAAGGACTGCATTTTCATATACCCAAAGGCTACATCTATTCAGCCATGGCCTTTTCCGTGTGCGTGGAGATGCTCAACATCCGATTGAGAAAGACCATCGCGGAGCCCGTCCGCCTCCGGGATCCCCTCACGGAAAACTGAGAAGCCGGTTCGACCATAAACCGTCCTACATAAGATCCATGCCGATCCTTGACACAAATGCCTGGGCGGGATAATTCGTTTTGTCCTGTCCGCCCGTGACAAAGGCCGGAACACCCCACCGGAGATATGAGATATGTGCCGTTTAGCCCTCAAGACAGCCCAGGAAGCCTTCTCGCCGTACGACATCCTCCTGGCCATGGAGGCCATGCGGGAAGGATACGACGGAAGCGGCCTCGGCCTTCTGCTGCGCGGAGTCAGATTCACCGACTACAGCTATAAGGAAAAGGATCCCATACTCTGCGGAATCGCGCATACGGAGACAGCCCTCCACCGGCTGGACGCCTTCATGCGGGATGCGGGATTCGAGCTCAAATACGATCACGAGTTCACGACCGATCTGGCCGTGCTCGAGGCAAAAGACCGCCACAAGTTCCTCGCCCGGGTCTACAGGCTCCCCGATTCCTGGGGAGCGTATACCCCTGACCGCAGGGAGCTGGAGTTCATGCGAATGCGCCTGGCCCTCCGGCAGGATGGCGAGGAGCATGGAGGGGATCTCACGGTCTTTTCCTTCTGGCCTGATGTGGTGATGATCAAGGAAGTCGGTTGGCCCCTTGAGGTCGGAAACGCCCTCGGTCTCCAAGAGAACCGGATCCTCGCCCGAGTGGTCATGGCACAGGGGAGACAGAACACCAACTGGGGGATCAACCTCTACGCATGTCACCCCTTCTTCATACAAGGTGTGGCCACCATGACGAACGGCGAGAACACCGCCTTCGTCCCCATTCGGGACTGGCTCATGGGGACCCATTTCCCCGGATACATCGGATATCAGAGCGACAGCGAGGTCTTTACCCACATCCTCCACTACACCCTCAAACAACTGAAACTGCCTCTCGAGGCCTACAAACACGTCATCACCCCGCTAAAGACTGAAGAACTGGACCGGCATCCGCAGGGACCGTTCTTGAAGGGACTCAGAGACGCATGCCGAAGACTCATCATCGACGGCCCCAACTGCGTCATGGGTTCGCTCCCGGACGAGACGTGTCTCCTCGTCATGGACCACAAGAAACTACGTCCCGCCACCATTGGAGGAAGGCCGGGCGAATGGGCCATGGCCTCTGAAATCTGCGGCATCGATGCCATGATCCCGGATCGGGAACGTTCCCTCGACTTCCAGCCTATGCGCGAACACACCGTCATCGTCCCCCCTGATCGAAAGGAATATCAGATATGGTCCCAATTCAATCCGTTCCCTCTTCCCCAAGCAGCCTGACCCCCGGAGATCTTCCCTGGATCATTCAGCACCGTGAGGATCGCTGCACCCTCTGCGGCCGGTGCACTGCGGTCTGTCCCGTCCAGGCGATTCACCTCGCCTACCGCAGGCAGAGGATCCCGAACCTCGGCATTGGAAGTGGGAATTTGGGAAATTCCTACAGGACATTCACGGGCATCCGTCAGCGAACGGAGCCTGCAAACCGGTGCATCGGCTGCGGCATGTGCGCCATGGTCTGCCCGAACGAGGCCATCTGCCCTGTCCCCAACCCGGGCGACGCCCGCGTCCGCTTCCATATGAACCAGGGCGGGGATGCATGGAAACGGGGCGGCCGGAGAAACGACACCTCGAGCCTCCTTGACAGGATCATCTTCACCAGGATCTCCATGCTCACGGACCCGGCACTCGATGCCGGCAGGCACGAGTTCATGCTGAACACGGTCCTCGGCAGGATCCTCCCTCCCGAGGAGTTTCTGAAAAGACATGCATCCGGGGAGTGGATCCCTCCCACACGGGAGATCTTCCCATTCATCATCGGTTCCATGTCCTTCGGGGCCCTTTCCCCCAACATGTGGCTCGGCCTCCTTCAGGGTGTGGCCTACCTGAACGAGGTCCTGAAGATCCCGGTTGTCATGGCCACCGGCGAAGGAGGCTGTCCCCCATGGATCCTCAAGAGCCCGTTTCTCAAATACATCATCCTCCAGATCGCATCCGGCTACTTCGGATGGGATGAGATCATCCGGGCCATCCCCGATATGCAGTGCGATCCGGCTGCCATTGAGATCAAGTACGGACAGGGAGCCAAACCAGGCGACGGGGGCCTGCTCATGTGGTTTAAGGTGAGCAAACTCATCGCAAGGCTCAGGGGCGTGCCTGAGGGAGTGGACTTACCCTCGCCCCCGGTTCATCAGACCCTTTACTCAATAGAAGAGAGCGTCATGAAGATGATCCAGACCATGTCAATGGCCTGGGGTTTTCGGGTGCCGGTCTATCCCAAGATATCCGGCTCAACTTCGGCCAAGGCCGTGCTAAACAACCTGGTGAGGAACCCCTATGCCGGGGGACTTCTCATAGACGGCGTGGATGGCGGAACGGGAGCGGCCTACAACGTGAGTATGGACGCCATGGGGCACCCCATTGCCTCGAACATTCGGGAATGCTATCTCGATCTCTGCGCCCAAGGGAAACAGAACGAGATCCCCCTCTTTGCCGCAGGCGGTATCGGCAAGAACGGGAATGTGGCCCAAAACGGCATGGCCCTCGTCATGCTTGGGGCGAGCGGCGTGCACATAGGGAAATACATCATGCAGGCCGCAGCCGGATGCCTCGGAAACGAACGAAACCGATGCAACGTCTGCAACATCGGCCTCTGCCCCAAGGGCATCACGAGTCAGAACCCGAAACTCTACCGTCGGCTCGACCCCGACCAGGTGGCCCAGAGGGTCGTGGATATCTTCCTCTCCATTCGCACAGAGATGAAGAAGATCATGGCCCCGCTCGGCAGGTCCCAGAGCCTTCCCATAGGGATGTCCGACGCCATCGGGATCGACAACAAAGACGCTGCTGACCGACTCAATATCCGCTACATCTGCTAAAAAAGGATCTTCCCATACATGGAATCCCCAACTGTTGCCCTACCCGTCATTGTCCGAGGAATCGACGAAAACGGCCAAAGAATCGCCTCCCAGACGTTTGAGGAGCTTGTACAGAGGGCGGCCGGAGACACTGATTCACTCGTCCTCGAGACCTTTGGTCAACACAACGTGGGAGGCCGCCTCTGGAAGGGCGGGCGCCCCATCACCGTCAGGGTGCGCGGCCCTGTGGGCCAGCGCCTCGGCTGCATGGGCCGGCCAGGCACGACCATCATCTCCGAAGGCCCTGCATCGGACGATGTGGGCTATCTCAATATCGGGGCTGACATCATAATCCTTGGGGACGCTACCAACGGCGTCTGCAACGCCATGGCCCAGGGAAGGGTCATGGTAAGGGGATCCATCGGCTCCCGCGGCCTCACCATGACGAAATGGAATCCTGCGTTCGAGAGACCTGAGCTCTGGGTGCTGGGCTCCACCGGCGACACCTTTGCCGAGTTCAACTGCGGCGGAATCGGCGTGGTATGCGGAGTGGATCCCAAAAACCCGGAAAACGTCCTCGGCTACAGACCATGCGTAGGCATGGTGGGAGGCTGGATCTTTTATCGGGGAAAGACAGATGGAAGCTATTCCCGTAGCGATGTCCGGGAAACGGATTTAGATGACGAAAAATGGCAGTGGCTCAAGGAACGGCTCCCGGAATTTCTCCAGAGGATCGGACGCGATGACCTCATCGTGCAGCTCACGAACCGGGAGGAATGGAGGCTTCTCATCTCCCTCACCCCCCAGGAAAAGGCCCTTTCCAATACCGGCTCCATGCCCATGGCCGAGTTTCGGAAGAAGATCTGGGAACCGGCCCTTGGCGGAGACCCGCTCCGCGATCTCGCCCCCGGACTCGATCGAAGCCCCATCGGGCTCATCGTCACCGGGGATCTGAGAAGGAAAAGGCCGTATTGGGCAAACCGCGAAAACGCGGCACCCTGCACCTTTTACTGCCCCATGCACATCCCGACTGTGGATCGGCTCCGCCTCATTCGGGAAGGAAAGATGGACGAGGCCTATCGCCTTACCCTCGAATATACCCCCCTTCCCGGATCCGTCTGCGGGGCCATCTGCCCAAATCTCTGCATGGACCAGTGCTCACGGCAACTCGTTGACCGGTCCATAGACGTGGCCCTCCTCGGCCGTGCCGTCAGGGATTTTCCCCCTCCGGAAACCAAGCCGCCCATTGGAAAACGGGTCGCCATCGTGGGTGGCGGCCCAGCGGGCATGACCGCGGCCTGGCATCTGGCAAAGGCAGGGATCGAGGCCCACATCTTTGAGCGTGAGGACCACTTGGGGGGCAAACTCGCCCAGGTCATCCCTTGGGATCGCCTGCCCCGAGCCACGTGGGAGGCGGAAATCTCCCGTTTCCTCGCGATGCCCAACATCCACGTCCATTTCGGGGTCAGCATAACCCGGGAGAGTTTCCAGCAACTAAAAGATGAGTATGAATACGTAATCGTCGCCGTCGGGGCCCATGAAACCCGGCGCATACCTTTCCCGGGATCGGAACGGGTGATTCCCGCCCTCGATTTCCTGAAATCCGTCAAATCCCCGAGTCCCATGCCTGTTGGAAAACGAGTAGTCGTCATCGGGGCTGGAAACGTGGGCTGCGATGTGGCCTGCGAGGCCTATCGGCACGGGGCCGAGTCCGTCATCCTTCTCGACATCCAAAAACCCCTTGCCTTCGGAAAGGAAAAGGCGGCAGCCGAGGCCATGGGGGCGGTGTTCCGCTGGCCTGTAACCACGCGGGAGGTGACTGAAGATGGAGTCGTGCTTGCGGACGGTGAAATCATTCCGGCTGACACGGTCTTCATCTCCATAGGAGATATTCCGGCCCTCGATTTCCTTCCCGAGACCGTTGAAACAGTCCGAGGCTGGATCAGGACGGATGAAGTCGGAAGGACGACGGATGCGAAGATATTCGCGGTAGGGGACGTGGAAAGGCCGGGTCTTGCAACGAATGCCATGGGTGCTGGAATGCAATCCGCGGAATTCATTGCGAGCACCCTGAAGGGCATCCCCTGGAAACCGTTTGCCAAAAAGGTGATCGACCGCAAGACCCTGACCATGGAGCACTACTGCCCGCTCCCCTCCAAGGGCACGACACCAGAGGCGGAGGCGGAAAGATGCCTGAGTTGCGGATCCTGCCGGGACTGCCACCTCTGCGAGACCATCTGCCCTACAGGCGCCATCTCCAGGCGCGAACTCGAGATCGGGGGATACGAGTACGTCTCGGACGACGAAAAGTGCATCGCCTGCGGATTCTGTGCAGATACCTGTCCGTGCGGCATATGGACCATGCGTCCCCTGGCCTGAATCTCTTGCGAGACCCGTTTTCCCATCCGGCGGGGGGATAGTTTCCCCCCGCCTTCTACCTTCACTATTGATGGATTCGTAAAAAGTCGAAAATTCCAATNNTTTTCAATATGTTCTGGATGCCGGATCAAGTCCGGCATGACGAGTCCGGCACTTTTTACGAGACCATCACTATTGGGAGCCTCAAAAAAAAGAGGAATTTCGCCCGAGAGCAAGGCGCGAGGAGGTCAAAAAGCGGAGCATACTCCATGTATGTGAGCATTTTTGACCGACGAGCAACGTAGCCATCGGGCGAAAGGACCATTTTTCGAAGCTTCGCTACAAAAGCCTGTACGGATAGGCCCGTTTGGCCCATTCGCTCTCCGGAAAGTCCCGCGTCAGGGTCTCATAGGCCTCCTTGAGGGGACCTGTCTGGTGCGTCCTCTTGTAACCGCAGACCCCTTTGTAGAAGATAGCCTCGGGGACCGAGGTGCTCTGGGGGAAACCGGAGAGCACCTTTTCAAACATGGCCGCGGCGTCATCCAGCAGGTCCGTTTCGAAATAGACCTTGCCGATTCCGAGCATGAGAAACGGTATGAGTTCCTCCGGCCCGAGAAAGCCCACGCATCTGTGGTGTTCATTCCCCTCTTCGTCGAGAATGATGAGCGTGGGCGTCCACTTCACCTGGAATTTCCCGCTAAGGGGTTGGGAATCAAAGGGGATGCGGAGGGGGATGACATTTTGAGTGATGAAATCGACAACCTTGGTCTCGGGATACGTGACCGCATCCATTTGCTGGCAACCAATTCACCCAGGGTTAAAAAAATCGAGAAAAACGGCCTTTCCTTCTGTCTTGGCACGGGCCAAGGCCTTGTCCCATGACGTTTCCCATGTGATTTTTGCCGACATGACGCAATCCTCCTTGTCTTTTTGGGATGATGAAACCTTGAAATATCCCTGAAGAAAGTCTGAAGGTGCCGCAGTGAGATGTCAAGCCGTCTTGATGCAGGAGGGAATCCGACATGGACACTGCTCCGGACTGTTGCCGGTGGAAAAATCCTATCTGCAGCCCGGGACTTTTGTTCCGTGCAGCAGATAGGCCCTGTCCATGGGGACGAATCTGCCTACGGCATCCATCCGTGGAGGCCTCGCTCCACAAACATCCCGATTGCAGTCTCGCGGATTCAGGAATTTTCCTGGAAGAGAGGATATCTCAGCGGATAACGGCTGTGATCGAGCACGATCTGGCAGCCCGTCATAGTCTCTACATTCAGGACCACGGGACCGAGGAGATTTGCCGTCATTTTCCGCGGGTTTTCCCGCGGCACCGTCACGATGACAAGAACCTGAACCTGCTCCACACGGGTGATCTCGAGTTCTTCCTGAATCCCGTCCGGGATCTCGAAGGAATAGCCCGAGTGGATAACGGCCGGATCAATTACAGGAAAGGCGAGATCCGGATCATCCAGACATTGAAGCCAGAAAAAAGGGGATCCCTCTCCGTGGGGGATGAGGATGAATCGCCTTTTGTCAGCAAAACCGGGAATTCCGCGGGTAAAGGCGAGGATTTTCCCCTCGTCTATGTCCAAGGTTCCGAACCTGGTCGTCATGATTTCCATGGCCGTTTTCCTAATTGGATGTCTTTTTTACAGGTGGGATACGGCGTCCGATGGCATCGAGCATTTCAGGGGTGGGACCTTCCACGGCTGCCCTGACGTTCTCCTCGCGGATCCTTTGATACACCTCTTCCCTCAGGACGGACATGCCTTTTGGTGCCGAAACACCGATTCGTACGGAACGGCCCTTCAGTTCCAGGATCGCGATCTCGATTCCGTCCCCAATCCTGATTCTGTCTCCAACCTTCCTGGTCAGAATGAGCATGTCACGCCCTCCTTGGCTCGCGTCGCACGTGTTCTTCTATCAAAGATAATCCACCAGACTCATGGACATGACCCTGGAGGCGGCGGAAAGGGCCGCCTGATAACCTGTCTCCTGGGCCTTGAGGTCAGAGACGGCCTCGATGAGGTCCACATCCTCTATATCTGAGAGGCGCTCGCGCCCGGAGATCTCCAGGTTCTCGGCTATGGCCTCCTTGTTTTCAAGGGAGTTGGCCGTAGCACCCATGACAGCTATTCGGTCGGAGACGTGGCTGATGGCCCGGTCGATGTCTCCGATGGCGGTCTGGATGCCCGCTTGGCTGTCCGCCTCGAGGGCGTCACGGATGAGGTCGAGGCCCGTGAAGACCCCGCCTTGAACAAGGGCTTCGTCGCCGTCAAGGTTCATCTTTTCCCTGATGCCCGGTGCGGTCTCCACGGAGATGCCTTCCCGGTTCCCGTGATAGGTGACGCTGCCGTCCGGGTCGAGAACAAACGGGGCCTCTCCGGGGCCGTATCCTTTTGTCCTGGTCCCGCCGAAGATGTATCTCCCGCCGAAACTCGTATTCCCCAGGGCTGTCACCTCTTCCTGGATGCTCTCCACCTCCGCGGCGATGACCCGTCTGTCCGAGGCCGTAAGCGTGTCATTCGCCCCCTGGATGGCGAGTTCCTTCGCCCGGAGCAGACGATCCTGGATCTGGCTGAGGGCGATCTCTGTGGCATGTGTCCACCCCTTGGCGTAGGAGATGTTCCTCTGATACTGAAGCGTTGCTGCCATGTCGCTCCTCACCCCAAGGGCGTGAACAAGGGCGACGGGCTCGTCCGACGGCGTCCGGTAGATCTTCCCGGACGAGATGGAGGCAGTGGTTTTCTGCATGCGGTCCGTCAGGCGAAAGAGATCGGTGTTGATCTGGTCGTACATGGTGCTCATGGTGACGCGCATGGCCGCACCCCCTACTTGGTCTCGATGATGGAAAGAAACATCTCGTCCGCGACCTTGATGAGTTTTGCCGCGGCCGAATAGGCGTGCTGGAAGCGGAGGAGATTGACGAGCTCCTCGTCCAGGGAAACGCCGGAGACCTCGTCCCTTCTGGCCTCAAGCTCTGCAACTGCGGAACGCGTGAACTCGTAATCGAGCCCGATACCGCGGGAATGGATCCCAACGGTCCCCACGAGCCCGCTGTAGGCCTCGCTGAAGGTCGCTCCGTCAAGGGCCGCGATCCCCTCCCTCCCGATGGCACCTAACTCGAGGGCGTTCTCGTTGTTTGCGGGGTTGAGGGTGCCTCCGGCGAAGGTGGCAAGCCCCAGGTAGGAAAGGACGCCTGTGGTATCGTCCCTCAGGATGAAAGAGGCCGCATTCCCCTCGGCAGAGATCCGGAGCCTTCCGTCCTCAACGCCCGCGGCGAGGCCAGGAACGGCATCTATGGCCGCGGCCACATCATCCAGACCATCCGTTGCCGGATCGACCGGGACGGTGAACGGGCTTCCCGCCACGGGGTTTCCGCCCGCATCAAGAAGATCCACCTGAAATGAACCCGCAACGACCCCGGTCGTGAAATCGGCAAACGGCTCAAAGGTCCGGTCAATCTGATACACACCGGAAATAGACGCCTGGGAGGTGGCTGGAGGGGTGACTCCGAGATAGGCAAGAAGATCATTGCCGCTATCCGAGACATTCACGGTCCAGCCGGGCCGAGTGGAACTCACCGTAAAGACCCCGTTTGCGACCTCCAAGTGAAGACCGTCCACCCGGTTGATGGCGTCCATAACGTCCTCGAGCGTGGTCACATCCGCATCCACAGAAATGGTCTCCGTGTGCTGGACCGCCCCTGTCTGATCGAAGAGACTGACCGTGAAGGTCCCGTCCGTCACCGAGACCCCGAGGGGGCGCGCGGGTTCCCGAACGGCGACAGTCGCCGTCACATCGGCGTTTCCCCTGGCCTCCACACGGGCCGCAGCCACGAGACGGGGGTCCTCCATGAGCCCCGAATTGACCGATATTGTGGATGCGTCCGTGCCGTCGAAAAAGGCGTTGAGGCCCAGGGCGGAAAGGACCCCCGAGGTATCGGTGCCGAAGGCGAAACTGGACGTCGGCGAGGTCCCGTCCACAGCAAGGACGAGCCTCCCTCCAGGGGCGGATGCGGTTATTCCGGGTATGCCGCTTGCTGGATCGTTTACGGCGTCAACGATGTCCTGGAGCGTCGTCACCCCCTCTGTCACGGTCATGCGCCATGGATCGTTCACTCCAACGGTCGATGGATCCAGGTCGATGACGTTGCCGTTTGCATCATAGACCCAGATCTCGAAGGAGCCGTCCCGCACCTGGTCGGAAAACTCAAGTCCGGATGAGCGATAGCTCACGGGCTCGTTCACATCGGTTACCCCGTGAAGGGCTGCGGTCTCCGTGAAGGGGACAAGGCCTGATCCCTGGCCGTGTACCTCGTTTACTGCCTTTATGAGCTCGGTCGCCAAGCGGTCGAGGCGCTCCAGATAGTTTTCCGGATATGATCCGTCGAATCTGCCGAGATCAAGGCCGGTGATCCCTCCTGTCATCCCCTCGATCTGAAAGGCAATGGGCACGTCCCCCGGGTGGATGTCCTGCAGAACGAGTCTTCCGTCAGGGTCGATGGTGGCATCCACATCGGCCGCTCCATATGTCGTCTCGATGGATGAAAGAAGGTCCGAGACCTGGCCGGTGGTCCCGTCGCCGTCGTAATCAACCGTACTGTCATAAGTGGCGGAGACCGGATGTCCATTCCGGTCAGTTCCCGAAAAGGCGATTTGGAAACTCCCGGTGACCGTGACGCCGTCTATCTGGCTCCAGAGTGTCGCGGGCCTGATCCCCTGCCCTGCCGTCGTATTCGCCCGTGAGGCGGTAAGGACGGACATGTCTCCCGGGCTCACCCTCGACTTAACGTCGAGCCACGCCCCAAGCTCTCCGTTGGCCACGTCCTCAGTGGTGAGCCTCATGACATCTCCCGTGCCTCCCTTCCAGTAGACATCTCCGGCCCGCATCTCAAGCCCCCAGGAACGGTCGTCCTCAACAAGAGGGCTTCCCTGGCCGATAAGAACGGTATATGATCCACGCTCTGTCTCGAAATACTTAACGTCGGCAAGCCTCGAGAGGTCTCTGACGAGTTCGTCCCTCTGGTCCCTGAGGTCGTTCGCCTGGCGCGCTCCGGCCTCGAGGGAGACGATCTGGACGTTCAGCTCGGCGATCTCCCTGGAAATACGGTTTATGTCGGAGACAGCGGTCTCGATGTTCACGTCCACGTCGTGAGATAGTTTCACGAGCCTGTCGTAGCGATCCCGGATTCCATCAGCAAGGAGGGAGGCCTGCTGGAGGAGGGAGGTCCTTTCGGCCATGCCCTCGGCATTGTCAGCCACATCCTCCCACGCGGACCAGAACCGGTTCATGAGCTCGTTGAGTCCGTTTTCGTCCACCTCGTTCAGGATCCCTTCTATGAGCTTCATGCCGGACTGGCGCGTCTCGAGCCCGGACATGACCGAGGTCTTGTCGAAGAGTGCTGTGGTGATGAATCGGTCATAGTTCCTGACCACTCCCGTGGCGTTCACCCCGTTTCCTATGGGGCCGACCGCGGACGGCGTGGGGTAGGCAGGAGAAAGGGTGACGTTCTGGCGGGAATAACCAGGGGTATTCACGTTCGAGACGTTGTTGCCGGTGACGTGCATGGAGACCTGATGGGTAAGGATCCCGACCTTGGCCACGTTCAAAAGACTCGTGATCCCTGCCATCAGAAATCTCCTTGTTTGAACAAAGGCCTTCGGCGTTCCCCTGAGAGCCCCCCGGACGGGCCGTAAAGGGCGGGAGGATCCTCTGCAACCGGGACGAGGACCCTGGCAATGGCCTTCGTGAGATCGAGCCGTTCCCCGATCCATCGGCCGTGGCGACGGTTTCTCTCCATGGCCTCCTCCCGTACGCGCCGAAGTGCGAAAAGCTCCGCCTCGAATCGGGAAAGGTCCGATGGGTGGACAACGGACCTGAGCGCCATTCTCCAGTCATCGTGACCCACGAGACCGCAGCGCTCGGTTATGAGCCGGGCCATGTGGGTCAGGGCGGCTTCCTTTTCCTGGATGTGAGCAGCCTGCATGGTCTTTTTATCGGCAGTTTCCCACAGAACGGAAATCTCGTTCCGCCTGAGGCCTTCCCACTCCTCGTCGAGGATCCCTTCAAGTCCCTGCCATGCATCACGCGCACCATGGATCGCCTGCCAGAATGCACAAGGAAGACGCGGAAGGACGTGGGATGACCCGTTACGAGACACGGCAAAGCCCCTGACGTACGTCCCGTCGTTGTGAGTCTGTGCGTGAGACCGCGGCGAGATCCCTATAGAGGGCCTGAGAGATCCCTATGCCCCGACCGTGGGCGATTTCGTCGGCAACCCGCTCATCACAGAGATCGGTCAGGATCTCCTCCTGCATGCCGCCTCCAAAAAGGCCGCTCTTCTGGATCGTCTTTCTCATGACCTGGAACATCTGACGGATAAAGATGGCCTCAAAGTCCTCGCATGCCTTTCTAAGCCCTTTGTCCGTCCCCGCGCTTTCTCTATTGAGGCGATCCGAACCTGCCGCAGGCGCAAGGAGATGACTCGGAACGGGTGACAATGCCTTCATCTTTCTCTCCTTTTAGTGGACCTCAGAGAGGTCATCGTCAGATGATCTCCAGATCCGCCTGGAGGGCGCCGGCGGCCTTGATGGAATGGAGGATCGCGATCATGTCCCTCGGCGTTACCCCTACCGCGTTGAGGGCACGGACCAGGTCCCCGATGCTCGCCCCGCCCTCAAGGAGCACGAGTTCTCCGCCGCCTTCCTGGACAGAGATGTCCGTCCTCGGGACCACAACGGTCTCCCCTTGGGAGAACGGGGTCGGCTGGGAGACCTGGGGCTGCTCCCGGATCTGGATGCTCAGATTCCCATGGGCCACGGCGACTGTCGAGATGCGTACGTTGTCACCCATCACGACAGTTCCGGTGCGCTCGTCAAGCACAACCTTGGCCCGCTGGTCAGGGGTGATCTCAACGGACTCAATGTCGGCCAGAAGCCCCACCACATTTCCCTGATAAGGTCTGGGAACCATGACCGATAGGGTCAGGGCGTCCAATGCCTTGGCATACTGCCCACCGAGACGCCGGTTGATGGCCTCTGCCGCACGAGTGACAGTGGTGAAATCCGCGCTTGCGAAGCTCATGAGGATCTCGTCCTTTTCGTTGATGCCTACATGGACCTCCCTTTCCACGGTCGCACCATTGGGGATCCTGCATGCGGTCGGATGGTTCTTCTGGATCTTTCCCGCAGCCCCACTGGCAGAAAAGCCTCCGAGGCTCACTGGGCCCTGGGCTACGGCGTAGATCTTTCCGTCGATCCCCTTGAGCGGGGTCATGAGGAGGGTCCCTCCCTGGAGGCTTTTGGCATCCCCGAGGGACGAGACGACAACGTCGAGCTTCTGACCCGGTTTCACCGACGGAGGGAGCTGGGCCGTCACCATGACACCTGCGGTGTTCTTCACCTTGACCTTCTTGATATCAATGCTCATCCCCATCCTCTCCATCATGTTGGCAAGGGACTGGATGGTAAAATCGGACTGGGTCCCGTCTCCGGAACCGTTCAGGCCGACCACGAGGCCGTAGCCCACGAGCTGATTGGATCTGACCCCCTGGACCTGCGTCATGTCCTTGAGACGTGCCGCCCCTACTCCAGAGGCAAAGGCACTGAGGAGGAACAAGGAAATCATCGCAACACGCAGGATGATCATCGTTCCGCACACTTGATGGGTCTTATCACACTGAAAAAAACCTTGGGATTTTACGCCCCTCAAAAAACTCGGGATGAAAGACGCAAAAATCATTAAAAATAAGGCGTAGTTAGCGTACGCCGCAGTGAATGGAAAATTGAAGCACAAATCGGGAGAACTGCCGATTTGCACGGCCGAAGGCAGCCCCGAAGGGGTGGCGTCCAAGGATGGACGCCATACACGCCGCGGATCGGTTTTTTTCAGCGGGATCAGCAGATCGGTTTTTTTCAGCGGCATCAGATCTGTCTCCAAGTCAACTTGCCTAAGCAACGGCTTAAAATAGGGCGATTAGCCCGAGAAGCCTTGCGAACCACGCCGGATTCTGTTTTTCGCTCAGGGTGCCGCCTCCGGTGTAGGAGATACGGGCATCCCCGATGCGGGTCGATGATATCGTGTTGTCCGGGCCTATGTCCTTCGGCCGAATGATCCCGGATAGGACGAGATACTGGGATTCGTTGTTTATCTTGAGCTCCCTCGTCCCCTCGATACGAAAATTTCCGTCCGGCAGGACCTCCACGACCCGGGATGAGATGGTCCCGGTGAGGGATGCGTCCCGGCTCGTTTTCCCGGTCCCCTTGAAGGAGTCCGAGGTCTCTCCGCCGATGGCCTTGGTGGCATCTATGGTGGTGTTGTATCTCGGCTCCATACGCCTCTTGAATTCGAGTCCAAGGATCCCGTTAAGACCGACATTCATCTCCGAATCCCGATCCGTCTGTGTATTGACGTTCTTTGCCCCCTGGAAATCCTCCTCGAGGAGGATGGTAATCACATCCCCCACGTACCGTGCACGGAAGTCCTCGTAGAGGCTTCCTGATTGATTGGGGTTGAAAAGCGCCCCCTCGGAAGGCGCGGTCGGGGCCGGAGGCACGTGGCTGAGTGTGGTCGGCGCAATGGCAGGAACAGGGGCTTGCCGCGTTCCAGCGCATCCGGCAAGGAGGCCGAAGAGAAGACAGAGCATGACAAAATTTTTCATGGGTGTTATCTCCTTTTCCTCAGAAGGCCACACTCACCGTCCTGGCGTCCTCCACACGGGCGAGGACCTCCTTTCCACTCATGAGATTCATGACCCGGATATGTTCTCCCCCGGCTCCGTCCTCCAGGATCACGCCAGGAACACTCACTCGAATGACAGGCGAGTTTGCAAGTATGGTCACCCGATCACCCTTGTTAACAACAGGGGCCTCGGAAAGCATACGTTCAGTCAGTACGGATCCAGCCCGAACGGAACGGATCAGACGCTTTCCATGGACCTCCTCGAGGGCGGACACAGCCGCTGCCTGGATTCGAGAGAGGGGCTTTCTCACCTCGGCCACGTCCCCTGGGCCTATGACATGGCCCTTTTTCATTGGCCTTACAGCGCACGGAACGGATCTGTAAACCTCGACCCTACCCGTTACCCGAACAGTCTTTGTCAAAACCCCATCCACAAGGATCTGGACCGGAAAGGAAACGGTCCCCAATCCCCTGCCTTGAGGCGGGGTCGGGACATCCATATTGAGAGGACCGTTCGGCACCGTGACGGTGGAAGGCGAGATCCTGAGCCCTGTTATCTCCAGGTCCTCTCCCTCCCACGGGCCCATGGCAGCGACAGCGTCGGAAAAGGTATTGCAAAAATCCTCGGCCGTGAGGATGATCGTTTCTTCACCTGGTCTCTGGGCAGAGGCCGAAGACGGAGTCCCGCTCGCCTCAGAGGTTGCAAAGGCAAAAAAAACGGCACACACGAGAAGGACCGTATATACGGCCGTGCGCCATGGACCTGTCCTCCTGCGGCCTCCATCGCCTGTCCGGGAATCTCTCACGATTATTGCACTCGACATCAAAATCATCTCCTTAGATTGCTCGCGATTCCGAGCATCTCGTCCGCAGTCTGGACGGTCTTCGAATTGAGCTCGTAGGCCCGCTGGGTCACGATCATGTCCACCATCTCCTTCACCACATCCACATTCGACTGCTCGATGAAACCTTGGGCCAAGGTCCCGAAGTTCTCTGTCCCCGGGGTGCCCTCAATGGGATCCCCTGAGGCCTGGGTCGGGAAAAAGAGATTTCTTCCCTCGCTCGAAAGCCCTGCCGGATTGGCGAAGTCGTAGATGGTAAGCTGGGCCGAGGCAAGGGCCTCGCCAGACGCATCCGCTGCCACAAGAGAACCATAGGGATCGAGACTGATCCTTACGGTGTCTTCCGGCACGGCGAACTCGGGCTGAAGCCTGTCGCCGTTGGAGGTGACGATGTAGCCGTCCCTGTCCAGCTTGAAGGCCCCGGCCCGCGTGTAGTACTCCTCCCCGTTGCTAATGACCTTGAAAAAACCGCGCCCCTCGATGACCCAATCGAGTTCGTTTCCCGTGTTCAGAAAATCTCCCTGGGTGAAGATCTTTTGAATGGCCGCTGGGCGAGACCCCATTCCCACCTGCATGCCTGTCGGAACTTGGGTGCCGTCTATGTTTTCCGTCCCAGCCATTCGAAGGGTCTGGTAGAGAAGGTCCTCGAAATCCGCCCTGCTTCGTTTGAATCCTATCGTATTCGTATTGGCAAGGTTGTTTGCGATGACGTCCAGATTGAGCTGCATGCTGTTCATGCCGGATGCGGCCGACCACAAACCTCTCAACATATTCCGTTACCTCCGGTCCTCTGTCAGGTTCCTGCGTGCTACCCTACCCGTCCAAGGGTGGTTGAGGCCTTCTCATCCAACTGGTCCACGGTCTGAAGGGTCTTTTGCTGGGCCTCGTAGGACCGGTATAGATCGATCAGATGGACCATGGCCTCAACGGCATTCACGTTCGCACCCTCGATGGCCCCCTGGATCACGCGCCCGTCCATCTGCTCCCCAGGGCCGGATGCATCCGTCTCTACGTAAAGATTCCGGCCTTCCCGCCCCAAACCCTGGGGATTTTCAAAACGGACCACGTCGATTTGCCCCTGCTGGGTTTCGTCCACGAAAAAACGGCCGTCCTCAGAGAGCCAGACACCAACCCCGGTGGTGTCCTCTAGCATGATGGGGGCCCCGTCTCCAAGCACAGGATAGCCCTCCTGTGTCACGAGCCTTTGCTCCGCATCCAGGGTAAAATCCCCTGCGCGTGTGTACCGTTCCCCCTGGGGGGTCTCGATGACAAAAAAACCCTCGCCTACGATGGCAAAATCAAAAGGATTTCCGGTCCGATGAACCGGCCCCTGGCTGAAATCCGTAACCACCCTTTCCCCTTTGGCATTCCGACTGGTCTGGTCCTGCTGGGGAAGGAGATACTCTTCGAAGGTGATCCGCTGACGCTTAAACCCCGCGGTCGAGACATTCGCCATCTCGTTGGCGATCAACTCAAGTTTCCTCTCGTTGATGATCGCCCCCTCGAGGGCCTCCATATGCCCGAGCCTCGCGTGGGGATGCAGCCCGGCGATCGTACCCATGCGTAAAGATCCTCCTGACGAGCGCACTGTCTCACATCTTGCATGCCTTAAAAAGCAAAAAACATGCCTGATCCCGCTCAAAAAACCCGATCTGCTGCGTTGCTTCAATTTTCCGGTCCATGCGGCATACGTTAAGTACGCCTCATTCCTGGAAAATTTCGCGCCCCACATCTCGGGTTTTTTGAGCGGGATCAGATTTTGAGGTTTTTTACAGTGCGATCATGCCCGTAAAAGATACTCAGAGGAGCCCGAAGGTAAGCGGGTTTGCCAGAAAAAAGGCCGAAGGTCGATCCCTTTTGACAGAAGGCTACCTTGAAAAAATTGGATTTTTGTTTGATGGCAAGGAGCGAGAAGGTCAAAAAGCGGAGCATACTCCATGTATGTGAGCATTTTTGGCCGACGAGCAACACAGCCATCGGGCAAAAGGACAATTTTTCAAGGTAGCCAGAAGATCTTTCCTACCGTTGATCCTTTTTTGCCGCCCTGCCGTTCATTCGATAGACCCAGGCAAGGATCTGGGCCACAAGGACATAGGTCTCTGGAGGGATTTCATCCCCGAGTTCCAGGTGGGAAAGGACCTCCACAAGGGCCGCATCTTCCTGGACAGGGACGCCGGAGGCCCGTGCAAGCTCGATGATCTTCTCGGCGAGATGACCCTTTCCCGTTGCCGCCACTTGTGGAGCGCTGCCTCGGGATCCATCGTAGCGTAGGGCGACGGCCTTTTGACGCTTTTTGGCAGAATCCGTTTTCATATTACGAGGTGAAAGCGCACGTCGAAAACTCCCGGGGCCGGATTTTCACTCTGGCACGCCTTCGCCCGCTGTTCCGTCAGGGGGGAAAGCCCGATGACACTGACGGAAAAACCCTCCGAGTCCGTGGATTCCTTGAGTTCGGGAAGGCCATCCCGCAAAACGGCAAGGGACTCGGCCCGCGCCATGACTGAAAGGGCGTATTTTCCGCCTGAACCCCTGAGGTGCAGCCTTACGGGACCGAGGGCATCCATGACCAGGTCAAAGACGATATTCTCCACCTCTTCAGGGGCCGTTTCCTTTCGAACCCCGCTTTCGGGCTCCTTCCACCACGCCGAAACGCCGGATCCGGATCCACCGATAAACCAGAACGGAAAGAAAGACACGGAAACACCGGACGTCTCGTTGAAAAAACGCTGGTAACGGGAAAGTCCCTCGGCATAGTCGACAATGGATCGAAAGACAGAGGCCATGGCGTCAGAGCTGGATTGATCCGCCCCCTGGGACATACCCTTGCCTTTTGACGGAAGAGAGACGGCATCCCGCACGACCTGTCCGTTTTCCGGATTCGGTTCCACCCCCTGCCTCTCGCCGGAATGGAGGTTTTTTGTCTCTCCTTGAACATCCTGCACCACAGGATGTTTCAGCGCGTCATATCCCTCCATAGCGGCTTTTTGTTCGGACGACGTCACCGGATTTCCATTCATCTTAAGGAGGTCGGCGGGAGGTCCTTCCCCTACATTCACTCCTGTCGGATTCTTGACTCCCTGAAATGCCCCGGTCATCTCCGATGTCCCGGACACAACGGACTTCTGGACGACACCCCCGGAATCCCGTGTCGTGGCTGGGGCGATGAGGTCTCCCGGGGGATCGGGATGACTTGCGGACGTATCCGGCACTGGGCCGTCGCAGACCCTTGAGGAAACCCCCTGCGTAGGCATGCCACGAAAGGGCCGGAGACCGGCGGGCGGGATTGTATGTCCGTACCCAGCGTCTCTTGATGCCCCGTGCTGAAGATCGTCCACAAGGCCTTCGACAGGTATCCGACCGCCAGGAATCACCTCGCCTGCGTCGGACCCGAGACTTTCCACAATACCATTGAAGGCCATTCGGCCGTCAGGTCCTTGTGTGCGAAAAATGGAGGCGAGGATCTTGATGTGGTCTGGGACCGGGTGTCCCTCAAGGGCAAGGCCCCGAATGATAGCTGGGAGGACAGAAATGGATCCCGATCCCCTAAAAATCGGGGATGGCTCAGGCGTTTTATCGGCAAGAAAAGGTGCGAGGTCCTGGGCAAGGCGGAAGAGTCCGGCCTTGAGGCGCAAGGCGGCCTCGGTGGCGGTAGGCCCTCGGGGGACGTTTTCCCCGTCTGTCTGGCGTACGACCTGGACACGGGCGGGAAGACCGGGCTCCACGATACGAAAACGCACCCATGCACCTTCCATGAGTTCGGCCCCACCCTTCACTCGAACCACATGCTCTCCGACAGAGACGAGGTCCACGCCACCCATCCGGCCAAGGACGACGCCATCGAATTCCTCTCCTGCCTGAGCGAGAAAACGAAGGGACCTCCCTCCAGCCTCTCCCTCCTGGGAGGTCCGAAGAGACAGGAGCGAAGACAGGATGTCGGAGGGGAAACGTATCATGGCAGAAGGGAGGGCGTACGATCCTCTCTCTTCCCTTTCGGCTATACACGCGGAAAAGTGTAATCTGATCACGCTGCAAAAACCACAAAATCTGATGCCGCTCAAAAAGCCCGAGATGTAAGGCACAAAAATTTTTCAGGAAAGAGCAAGGCGAATCGCCGTTCGCCTCTACAGCGTAAGGCGCATGGAATCTGCCATTCGTCGCGAA
>DIFG01000047.1:12375-12791 GCA_002419025.1 Deltaproteobacteria bacterium UBA5754 | reverse complement strand
GGAGTACTTTTCACCTTTCCCTCACGGTACTGGTTCACTATCGGTCAGAGGTTATTATTTAGCCTTGGGAGATGGTCCTCCCAGATTCCCACGGGGTTTCACGTGTCCCGTGGTACTTGGGATACCGCTTGAGTGGTTTGTGTTTTCGATTAAAGGGCTATCACCTGCTATGGCCGGCCTTTCCAGACCATTCATCTAACACGCCCCATCCCGTATTGCGGTCCCGCAACCCCAGCGGGTAAACCCGCTGGTTTGGGCTGTTCCCATTTCGCTCGCCGCTACTTTGGGAATCGCTTTTGCTTTCTCTTCCTCAGGGTACTAAGATGTTTCAATTCCCCTGGTTCGCCTTCATGACCTATGTATTCAGTCAAGAATACTTGGGCATGACCCCAAGTGGGTTTCCCCATTCGGACATC
>DIFG01000047.1:11790-12361 GCA_002419025.1 Deltaproteobacteria bacterium UBA5754 | reverse complement strand
CTTACCACGTCCTTCATCGCCTTCCGATGCCAAGGCATCCACCGCCCGCCCTTAGTAGCTTGACCATAAAGGTCATAACCTAAGGACGCATGTTTTTCGTCTATATTTATTTATCAAAGAACGCAAAAAATTGGTGGAGGTGAACGGATTCGAACCGATGACCCCCTGCGTGCAAAGCAGGTGCTCTCCCAACTGAGCTACACCCCCAAGGATACACGGGGCCATATTCCATATGCTCAATTGTGGTGGGCCTAGATGGACTTGAACCATCGACCTCACGCTTATCAGGCGTGCGCTCTAACCACCTGAGCTATAGGCCCAGAGACCCATCTTCAGCACACCATGCAACTTCCTTGCACTCTCAAAGAACAATCGTGTTCGATCCCTGAAAACTGAATAGCATGTACAGCTTGGTTTCCTTAGAAAGGAGGTGATCCAGCCGCAGGTTCCCCTACGGCTACCTTGTTACGACTTCACCCCAATCACTAATCATACCTTGGGCGCCTGCCTCCCTTGCGGGTTAGCACAGCGACTTCTGGTACAACCAGCTTTCGTGGTGTGACGGGCGGTG
>DIFG01000047.1:11601-11769 GCA_002419025.1 Deltaproteobacteria bacterium UBA5754 | reverse complement strand
CGATTACTAGCGATTCCAACTTCACGAAGTCGAGTTGCAGACTTCGATCCGAACTGAGATCGGCTTTTTGGGGTTGGCTCACCCTCGCAGGCTTGCATCCCTTTGTACCGACCATTGTAGCACGTGTGTAGCCCTGGACATAAGGGCCATGAGGACTTGACGTCATCC
>DIFG01000047.1:11219-11491 GCA_002419025.1 Deltaproteobacteria bacterium UBA5754 | reverse complement strand
TGCAGCACCTGTCTTCGGGCTCCCCCGAAGGGGCACCCCCACATCTCTGCAGGGTTCCCGAGATGTCAAACCCAGGTAAGGTTCTTCGCGTTGCGTCGAATTAAACCACATGCTCCACCGCTTGTGCGGGCCCCCGTCAATTCCTTTGAGTTTCAACCTTGCGGCCGTACTCCCCAGGCGGGGCACTTAATGCGTTAGCTACGGCACAGAAGGGTTTTATACCTCCTGCACCTAGTGCCCATCGTTTAGGGCGTGGACTACCAGGGTATCTA
>DIFG01000047.1:10815-11169 GCA_002419025.1 Deltaproteobacteria bacterium UBA5754 | reverse complement strand
GCCGCCTTCGCCACCGGTGTTCCTCCTGATATCTACGGATTTCACTCCTACACCAGGAATTCCACTTCCCTCTCCAGTACTCGAGTTCACCAGTTTCAGATGCACTTCCACGGTTAAGCCGTGGGCTTTCACATCTGACTTAATGAACCGCCTACACCCGCTTTACGCCCAGTGATTCCGAACAACGCTTGCACCCTCCGTATTACCGCGGCTGCTGGCACGGAGTTAGCCGGTGCTTCCCCGAGGGGTACCGTCATTCTTGTCGATTATTCATCGACAAGGGATTCTTCCCCCTCAACAGGGCTTTACGACCCGAAGGCCTTCATCACCCACGCGGCGTCGCTGCGTCAGGGT
>DIFG01000047.1:0-10729 GCA_002419025.1 Deltaproteobacteria bacterium UBA5754 | reverse complement strand
TAGGCCATTACCCCACCAACAAGCTAATGGGACGCAGGCTCACCCCAGGGCGGTAGCTTCCAAGGAGAGGCCACCTTTGATCGCATGGATTTCTCCATGCGATACTATTCGGAATTAGCTCGCCTTTCGGCGAGTTGTTCCAAACCTTGGGAAAGATTACCTACGCGTTACTCACCCGTGCGCCACTCTACTCCCAGGCCGAAGCCCGGTTTCGCGTACGACTTGCATGTGTTAAGCACGCCGCCAGNNCGTTCGTTCTGAGCCAGGATCAAACCCTCCAGTTAAACTGGATTGCCTGCCATTAGCAGGCAAAAAGGATCGATCTTTTTGCTGTTACATGCTATTCAGTTTTCAAAGATCGAACAACGAATATTTAAAATACCAAAAGCTTATTTTTTTGTCAATATATTTTTTTTGATTTTTTCTTGCCTATCTACTTGCCTATCTATTTGTTTTAATAGAATTATTTTTATATCATTTTTATTAAATTGTCAATCTCGCTTCCTGACCTGCCCGAAAGGATGGTTGTATAACATCCCCCTTTTTCTTTTGCAAGCCTCTATGCTCCGTCCCTATACTCCGTCCGTTTCCCCACTCGAACGATAGGAACAACCCTTGCTCGGACACTTGAGGACGCGATTACCCTTTTTGTCCACCTGAACGACCAGAAAGGGGTGTCCGCACAGAGGGCATTGCTCTTTGACCGGCTCGTTCCATACGGCAAAGGTACATGCCGGATAGCGGCTACAACTGAAAAAGGTCTTGCCGGTCTTGGAACGCTTCTTCACCAGAAAGCCATCACACCCTGACTCAGGACATGGCACGCCAGTGGAAAGGGGACGCGTATTTTTGCACTCGGGGTATCCGGAACACGCCAGAAACTCTCCGAACCTCCCCCTCTTGATCACCATCGGTCGGCCGCATTTTTCACACCTCTCTCCCGAATCCACCTCCTGCTTGGGCATTGGAACCACCTTGCCCACGGAATCCCGCGTATAATCCATTGTATTTTTACAGGCAGGATAAGCAGTACACGCAAGAAACTGACCTCCCCTGCCGTAGCGAATGGCCATAGGTGAACCGCATCGATCGCAAAGGATGTCAGTGACAATCCCCGCTGACTTCACGGACTTCATCTCTTCGCGTGCCCGATCAATCGCCTCTCTGAAAGGGTGATAAAAATCTTTCATCACCCCGCGCCACTGTTTTTCACCCTCCTCAATGCCATCGAGTCTCTTCTCCATTTCAGCCGTGAAGCCGGTATCTATAATGGTCGGAAAATGACCCACGAGAAGATCGTTGACAAGCAAGCCGAGTTCCGTCGGGACGAAATGCCGCTGCTCGAGGCCCACGTATTCCTTGTCTCGTATCGTGGACAGGATGGCGGCATAGGTGCTCGGGCGCCCGATCCCGTTTTCCTCCATCGCCTTGATAAGGGAGGCCTCGGTATAGCGGGGAGGAGGCTGCGTGAAGTGCTGCCTGGGGATGATATCCTTCATCTCCAAGGGATCCCCCTCCTTCAGGGGCGGAAGAGGGGCCTGGGCGGTGTCCTCCCCCTCCGGGACATTTTCCTCGTCCCTGCCCTCGGCATAGAGGATGGTATAGCCGGGGAAACGGAGGAGCGTTCCAATGGCCCGAAGTCCATAGGCCCCGGCCTTTATGTCCACCTGGGTCTGATCATACAGGGCAGGGGCCATCTGCGAGGCGAGAAAACGCTTCCATATGAGCTCGTAGAGGGCCAACTCATCCTTGTCGAGAAAGGAGGAGACCTCCTCCGGGGCCTTGTCCACAGTGGTCGGACGGATTGCCTCGTGGGCATCCTGGGCAAGCTTCCCTTTTCCGAAGGTCCGCACGCCTTTCGGGAGATAATCCTCGCCATAGCGTTTTCGCACAAAGGCACGCGCCTCATCCACGGCCTCGCCTGCGACCCTCGTGGAATCCGTCCTCATATAGGTAATGAGGCCCACAGGGCCTTCTGATCCGAGTTCAACACCCTCATACAGACGTTGTGCGACAGTCATGGTCTTGCGGGCGGAAAAACGGAGTTTCCTCGCCGCCTCCTGCTGGAGGGTGCTCGTGATAAAGGGAGGCGGTGCCTGGCGCTTCCTCTCCTTTTTCTGAATGGAGGAAACAACGTATTGCGCCTTTTTCAGGGCGGAGACCACCTTGTCCGCCTCTTCCTGGGTGCTGATCGCGCATTTCTTACCTTTTAGGGCCACGACTTTGGCCGTGAAAGGCGGTGGATCAGGACCGACAAGGTTGACCTCAACCGTCCAGTACTGCACAGGGACAAAGGATTGTATCTCCCGCTCCCGATCGCAAACGAGACGCACGGCCACGGATTGCACCCTCCCGGCCGAAAGCCCCCTTTTGACCTTCTCCCAGAGAATGGGGGAGATCTCGTAACCCACGAGACGGTCAAGGATCCTGCGGGCAAGCTGGGCCTCGAACTTGTTGCGGTCCAACTGAACGGGATGGGCCATGGCCTCCTTGATGGCCCGGCCCGTGAGCTCCCGAAAAAGGACCCGGTGGAACCTCCTCTTTTCCTTGTCGCGAAGTTCCTCGGCGATATGCCATGCAATGGCCTCGCCTTCTCGGTCAGGGTCTGTGGCGAGAAAGACGTCCTCCACCTTCGTGGCCGCGGCCTTCAGATCCTTGAGGATCTTGCCCTTTCCGCGAATAATCTCGAACTCGGGTTGGAAATCGTGTTCCACATCCACACCGATGCGCTTCGGCGGCAGATCCTTTACGTGACCGACAGAGGCCTTGACCTCATAGGCATCCCCCACGTAACGCTTGATGGTGCGCACCTTGGTGGGCGATTCGACAATGATCAGACCTTTTTTCATGCCCATGTCTTCGCAATCAGGGATTTCGTTGATAGCATTGCCCGGGCAAAACGCGGACAGCATCTTTTAATGCCATCCGCATCAAAAGTCCACTGACACGTGAAACGGGCAAGGCCGTCAGATGCGCCAGATCATCCAAATGGCGGGGACCGTCTTCAAGTTGCTCATATATGACAAGCTCCTCAGGGGACAGATCAGGTGGAACAGAACCGCCGGGCCCGCCTCCCCCAGCGGCCGGGGCCGGCCCGTCTTCCATGGCAGGATGTCCCAGCTCATCAAGGACATCGGTCGCAGAATCCACGAGCCTTGCCCCCTGCTTTATGAGCCAATGGGTGCCGGCACTCATTGGAGAGACAACGGAACCAGGGACGGCCATGACCGACCGCCCCTGGTCGAGTGCATACGAGGCCGTGATGAGGCTTCCGCTCTTGAGTCCGGCCTCGACGACGAGGACACCTCTTGAAAGCCCGCTGATTATCCTGTTTCGACCCGGAAAATTCCTGGGTTCCGGGGCCGTGCCCACGGGAAATTCGGTGACAACGGCCCCCTTACGGACGATGTCCTTCACGAGTTCGGTGTTCGAGCGGGGATAGGCCACATCGATTCCGCATCCCTTGACGGCGATTGTCATCCCATCCGCTTCGCATGCGGACCGGTGGGCGACAGAGTCAATGCCCTGAGCGAGGCCGGAAATGATCACTATCCCGGCACGGGCCACATCCGCTGTGATGACGCGGGCGATCTTCAGCCCGTAGGATGTGGGCCTGCGGGATCCCACGACGGCCACTCCGGACCGGTTGAGACAACCTGGATCTCCGCATCCGTAAAGGCACAGGGGCGGGTCGTGTATCTCCCGAAGAAAAATCGGATACTCCGGATCGTGAAGGGTGATGATCCAGGCCCCCAATCTCCGCATAACCGCAAGGGAATGCTCGATCTTTCTCTCATCAGGTCCGGAGGTAAGGGCCTGCCTGACCCGATCCGAAAGGCGGGGAAGGCACCTCAAATCCTCAGCGGTGGCGCTAAAAACCCCTTCCGGAGACCCAAAACGCTCGATGAGGCGCCTCCCCATAACCGGCCCGAGGCCGGACACCATCTGGAGGGCTATCCACCCCCGTTTCTCCGCATCACGCATCCCTGACCCCTTCCCCTGACACCCCAGGCCGCCTGGCCGGAAGACACAACTCGGCTCGGGCGCCACCTTCCTGACGGTTCGTGAGGGTGAGATCACCTCCGTGACGACGCGCTATCTGGCTACACAGGGAAAGCCCCAGCCCAAGTCCTTCCCCCTTTGTGGTGAAAAAGGGGCGGAACACCTCCCGAAGCACCTTTTCATCCAGACCGGGACCCTCATCATCCACCTGGACGCAGACCATGCCATCCTCTTTTTTCATGGTCCTAATCGTAATCCTCCCCCCCTTGCCCATGGCCTCCATGGCGTTTCTTGAGAGATTCCAAAGGATCTGCTCGATCTTTTCCGCGTCCGCCGAGATCTCCCGCATGTCCTCCCCAAGCTCGAGACAGATCTCGATGCCACGGGCGTCCGCATCGGGCCGAACGGCCTCGGCGACACCCAAAACCAGGGCATTCAGATCGCAAGGCGCGAGCATCACTTCCCCTTTTACCCTTCCGAGAAAATCGTTCACGATCCGATCGAGACGATTCGCCTCACGGACGATTATCTCGGCCCTAGAGCGTTCAGCAGGACGACCTTCGAGGGATTGCTCAAGCATCTGTCCGGCGAGCTTGAGACTCGTAAGTGGATTGCGGATCTCGTGGGCGAGCGCTGCGGCGACCACACCCGCGGTTGCAAGCCGTTCGGTCTCCTGGATCTTTCTCTGATATTTGCGGATTTCCCTGGTCATCTCACGGAATCGGTCCATGAGCAGGGCTATCTCAGGGACCTTCACGACCGGCAGGGGGACCTCGGTCTCACCTGAGGAAAAGCGGGAAAAGGCCCGGGTGAGATCCTCGATGGGATCCACCACCCAGCGGGCGATGTTGTAAACCGCCACCCAGAGAAACAGGAGCCCGCTCGCGGCCGTGACCCCGATCACCCATATCATCCTGTGGGTCATGTCGCGTGGGAGATCCTCGGGAATAAGGAGGGAGAGGATCGAGTTTTGCTGGTCGCCGAGGCTCAAAAGGGTGAAGATCTGGCGTGATGGCACAAGGTTTTCTTCTTTTATCGACCTTATATACATCCCCCGGGAAAAAATCTCCTCCAGAGCACGCTCGGGGATGACCTTTGCGTAGGCCACATTCGTGTCCTTACCAAGGGTGCTCAAAACGGCGCGTCCCTGCAGATCGTACACGAGGATGTCAAGCTGGACCTGTCTCCTCAGTCGAAGCAGGGCAAGGGGGGTCAATTCCCCCTCATGGGAAAGGACGGAGGCGATTGCGGTCTTCAGCTTGTCGTCCGCACTCATTTCCCAGATGGAACGGGCGGATTGGACGGCCGTCCAGGAGATGACCGCGATCACGCAGATCGTCACAAAGGCCGTCGGATAAAAAAAACGCCGGAACATGAAAAGGGACTATAGATAACGGGAAACCCGTGTCAAGGCCGGGCGTTTCAGGAAAAGATGGCGTCCCCGACGGGATTTGAACCCGTGTTGTCGGCGTGAAAGGCCGGTGTCCTGGACCGGGCTAGACGACGGGGACGCTGGTGGGCCGTGCTGGATTCGAACCAGCGACTCTCTGCTTAAAAGGCAGATACTCTACCACTGAGTTAACGGCCCTACGGTGCGGGCCATTCCACCGTGGATGGGTATCGTTAGCATGAGCCCCTTTCACTGTCAAGAAACAAACCCGGGTCGTGATGCCGCCGGGGTATTGGGAAGAGAGAAAAGATAGGGACTCGGACTGGAATGTTCGTGATCACCCCGCCACGAAAGACAGGGTGATCACGAACTGTTGATCATTTATGCGTGGTCTTTGCGTGAATCGCACGCATGGTCCCGGCGAGTTCCTTGATCTCTCCAAGGTCCTTGGTCATCTCCT
Source organism: Deltaproteobacteria bacterium UBA5754 (assembly GCA_002419025.1). GTDB lineage: Bacteria > Desulfobacterota > Dissulfuribacteria > Dissulfuribacterales > UBA5754 > UBA5754. The sequence continues at coordinate 4,877 of DIFG01000047.1, read as the reverse complement.
CCCAGCCGTACCAGTATGCATAGTCGGGATTGACGTGGAAGAAGGCCTGGTAGGTCCTCATGCGGTGCTTCATGTACATCTGGCAGAGGACCTGATCGATGTAGGAGAGCCTGTTCGGGTCTTTGTTCCCCTCCGCCCCTCCCGTATGCATGAAGGTGAGAAGGAAGGGATAATTGAAGGGATAGTCCGCAGGCTTCTTTATGATGCCGTCCTTGTAAAGGGCGGCCACGGTCTCTATGGCCTCGGCCATGAGCCTGTCGGCCTTCTGCATCATGGCGTCACCCATCTCGAGCTGTGTCCTTCCGTAGCTCTCCGCGTGGCACCTGGCGCAGGTCTTGATCATCTTGTCCCGCTCTGTCTGCCAGGCCTCCTGGGTTAGCCGAACCATGTCAACGGCCTTCACGGCCTCGAAAACCGGGGTGGTCGCGCCTGTCTCCGGGTTCAAGACCCCGAGGGCCTTCAGGATCGTCACCCGGTCTGCGGCCCACTGCTTGTCCTCAGGAAGCGGAAGCCTCACGCCAAGAAAGCCCCAGGCGGTCCGGTTCTCGTGATTCCCGTTCTGCATGTGGCAGTCCTGGCACTTGGGAGCCTGAGCGCCTTCGGGAAGATTGCCCGAGTCCTTGGCGAACCAGCGGGTGCCGTGCTTTGCGCTCGACCACATCTCCCACTGGGGATGATCGTAGCCCATGTGGCACTGCTGACAGGCCCGCGGGTCCAGGGCCTCCTTTTTTGAAAAGCTGTGCCTGGTGTGGCATTCGTCGCAGGAATTGTTCTGAAAGCGGTACCCCTTGTCGCGCAGTTCCTTCTTCTGGGCCTCTGTCTTGATGCCCATGTTATGGCATCCGCCGCAGCCCCGTCCGCCCTCTATGAGTTCGTCGGGCGCGAGATGTGTGGCTGGAATGGCGTTCAGGGACGTCCAGCCGAAATTGTGCTTTCCCTTGGAAAACTGGGTGAACTGCTGCTCGTGGCACTCGCCGCACTTGTGTTCGTCCGGAAGGACCGCCTTTGCCGCATCTGTGGCGCTCGTGTGCGCCTCACCATGACAGACGGAACAAGTGACATCGGCACCGGCGTGCTTGCTCACCCTCCAGTCGGCTACCTGGCCAGGGCCGATCTTCTCGTGGCAGGTGATACAGGCCTCTTCCGCAGCCTTCGCCATGGCGATGCCGGAAAGGCAGATGGACGCGGATAAAACGACAACAGAACAGATCATACCCTTGTTCATTTTCCCTCCTTTGAAGAAAAGCCTGAATCCGTAAGCCAGCGGCAGGGGTATTTGTTCCGTGCGGCAAATAGCCCCCGTCCATGGGGGCGGATTTGCCGACGGCGCCCGTCCATGGGCGCCTCACTCCACAAATACCCCTGCCGCTGGCTTATTCTGTGAAATCGAAAGGTTGAGTGCATATCTCACGGATTCAGGGAAAAGACCAAACGGGGTTACAGGCCAACGGGACAAAACCGATGCACCCTGCCTCACTCTTTCGCTCCTGCGATCACCTCCCTTCCTCGGTCCGGACAAGACGAATCCGCCACAAAGCCTTCACATACAAGGTTTGTATCATCTGTCCTTGACTTAGGTCAATTTATAGGGCGATTGGCCGTTCCCACTGCTCAAGTGATTGCTCCCCGTGCCTTTCGGATGCATAGTAGGCTTGTGTCCGATCCGTCCCTTGAGACGGACGGATATCCTTTCCCCGGGAGTCTTGCCCGTGCGTATCCTTATCGTCACCGACGCGTGGACCCCGCAGGTGAACGGCGTTGTGAGGACCCTCTCTTCGACAATCCGGGAGCTCGAACGCATGGGGCATGAGGTTAGGGTCATAGAACCCGGCGGGTTTCCCAGCCTCCCCTGCCCCACGTACCCCGAGATCCGGCTCGCCATCGCCTCGCCCCGGCGGGTCCATCGGATGATAACCATGATTCGGCCCGACGCCGTCCACTTGGCCACGGAAGGCCCGCTGGGCTTTGCGGCCCGGATGGTGTGCACCATGTCCGGCATCCCCTTTACCACCTCTTTCGCGACCCGATTCCCAGACTACATCCATGCCCGGTTCAGGATCCCGCCCGCCTTCACGTTCACGCTCCTGCGCTGGTTCCACTCCCCTTCCCAAGCGGTCATGGTGGCGACAGAGGCCCTTCGCCAGGAGCTTGAGGGTCAAGGCATGCGAAACGTCGCCCTTTGGGGCCGGGGTGTGGACACGGAACTCTTCCGCCCGAGGACCAAGGCCTTTCTGGATGCCCCCCGCCCCATCCTGCTCTACGTGGGCAGGGTCGCTGTAGAGAAGAACATCACCGCGTTTCTCGACCTTCCGTCAAAGGGCACGAAATACGTGGTGGGAGACGGGCCGCAGCTCCCGAGGCTCAAAAGGTCATACCCGGATGTCCGGTTCGTGGGGGCACGGCACGGAGAGGAGCTCGCACAGTACTACGCGGCAGCGGATGTCTTTGTTATGCCGAGCCTTACCGAGACCTTCGGGCTCGTCATGCTCGAGGCCCTCGCTTCCGGCGTCCCGGTAGCGGCCTACCCGGCCCAGGGCCCAAAGGCCGTATTGGGGGACTCGGGGGCAGGGTGCATGGACAAGGACCTTGCCCGAGCAGTCGAATGTGCACTTTCCATACCTTCGGGGCGCTGCCGGGCCCATGCCGAGCGCCATTCCTGGGAGGCGGTCACCCGGAGGTTCATTGCAAACCTCGCCCCATTGGATCCAGACAAGCGGCATCGGCTATTTTATGATCCATCTTCTCCTCGAACAAGGACGCAATCACCATCCATCCCAAGGCCCGGATAACCGTCCCGTCCTCCTAAAAAAGGCCGTTCGACCCGAATCGAGAGCCACACTGCTCGTGATCGGCAAGAGAGTAAGGAGAAACAGCAAAAAAACGCCAGGGCCGGCGTGATTTTTTGGGAACGGACACTTGTAAAGCCCTTGGCCGACAAGACCGGTCAACGGGTGGCCGAAAGCACCCGGACCGCTCCCAAAACGAAGAGCGCCGAGGCCCACGCCTTTCCGTACGGGATCCCGAGGGCGAGGAGAAAAAAGGCGCACATGATGAGGAGGATCCCGGACACCATGGGACGGAGAGATGCCCTCACCCAGTCCGAGACGATCTCCAGGGTCTCGGGGGAGATCCGAATGTATTGATTTCCCTCGCTCAGATTCGCAAGTAGGGTCTTTGCGCGGTGGACCGTCAGGGGAAGATCCATGGCCTCCTGGAGGACAGCGTGTACGAGGCTGGTCTCGGCCCCAAGGGCCCGTGGAAGGTTCTCCACGAGGATCGGGAGGATGTCCTTCACCCCGTTGAAGTTTTCGATATAGACGGTTCCGAGTCCCTCTATGAGGGAGCTCGCCCGGGTCACATAGACCACGTCCGGAGGGAGCTTGAAGGGGAAGATCCTCATGGATGCAAGGACCTCGAAGGCGAGTGCCTGCATGGATGCAGAGGTCAGGTGCCTGCTCGAAAAGATGTCGAACATGCGCTCGGAAAACTCGTACATGACCGCCTCCGGGGCCGAGGCCGAGACCACGCCGAGCCTCTTGCAAGCAGCGATATATCTTTCATAGTCCCGTTCGTGGGCGGATTTGGCCATCTCGATCATGGCGATCCTCGTCCCGCTCGAGATCCTCTTCACCATGCCGAAATCAAGAAAGACCAGGATTCCGTCCTCGCGGACGAGGATGTTTCCTGGATGGGGGTCCGAGTGAAAAAAACCTCGTATGAGCATCTGCTCCGTGTAGAACAAAACGAGGCGCCGGACGATCTCCTCCCCCGAGATCCCAAGGCGTTCTATGGCCTCCCTGTCATCGATCCTCACCCCGTGCACGAAGGTCATGACGAGGACATGGGAGTTGGAGTACTCTTCATAAAAGCCTGGAAAGGCGATCCCCTCACAGTGATAGCTTTCGCAAAATTTTTTGAGATTCTCGAGTTCTATCTGGAGATCCGCCTCCCGTACGATCATGGCCGAGAACTCGGAGATGACCGCGTCTATGGAGTTTCGCGTCTGGCGGGTGAGAAAGGGACGCAAGAAGTAGAGGATGGCGGAGAGTATGGAGATGTCATCCCGGACAAGCCTTTCCACCCCCCAACGCCGGAGCTTTACGGCGACCTCTGTGCCGTCAGCGAGAAAGGCCCGGTGGACCTGGCCGATGGTGGCGCTTGCTATGGGCGTTTCTTCAAAGGACCGAAAGGGCGGGGCCTCGCCGAACGCCGCCTTCATGGAGGCATTCAAGGCCTGCTCGTCCATGGGCGGGAGCTCGTCATGGACCTTCCGGAGCTCATGAAGGTAGTCCTCGGTAAAAAAATCTGCACGGGTGGCAAGGACCTGGGCGAGTTTGATGAAGCTCACTCCCAGGGAAAGTATCTCCTCCCTGAAGGGTACGGGTGCAAGGGGACGCAGGAAAAAGAGACGCTCTTGCCTGCGTATTAGGAGAAAGACCGTGACAAGGAGGCGAAGGACCCTCCAGACCCGAAAAGGGTTCCAGCGCCGGGGCATCAGGCCCCTTTGAGGGTCGCCTTCAGATCCTCGAGATCCTTTTTCGTGGCAAGACCGAGCTCGCTGACCTCATCCCGGAACCGGGTACGGAACTCATCCGCACGGCCCGCAAATTCCTTTTCCGCCCGATCCCTGGCCCTTTCAATGAACCTTTCCAGCTCGGCCCGGCCTTCCTTGCCCTTGCCGGCGATGCGGTCAAGCTCCTTTTCGAAGCGGTCCTTGGCGAGGAGAAGGGACCCGATACCTACATACATCACATCCTGAACCTTCATGGATGACCTCCTGACGGCGAAATGCCGTTACAACGAAATTTATGGCCGAGCTTCTTTTTCGTCAACCGGGCTGATTGAAAGGACTATTTTTGGCTCCTCGACGTTTTGTG
>DIFG01000066.1 GCA_002419025.1 Deltaproteobacteria bacterium UBA5754 | reverse complement strand
CCGCGGCCTCCTCGTAGCCCGAGGTCCCGTTTATCTGTCCGGCGAAAAAGAGCCCGGAGACAAGATGGGTCTCGAGGGAGGGCTTCAGCTGGACTGGGTCCGCGTAGTCGTACTCGATCGCATAGCCGGGCCTAAGGATCTCCGCCCTTTCGAGGCCCCGGATGCTTCTCACCATGGCGAGCTGGACATCCACCGGAAGGCTCGTAGGGATCCCGTTGGGGTAAACTTCAGGGGTATCGAGTCCTTCGGGCTCGAGAAATATCTGGTGACGGACCCGCTCCGGGAAGCGGAAGACCTTGTCCTCTATGGATGGGCAGTATCTGGCCCCCACCCCCTCGATGACCCCGGTGAAGAGGGGAGAGCGGTCGAGTCCGGCCCGGATGATCTCGTGGGTACGCTCGTTCGTGTAGGTGACAAAGCATGGACGCTGGGGAAGCCTGATCCCGGAGCCGGCAAACGAAAAAGGGGGAGGATCAGGGTCGCCATCCTGGCGATCAAGACCGGTAAAATCGATGGAGCGGGCGTGGAGGCGCGGCGTGGTCCCGGTCTTTAATCGCCCCATGCCAAAACCGAGCCCGCGCAGGGACCGCGCAAGGCGGTTTGACGGCGGGTCCCCGAGCCTTCCGGCGGGAAAGCGTTCGAGCCCTATGTGGATGAGCCCGTCAAGGAAGGTCCCTGTGGTCACCACGACCGTCTCGCCCGGGATCTCTTCGCCGATGGTGGTCTCGATGCCGCGCACCCTGCCGTCCCGGACCAGGAGCCTTCCGGCCATGGCCTGATAGACGGCGAGGTTCGGCTGGGCCTCGATCACGCCCTTCATCCTAAGGCGGTAGCGGAGCATGTCGGACTGGGCCCTGGTGGCCCGAACCGCCGGTCCCTTCGAGGTATTGAGCCGTCTGAACTGGATCCCTGTCTCGTCGGTGTTTCGTGCCATCTCACCGCCGAGCGCGTCTATCTCACGTACAAGGTGGCCCTTGGCGAGCCCGCCGATGGCAGGGTTGCAGCTCATGGCAGCTATGGTGTCGAGGTTTATGGTAAGAAGAAGGGTGGGAACGCCGATACGGGCTGCGGCAAGGGCTGCCTCGCAGCCTGCGTGCCCCGCACCCACCACGATCACGCCATATCTTTTGGGGAAAACGGACGACACCTTTTAGGCCTACCCTGTCTGGTCCGCCTTCACCGCCTCCCAGAGGCTGTCCAGCTCCTCATGGGTGCAGGAGGCCATGTCCCGGCCGGCGTCTTGAAGACGGGCCTCCATCTCACGAAACCGCCCGCAGAACCGGTCCACAGCCGAGCGGAGGGCCTCTTCGGGGTTTATCCCGAGCTTACGGGAATACTGGGCCGCGGCAAAGAGATAATCTCCGAGCTCGTCATGGATGGCAGCTGCGTCCCCGGCCTTGACGGCCTCGGCGAGCTCCGCCTCCTCCTCGCGGACCTTCTCCCGGACGTCTCCGGCCTGCCGCCAGTCGAAACCCACGCGGGAGGCCCTCTCCCCCACCCTGAAGGCACGCTGGAGGGCGGGGAGGGACTTCGGGAGATTTCCGAGGGCGCTCGCCCGCTCGCCCCTGTCGCGGGATTCCCGGGCCTTGATGGCCTGCCACTGGGCCACAACCTCTTGCGCATCCGCCACAACAGCCTCTCCGAATATGTGCGGATGCCGCCTGATCATCTTCTCCGCGGAACGCTCAAGGGCATCTTCCAGGCGGAAGGCAGCGGCCTCCTCATAAAGACGGGCGATGAAAAGGAGCATGAAAAAGAGATCGCCGAGTTCCTCCTCCACCTCGCCGGCATCGCCTCCCTCGATGGCCTCGGAAAGTTCGTAGGCCTCCTCGAGGATGTATTTCCTGACGGAGTCAGGCGTCTGCTCCCGGTCCCATGGGCAACCGTCCGGGGCCCTGAGCCTGGCGATGATCTCACGAAGTATGCACATTTTCTCAGATGCTCGATCAGACATGCATCTCACCCCTTTCCTGTCTCCTGCCCCTCCAGTCCTTCCCGTGCCTCGAGCACCCGGCACGATATGACCCCTTCAAGGGGACGGACCTCGAGGAGGTCTCCAGGTCGGACATCCCGGAAGCTACGTACGATTCGGCCGGACGGCCCGGAGACGATGCTGTAGCCCCGGCCGAGGACCTTGAGTGGGCTCAGGGCGTCGAGCCTTTCGATCCGAATGGAAAGGCCCGCCCGTTTGCGCGCTATGACATCCCGGGGAGAGCGCATGAGGCGGATCGCAAGACCCGCAAGGCCGGTTCGATAAAGGTCGAGACGGCGGCTGGGATCCCGATCCCGAAGGGCATGCGCGAGGACATCGAGCTCACGCATCCGTCTAAGACAGAGATCCCGTATCGCGAACACCAGTCTCGATGTCTGCTCGTCGTGACGAAGACGGGCCTCGACCAGCCTGCGCACCGGATCTCGCAGGCGTAAACGAAGGGCATGGAGAGCTCCCGAGGCCCGGGCCACCCTGTTTCTCAGGGCTGAGGCGGCATGCCGGACCAGGACCTCCAGCCTTTCGCCAAGGGCCTTCCTCTCCGGAAAGACGAGCTGGGCCGCAGCCGTAGGGGTGGAGGCCCGGTGGTCGGCCACGAAATCCGCGATGGTGAAGTCGATCTCGTGCCCCACGGCCGAGACCACAGGATAGGGAAAGGCGTGGATGGCACGGGCAAGGGCCTCGTCGTTGTACTCCCTGAGGTCCTCGAGGGATCCACCGCCCCGGGTGATCACGACCACGTCATCAGGGCCGGCAAGGGAACGGACGGCATCAAGGGCGAGGATCATCTCGCCTGCAGCGCCCTCTCCCTGGACCCTGACCGGGACAAGCACCATTTGGGCCGCAGGAAAACGGGCCCTGGCCGTCCGTACGAAATCCCGAATGGCGGCTCCAGTGGGAGAGGTAAGGACAAAGACCCGTCCCGGGACCATGGGAAGGGGCCTCTTGCGTTCGGCGTCAAAGAGCCCCTCCCGAAAGAGCCGTTCCTTCAGCTCCTCGAAGGCGCGTCCGAGGGCCCCCACACCCGTCTGCTCCACGGCCTCGACCACGAGCTGCAGGTCCCCCCGGCCTGTATAGACGTTCACGCGGGCAAGGCAGATGATCTTCATGCCTTCTTCGAGGGCGAATGGCACGCGGGAGGCCGAGGCGCGAAACATGACCGCCCTGATTTGAGATGTCTCGTCCTTAAGGATAAAATAAACGTGTCCTGAGGAGGGGTTCCGAAGGCCCGACACCTCCCCTTCAACCCAGACGGAGGAAAACCCGGTATCCAGCCGGTAGGAGATCTCGGAAAGGAGCCCCGAGACCCTCCAGACAGGACGCAAAGGGGCCTGGGCCGCAAGGTAATCCCCGGTGGCTATGACGTCTTGCGATTCAGGGATGGGGAAGAGATCGATTTCCCTTTTCATGGCAAGGACTATACCATCCGATATACGCGGAATGAAGGAGGAGCCTTCATGAACACGGACGATGAAAAGCTGAGCCAACCCGAAGGCAAAGGGACAATGGGAGACAAGGGAAAAGAGGGTTTTGAAAAACCGGGAGGACCGGGCCTGGGGTGCGAACAGCTCATGCCTCCCGTGACCTTCCTCGGATTCATCCTGTCCCTCAATGCATCCGCCCTCGTACATCTCGGGGAACTTCCAGCCCCAGGAAGCAATGAAATCGAAAAGGACCTGACCCTTGCCCGTCATGCCATTGACACCATTGCCATGATCGAGGAAAAGACCCGAGGGAACCTGACCCCCGACGAGAGCGCACTCCTGGAAAACTTGCTTTTCGAACTTCGCATGAAGTTCGTCAAGGCCTCGGCCTGATACATTTCCCATGGCCGAGATCCGTATTGCAGCACCCGCAAAGGTCAACCTCCTTCTTCGGGTCCTCGGAAAACGCAAGGATGGCTATCACGATATCCTGACCCTCTTTCAGAAGGTGGATCTGCGGGACGACATCACCATCGCCGCTGCATCCGGTGACCCGTCCATCCGCTTCAACTGCACGGGGATTCCGTGCCCGGTCGGAACGGAAAACCTTGCCTGTCAAGCAGCTTCCCTTTTCCTGGAAGAGTCCGGCGTCCGTCTTTCCCTGCGCATTGATCTTCATAAACGCATCCCTCTCGAGGCCGGACTCGGAGGCGGGAGCAGCGATGCGGCTGCAGTGCTCAAGGGCCTCAATCTCCTTACTGGTCTGCCCCTTGCGGCAGACCGGCTCCACGGCATCGCCACCCGTCTCGGGTCCGATGTCCCCTTCTTTCTCCTTGACGAAGGAGCGGCGTATGGCAGGGGCCGGGGAACAGAACTCACCCCCACTGCCGGACGGCCTTTCTGGTATCTGCTCGTCCATCCAGGGTTCGGACTTTCCACCGCCCAGGTGTATGCTGATTTTTCGTTGACAACAGAAAAAGGCGAAACTATTTTGGAGCGTTCCGGTCTTGACGTCGAGGCTTTGGGAATAAACGACCTTGAAAAGGCCGTTTTCCCCCGCCACCCGTCACTTGCACGGATAGCGGACGAGATTCGGCTGCTTGGGGCGCAACACGCCCTTATGTCCGGGAGCGGATCAACGGTCTATGGGATATTCCCAGGCCGGATAGAGGCGCACAAGGCCAAAAGGAGCATCCAAAGTCGTTGGGGCCGGGAAGTCCTTCATCCAGGCTTCACGACGTTCGTTGCTGAAGGTATCGAGTGATCGGAAAACCCAGCTGGGGCGTCGTCAAGCGGTAAGACACGGGTCTTTGGAACCCGCATCCGGAGGTTCGAATCCTCCCGCCCCAGCCAATCAGAGAGACGAAGACCGTCATCCATCCAGATTTTATGTGGAGCATTTCAGAAGACATGTCCCGGCAAACCCTCAAGGTGTTCTCAGGAAACGCAAATCCCGACCTCGCCCGAGAGATCTGCGACTATATCGGCGTACCCCTCGGCAGGGCTATCGTAAAGACATTCAGCGACGGGGAGATCTTCGTCGAGATCGGCGAGAACGTCAGGGGGTCTGATGTCTTTGTCATTCAGCCCACCTGTCCTCCTGTCAACCATAACATGATGGAACTCCTCATCATGATCGATGCCCTGAGAAGGGCGTCTTCCCGGCGGATCACGGCCGTCCTGCCCTATTACGGATACGCACGCCAGGACCGTAAAGCAGCTCCTCGAGTCCCCATAACGGCCAAGCTCGTGGCCGATCTCATCACGACCTCTGGGGCACGAAGGGTGCTCGCCATGGACCTTCATGCCGGACAGATCCAGGGCTTTTTCAACATCCCTGTGGATCACCTTTTCGCCGCCCCCATCCTCCTCAAATACATCCGGGAAAATTTTGCAGATGACCTCGTCATGGTCTCACCCGATGCCGGAGGGGTAGAAAGGACGCGGGCATTCGCTAAGAGACTCGGGGCTGGCCTTGCCATCGTGGACAAGAGGCGCGAACGGCCAAACGAATCCCAGGTCATGAACGTAATCGGAGATGTCAAGGGGAAAACCGCGATCATCCTCGACGACATGGTGGACACCGCCGGGACCCTCTGCCAGGCCGCACAGGTCCTTCTCGACCAGGGCGCCAAGGTGGTCCACGGATGCGCCACCCATCCGGTGCTATCCGGCCCTGCTGTGGAACGGATCACGTCCTCTCCGCTTGCGAGCATGGTCGTGACCAATTCAATCCCCTTGGGTCCGGAGGCCCGCAAGGTAGAGAAAATAACCGTCCTTTCTGTCGCCGAGCTCCTCGGAGAGGCGATACAGCGCATTCACAACGACGATTCCGTGACGTCGCTCTTTGTCTGAGCGTCGGACATGCCCATAAGGAGTAATCACCCATGAAACAGATCTCGATCGAGGCCATAGCCAGAAAGGAATCCGGAAAGGGAGCCGCCCGCAAGCTCCGATCCGCTGGAAGACTCCCTGGCGTGCTCTATGGAAAAGGAACGGAAAACATCCCCCTCTCCATAAACGAAAACCTATTTGTCAAGGCAATCACCCACTCGCGGGGCGAAAGGCTCTTTTTCTCCATCGAACTCGCGCGGGAAGCCGGCCAGGAGAAGCACCTCGCCCTCATCAAGGAGCTCCAGCGATATCCTGTAAACGACCGCATCCGCCACGTGGACTTTTACGAGGTCTTCATGGACCAGGAGGTGACGACCGACGTTCCCATCACCATTGTCGGAAAGGCGCGGGGCGTCGAGATCGACAAAGGTATCCTGGACATCATCCGAAGGTCTATCCGGGTCTCCTGTCTCCCTTCGGCAATACCCAACGAGATACAGGTGGATGTGAGCTCCCTCGGTCTCGGAGAGGCATTGCACGCTGCTGATGTCCTCCTGCCTGAAGGTGTGCGGCTCGCAGACGATGCCAAGGTGACGATCGTTACCATCACCGGGGCGGGCGCCGAGGAAAAGGCGGCAGAAGAAGAAAAAGAAAGCGTCTGAGGAAACTCGGGTCATTAAAGCTGTCAGCTGTCAGCTATCGGTTGTCAGCTGTCAGCTATTGTTTTTTTAGTGGTTAGATTTGCGGCTCTTCGTCATTTCGTGTGGAATTTGATCGGTTTCCAGTGCACAGTTGCATACCGCCTCGTCATTCCGGCGGAGGCCGGAATCCAGTGAAGTCCTGTATAGCTCCAATCTACACAAAACGTCGAGGAGCCAAAAATCTTTGAGGGAACCTTGAGGGCTCTGAGG
>DIFG01000056.1 GCA_002419025.1 Deltaproteobacteria bacterium UBA5754 | reverse complement strand
GTTTCTGCGGCCGGCCGGAAGATAGACGCACGGCTTCATAATTCATGTTCTATACAGGATTCTGGCCTCCGCCGGAATGACGAGGCGGTATGCAACTGCGCACTGGAAACCGATCAAATTCCACACGAAATGACGAAGAGCCAAAAAAAACCTCACTCACTGCCTATCTCTTCGAAATCCCTATTACCTGCTCCCCAATCGGCATACACAGACTGGAACAACAGACAAGGTTTCTCGGTTGCCAAGGTGAAGAAGAATGAATCGCCGGGGATGAATGCGCGTCGGTATCTCATAGGGTGTCTTTGTCGGGTTACGCTGCGCTAACCTGACCTACATCTCTGTGGTGAATCGGTTGCATATATCACAGAGAGAGGTTGCAGATGGAGGCCGCATCACCTCATCTCCTTCTCATCCTCGTGCCTGCATAGAAAAGACCGATCATTCCCATGACAAAGAGGATCGCGAACCACTGGACACCGGACGAGGTGATGCTGCCCTCCTCATCCTTGGTATTGATGTCCTCCATCTTGTAGCCCTCGACCGGCTCTTTGCCGTCACCAGCGGCTTCTTTTTCGATATTTTGATTTTGTGCGCCTTCCGGACCCTTTTCCGCGTTCATGGCCTGCTCCGTCCCCGGGGCCTCGAGGCTGGACAGGAGCTCTCTTCTCTCCCGGACCTGGTCTTCGATAGTCTTTCCGGCCGCCTTCTCCACGGCGATCCGGAACTTCTCTGCCATCTCGGGAGACATGACGCCCGGGATGGAGATGATACCTGCCACCATCTGGTTAAGAAGGGGGTTGTTGCAGGTGTGGTCACAGCAGGCGACCCCCTTTTCCGCCACGTTCATGGCGTATTCGGCCGCAAGTTTCCGCGAGACCTTTTCATCCGCCTTCCAGTAGCCCTTCCTGACCGCCTCGAGCATCCGGGCCGTCATGGACTGCCAGGCCCAGGGGTTTTCCCTGTTGAAGAACTCCTTTATGCCGAGGCCGTACTTGTCCTTCACATAGACCTCGTAGGTCTCCTGCCATTTGGCCGCATCCACGGCCCCGGGCGTCGTCACCTGCCAACCCCACATGTTCTCTATGAATTCCGCCATCTCCCTGGCCCCGGCGTAGTTTTCCCGTTTCATCCCCTTGATCCATTTGGGGTTGAGGTAGCGGCTTCTCAGCTCCCGGCCCAGGGTGAGGGCGATGGGCTCTACCTTCCCGTCCCCAAGGGTACGCTGCATGGAGACGAATACCTCAGGGTCCGCGCCTGATTCCTTTCTGACCGCCATGGAAAGGCCGCCCAGGTACTGGAACATGTCGTCATTGTCCATGGTGCCGTAGAGGTTGGAGGAGATGGTGTGGACGGTTGCGTCAACGTTCCTGAGATGCATGCGGTAGACAGGGGTCAGGCCTTCACCCCACATGCCTGCCGAATACCCATAGGACTGCATCTGGATGAAGCCATGCTCAGCTACCTGTTTTTCGTCATCCCAGAGTCCGCTTGCCCCGGCCATGTCGTTCACCTTTGTGCCGTAGGCGCCGGGTGGCGCGCTGTAGAGCCGGACCAGGGAGAGTTTTTTCGCCTCTTCAGGCGTACGTCCTTGGGAGATGAGGTCTTTTTCGATCTTTTCCGAGTGTTTTCTTATGAAATTCTCCACGTCGGTAAGCGCCGCCGCCTGGTTCACGGCCTTGTCGAGCATGAGGGCGGTCTGGGGAAAGGTGTCGCGGAAAAGCCCGGACATCTGGAGAAGGACGTCGATCCGGGGCCGATTGAGCTGGACCGCCGGTATGGGCGCCACGTCCTTGACCTTGTCGCGTTCGTCCCAGACCGGCCTCATGCCCATGAGGGCGAGGGCCGTGGCCACGTTGATCCCTTCGTCCCGGATGGTCTCGACGGACCAGAGCACAAGCCCCACCTGTTCGAGCCAGCCCCCGCCTGGCTTTTCCCTGTAGGATTCGATGAGATCGAGCGCGGCCTTTTCCCCGGCGGCCCATGCCTCTTTTGAAGGCACCTTTTCCGGATCGAAACCGTAGAAATTCTTCCCGGTAGGCAGGCTCTCAGGGTTGCGGATAGGGTCGTTTCCCGATGCCGGCGGGATGTAGCCGCCGCTAAGCCCTCGGATCAAGGAGACCATTTCGGACGGACCGCACTCCTTGAGCCTCTCCGCATGGTATTCCGCAGGCTTGCCCCCCTTCGAGGAAATGGCCTCGGCCGTCTCAGCAAGGGCCTCCCCCGAGGGCGAGACCCCGAAGGTGTGAAGACCGTAAGGGATCATCTCCGTCTTTAGTTCGATGAGATAATGTTCGATCCTTTCGATCGCTTCCTCGTCAAAGGTCTTGATCTCGAGTTCCTTGTCGATCCCGAGTTTTTGAGACATCTCCTGGATCCTCGTCAATCGAGCTGTCCTGATCTTCTCAGAGGAAGAGGCCGAGTATTCTCCGATGATGGCGGCAAGTTTCGAGTATTCCTCGTAGAGCCCGCCTTTCCTGAACGGTGGGACGGCGTGGTCGATGACCACGGCCCGCCCCCTCCGCTTGGCCTGGATGCCTTCCCCCACATCGTCCACGATATAGGGATAGAGACTCGGGATGTCGCCGATGAGGACCTCGGGCGGGCATCGCCACGTGAGCCCGGCCTGCTTGCCCGGAAGCCATTCATGGGTCCCGTGGGTCCCGAGGTTTATGATCGCGTCGGGCCTCATGACCTCCTGGAGCCAGTAATAGAAGGCGTTGTACTGGTGATGGGGCGGAAGGGTGGTGCTGTGGTATAGCTTTTCCGGGTCGTCGCTCCAGCCCCGGACCGGCTGGGGTGCAAGGATCAGGTTTCCGAGGCGGATGCAGGGTATGACGAACTTTCCGTCCTTTACCATGATCCTCGAGTCCTCGGGCCTTCCCCACTCCTTTTCCACCTCGGCCCTGAATTCGGCCGGGGTCCCTGAATACCAGCCTTCGTATGCCTTGAGATTGACAAAGGCTGTCCTGCCCTCGGAGACGAGCCGGTCGAGCTCGTCCGGCGCCCATGTGCCTATGTTTCTTCCGGACTTGATGAGGAGGTCCTTCACGGTCTCCTCGGTCAGCTCGCCCTCTATCGTGTAGCCCTGTTCCTTGAGATTCCTTATGATCTCCATAATGCTCCGGAATACGTTCAAATAGCTGGCCCCGATGTTCTGTTTCCCCGCCCCGTGGTTGTAGTAGATGAGGACGATCTTCTTTTCCTTGTTGGGCTTTCGTCTGAGTTCATGCCAGCGCGCGACCCGACGGGCGAGTTTTTCGATGTGCTCTGTGACCGGGACGTACCGGTATGCAAGGACATCCGGCCGTCCTGTTTCTACCTGCTCCTTTGCCGAGACGACCGTGGGCTCCACAAGACCCGATAGCTCGGGCGTTATGAACTGCATCGAAAGCCCCATCGGAGAGATCCCCTGGGAGGATGCGAGCCACTCGTCCCTGGTCTCAAAGAAGAGGGTCTGGATGTTGAAGACAGGGACATCGGCCTTTTTGAAGGCATCGAGCAGACCATGGGAGAGGGAGGAGGAGAACTTGAAGGCGAAACCGCTTATGGAACCGAGCCTTCGGGCAAGAGGAGGGGAGGAGATGAGTCCTTCGAGGGTCCGGTCCTGGTCCTTCATCTCCTGCATCCACGCGAACACGTTTATGCCCTCACGTTCGTATGCCCTCATGAGGGCGTCCACGACCTCCTTTTTCCCCTCGGTGGTGAAAGAGGGGAAGATCACGGTGAGGTCCCAGAGGCCTTCGGGGCGGTAACGGCCGGATGCCTTATACCATGCGAAATAGGATGCAAGGTCCGGGAAAAAGACCGGGGCGTCCGGGTGGTAGAGGGCGTTTTTCGGGGGCGAGATTGGGGGATCGCATGAGATATCCATACCAAGGTCCCTGTTCGCTACGAATTTGAGGAGATTTGCCAGGTTTTCGGCAGATGTGTAGTCGAAATAGGCCCTGACCGTCTCATCCATTACGAATCCTGCATTGAGATAGTCCTGGGGTCGGCTCCCTTTCCTCACGGCATAGAGCCTGACCCCGCCTTTCATGAGCCCGCGATTGGCAAGAAGCCACTTCCCAGGCTCCCTCTGCATGATGTCCACAACGGCCACATCCATACGTTTTACGAACTCGGCCATGGCAGGGCTTCCTGTGTCGGCCTCGGTGAAGATGCGGATCTCCACGCCTGAAAGAGCCGCCTTCCCGGCTGCGTGAACACAGGCCGCTGCGTCCACGTCCCCAACAAAAAGGCCGATGCCTTTTGCGTGCGCGGGGGCTGTAACGGCTGCAAGCAGGATCAGCAGCAGGGACGCGGAAAGCATCCCGCGCCCCGCCCGCCGGAAAGGGATTTTTCGCGAATCAGAAGCCGATCTCATAGCCGACCTTAACGAGCCTGCCGATTTCGTAATGCACGTATTCGTAATGCACGTAGCGGTTGCTTGCGTCATTCGATCACATGCCGACCGAGGTGATACAAATTCTTATGTTACCACATGGTGTTTGCTGATTGTCGTGTCAACTTTGATGGCCTCGTAAAAAGTGTTGGACTCGTCATGCCGGACTTGATCCGGCATACAGAACATATTGAAAATACTGGATTCCGGCCTACGCCGGAATGATGCCAAATTGGAATTTTTGACTTTTTACGAATCCATCAACTTTATTGCATTATCAAAATACGAATCGAGTTTCATGGTTTCTTTGTATAGTTTTTCCAGGATTTGGGAAAGCTTTTCATTTTTTGAGACCTTTTCCGCCCAATCTTTGTAAATTTGCGCATGTTCCGCATTGTGCTCTTTCCAGTGGTGAAGCAAATGTTTCAGTTTCTGTAAGTCATCCATGGCTTTCCTCCTTTTCGTTCATCATTCCGGCACATACACGAACGTACCGTCTTCGAGCCGGTACGCGGTGCCGAGCCGCTCCCCGAGCCCTTGTGTTTTTTCCCGGCTGACCCGCATAGTTTCTATCTTTTTCCCCCGTTTTTGCATGATCTCAAGCTGGCCGTCCGCTGTCTTCTTCATGACTGTGACATCGGTTCTTTCATCGAACAGGCCGTCCAGGCGATAGACGCTGAAGAGGGCGAGCAAAAGGCCCATACTGAAGACCAGAACGAGGTCAAAGAGATTTATGACGCCTTCGAGCGGGTCCGGAGGTTCATCGGCATTGGTCGGCCGTCTTCTGGACAGGTATTTCATGACTGTTTGCCGATCCCTCCGGCGAGAAGGTCGGTTGCCAGTTCCATGTCCCTGAAGTCCTTCTCGACCCAGCGTGATTTTACTGTAAAGAAGACGTAGGCAAGGGTCCCCTGGGCAAGCCCCACGACCGTGGTGGTGAAGGCGATGACCATGTGGGACGACAGTTGCGTCATGTCTCCCTGGCCGAGTGCGGCAAGCCCCGTTCCCATGGGTATGAGGGTCCCGAGGAGTCCGAGACTCGGGCCTATTCTTACGAGAATCCTCACCGGATCGAGTGAAGTCATAATCTTTTGCTGGTTTTCCTGAAGTATGTATTCAATCTCCTCTTCCTTTGGGGCCTTTTCGAGGATTTTGTGTAGTTCTTTGATGTATTCCCTGGTCGCAGGCGAAAAGTTCGAGAAATCGCCCCGCGCAATCGCTGATGCCGGATCATCGACGGTTTTACGGCGTATCCTTGAACGCCCCATCCACTCGGAACAGAACGCCCCTGCATAGACGATGACGGCGAGTGTCAGAAAGGAAAGGATGGCAAGGACAGGGTAAAGAAGGGCGCTTGAAATGATGTATATGAAGGATTTGAGGAGTGCCTCGGGGTTCATGGCGCGACTGCCCTGGTCTTTCGTTTTCCGGCGATGTAACCGGCGGCGAAGAGGAAGATGCATGTGCCTGCGAGGATGGCCTTGTGGGCACCAGGAACGGGAGGGCCCGCAGACTCGCGGGAGGCGATTCCGTAGATGGACGTGATGGCGGAGACATGGGGGGCGACACAGAGCGTCGTGATGAAATAGGCTGCGAGCAGGACCATGACGGTCCCGAGGCGGTGAAGCGGGGAGGCGTCCCTCACCCCCTTGGCGAGGCGGCTGATCATCGTGACCGACGCCGCGGTTCCCAGTGAGATCGAGGCGAAGAGCCCGTAGGCGCCAAGCGCCGGCAGTATGCCTCCTTCTGGAAAAATGGCATTCAGGACCGCTGTGGTTGCCAGGATCACCGCGAGGCATACAGGGCAGGGGACGAGGAGGAGCCACGGCGCGCGGGTACTTCCGCCTTCTTTTTTATCTCTTCTGAGAAGGGCTATTCCCCAAAGGAGGAGACCTGCAGCAAGGGCGACGTGCAACAGGACACCAGCCTCGGCGATCTTCAAAAAGGCATCCATGTGCCCGTGGATGAATCCTGAACGCGCGATAAAGGCGCCTGCTGCGAACAGAACACCGTATGCGGCGAGATAACCGGGGACCATGAGCCGCATCCTTCGGAAGTCGCCGAAGCCCGGTCTAAAAGCGAGTCCCATGCCGCCCTTGATCGCAAAGGCGAGGATCGAGAAGACAAGCCCGATGAATACGGCCTTTTCCGCCATGTTCCCTCCAGACAAAAAAACCCTGGACACTAATGAATATGTCCAGGGCATCCCGTCTTGCCGCATGGTGTTTCGGACCCGGCAGTGCTCGTACCAAGGTCCCATCTAAGATCAAAAAAGGTATCCTGGCTCGTGGATCGTCCTCCGGCGGCGCCTTCCCGGCCTCGCGGCCAGTGGCTGTTGCTGCCTTCGTCCCCACTCACAGTGGCGGGCCCGCTCCGGATTCGCACCGGATTCCCTGTGCCGATTTCCGGCAATAAAGATTCTACAATGTGTTCCAGCCATGATCGTTTGTCAAGGTCGTCTATCGGAAAGACCCCGTCCCAGGCGGCGTTTCCCCTTGACATAGCAGGGGAAAACAGGGATAAGGTGAATCACCATTCATCTTCCTTCAGGAGGATAAGACATGATCAAGAAGCGCTATCTCATGGCACCGGGGCCGGTCGCGGTTGCCCCCCAGGTCCTCGCGCGCATGTCCGAGCCCATCATTCATCACCGATCCCCTCAGTTTTCCGCAATTTTGACAGGTGTGCGCTCCGACCTCAAATATCTCTACCAGACCGAGAACGATGTCATCATCTTTGCGTCCTCCGGAACGGGCGGGATGGAGGCCTCGGTCGTGAATCTCCTCTCCCCAGGAGACACCGCAATCGTCGTGCGCGCAGGGAAGTTCGGCGAGCGCTGGACCGAACTCTGCGAGGCGTATGGCGTTACCGTTGTGAATATAGATGTCCCGTGGGGCGAGGCAGTGGATCCAGCTGAGGTGCAAAATGCCCTCGAGGCCCACCCTGAGGCCAAGGCCGTTTTCATGCAGGCCCACGAGACCTCGACCGGTGCGAAACATCCCGTCCGGGAGATCGGCGCCCTCGTAAAGGACCGGGCCGAAACGGCCCTGGTCGTGGATGCCATTACGGCCCTTGGGGTCTATGAGCTCAAGACCGACGAGTGGGGCCTCGACGTCGTCGTCACCGGCTCCCAGAAGGCCCTTGCCCTGCCTCCTGGCCTGAGCCTCGTGAGCGTGAGCGAAAAGGCCTGGCGTCTCGTGGAAAAATCCCGTCTTCCCAAGTACTACCTGAGCTTTGCCAAGGAGCGAAAGGCCATCGGCAAGGAGACGACCGCCTTCACGCCCGCTGTCTCCCTCATCATCGGTCTTGCCGAGGTCCTCAAGGGTATCCGGGAGGCCGGTCTTCCTGCCGTCTTCGAACATCACAGGCGTCTTGCCGAAGGGACCAGGGCGGCTGTTGCAGCGCTCGGGCTTGAATTATTTTCCAAGGCACCGTCCGAGGCCGTGACCGTCATCACAGCGCCTGCCGGTATCAACGGCCAGGACGTGGTCAAGATCATGCGGGAAAAGTACGGCATCACCATTGCAGGCGGACAGGCCCAGGCAAAGGGCAAGATCTTTCGCATATCCCACATGGGACATCTCTCCGAGTGGGACATGATCATAGCCATTTCCGCCGTTGAGCGTGCGCTCAAGGAACTCGGACATCCCGTGGAATTAGGACGGGGTGTTGCCGCCGCCGAGGCCCATTTCGCACGGTAATTTTAGGGAATCTTGAAAATGAGGATTTTCGTTCGAGGGCAAGGTGCGAGGAGGTCCAAAAGCGGTGCATACTCCCTGTATGTGAGCATTTTTGATCGACGAGCAACACAGCCATCGGGAGAAAGGACCATTTTCCAAGGTTCCCTTAAAAAATGGAAAGGATATCAGTCTTATGAAGGTTCTCGTTTCTGATCCTATCGCCCAGGAAGGCATCGACATCCTCAAGGAGGCAGGCATCGAGGTCGAAGTCAGGACGGGTATGCCGCCTGAAGAACTCCTCTCTGCCGTCGCTGACATCGATGGACTCGTCATCCGCAGCAGCACCAAAGTGACAAAGGAAGTGGTCGCGGCCGCCAAACACCTCAAGGTCGTGGGTCGCGCCGGCTCCGGTCTTGATAACGTGGACATCCCGGCCTGCAACGCCCGGGGGGTCGTAGTCATGAACACCCCTGGCGGGAACACCAATTCAGCGGCCGAGCACACCATCGCCATGATGCTTGCTGTCTCACGCCACATCCCCCAGGCAACCGCCTCCATGAAGGCGGGGAAATGGGAAAAGAAGCGCTTCATGGGTCAGGAGGTGAGAGGCAAGACCCTCGGTATCATCGGTATAGGCCGGATCGGGAGTATCGTCGCCCAGTCCGCCCAGGGGCTCGGAATGAGGGTCATCGCGTATGATCCCCACATCCTTCCAGAGGCGGCGGATCGGATCGGCGTTGAGGTCATGTCCCTCGACGATCTTCTCGCACGCGCTGACTACATCTCGATCCATACGCCGCTTACGCCGGAAACCAAAGGGATGGTGAATGCTGCTGCCTTCGCCAAGATGAAAAAGGGGGCCGTCGTCATCAGCTGTGCCAGGGGCGGGATCGTGAACGAGGCCGATCTTGACGAGGCCCTCGCCTCCGGCAAGCTCTTCGGGGCCGCTCTCGATGTCTTCGAGAAGGAGCCGACCACCAAGGAACACCCCCTTCTTGCACGCGACAATTTCATCTGCACCCCACATCTCGGCGCATCCACCCGTGAGGCCCAGGAAAATGTCGCCACTGCCGTGGCCCGCCAGATCGCCGACTATCTCACAAGGGGCGAGATCAGAAACGCAGTGAACGTCCCATCCGTGAGCGCCGAGGCCATGGCGAAACTCGGGCCGTTCCTTGTCCTTGCTGAACGGCTAGGTCTCTTCCATGCCCAGCTTGCCACAGGTCCCGTGGAAGAGGTGACCATCGCCTACTCGGGCGAGATGGCCGACCTCGACACTACGCCCGTATCCATCGCAGTGGTGAAAGGACTCCTCACCCCGGCCTTGCGCGAGGAGGTGAACTTCGTAAACGCCCGCATCCTTGCCCATGAGCGCGGCATCAAGATCACGGAATCCAAGAGCGTTACCTCAGAGGATTACATGAATCTCCTCGCCGTGACCGTCAAGGCGGCCGACGGAAAGAATCTCGTCGCAGGCACCATCTTCGGCAAAAAGGAGCCGCGCATCGTTCGCATCAACGATTTCCGCCTCGAAGCAGTCCCTGAAGGGAACATGCTCCTCATACAGAACGACGACAGGCCAGGGGTCATCGGGCGTATAGGCACCGCCCTCGGGGAGTACGGCATCAACATCGCCCGCATGCAGGTGGGCCAAGACCCGGACAGAAGGAAGAACGTCATGCTCATCACCACAGACGGGCCTGTGACGCAGGAGGCACTTGCCCATCTTATGAAGCAGGATGGAGTGACGAACGCACGTATTCTCGTTCTCTAGACCACTTTTCAAGGTTCTTCTTATTTCCGACAGGAAACGACAGGGCCCTGGCAGGAGAAATCCCCACCAGGTCCCTGTCGATGTGGCATCAGTAACGCGATCTCCCTCGTCCCGTGCGCTTCCCTTTGGCCTCGGCCTGATTGACCTTGATCTCCCGGTCGTGCATTCTGCTCTTGTTGAGGGCCTTGATAGCGGTATCCGCTTGCGAATTGTCAGGCATCTCCACAAAGGCGAAACCTTTTGATCTTCCGGAGTACATGTCCATGACGAGTTTGACACTCGCCACCTCTCCATATTGAGTGAACATATTTCCTAAATCCTCTTCCGATACGGTGTACGGCAAATTTCCAACGTAAATATTCATGATGTGACCTCCTTGATATTATCGTGTAACAGAATCGAATGAATTAGCGGTTTTGGAATATCCTGCGAAGATGTTTTTTGATTTTTTCCGGCTGTTAAGGCCGTCATTTTGACGCGTGCGCTCGCAGAGAGTCTTTCTCGATTGCGGTCCAAGCCCTGGAATGGTCTCCCTTCGGATCTTTTGTCCTGTCATGCGTTCTATGGATGCAAGTTTGTGCCGATCCTCGGGGCCGACGAGGGAGATGGCCACACCTTTTGCCCCGGCTCGGCCCGTGCGTCCGATACGGTGGATATAGTCCTCGGCCACC
Source organism: Deltaproteobacteria bacterium UBA5754 (assembly GCA_002419025.1). Classification (GTDB taxonomy): domain Bacteria; phylum Desulfobacterota; class Dissulfuribacteria; order Dissulfuribacterales; family UBA5754; genus UBA5754. The sequence goes on along the minus strand of DIFG01000056.1, from coordinate 1,195 downwards.
ATGGGAAGATCAAAATTGATGACGTGGCTGATGCCGTCTATGTCCAGACCTCGGGCCGCCACGTCGGTTGCAACCATAAAGCGAGGATTTCCCCTGCGAAGCGCATCAACTGTCCTTTTCCTCGCGTTTTGCCCCATATCTCCGTGCAGGGATGCGCTGGAATGGCCGATTTCGGTGAGATTTTTTGCCAGCTTTTCCGCCCCCCGTTTCGTTGATGTGAAAATGATGACCTTCTCTATGTCCGCGTTTTGAAGAAGATGGGTGAGCAGGCTGTTTTTGTGCATGAAACTGTCTGCATGAAAGACCTTCTGTGTTATGGATGAATGCGTGTCATGGTTCGTTGTAAGCTGCACAAAGAGAGGATCCCGGAGGATTCGGCGGGCCACGAGCTCCACCTTGCCTTCAAGTGTGGCGGAAAAGAGGAGGGACTGGCGATCAGCAGGTATGGCGGATGCGATTTCTGTGACCGCATCCAGGAAGCCCATATCCAGCATGCGGTCCGCCTCATCGAGGACGAGGACGCCGATTCCGGAGAGGTCGATGTTTTTACGTTCCATATGGTCAATCAGCCTGCCCGGTGTGGCGACGATTATGTCGATATTTCTCCTGAGCATTCGAATCTGTGGCCCATAGGGTTCACCACCAACTATGGCGCCTGCGTCCACACGGCAGAAACGGCCCAGGAGACGGACCTGTTCCGTCACCTGCTGGGCAAGTTCCCGTGTCGGGGTAAGGATCAACGCCCGAGGGCATCCTGATTTTTGATTTTGACGGGTCGTGGCGAGTCGTTGTAGGAGAGGGACCACAAAGGCCGCAGTTTTACCCGTGCCGGTGTGGGCGGACGCAGCGACATCCCTTCCCTCCGTGGCAGGGGGTATGACCGAGTTTTGTATGTCCGTAGGCAGGGCGAAGCCGCATGCCTCCAGACCATGCAGAATGGGTGAAGCGAGATGGAACTTTTCAAAAGACATGTAGATTCTCCTTGTCCGTATGACGTCGTACGTCGAAGCGGATGTTCAAAAGGTGATAGGATGACGAGTCAAACGGATGTCTCATCCCTGCCGAAGGCGCCAATTAATTTACGGCGCAACCCAAACGTCGCTAACCGGGGCGGCCCTGCGGGAGAGACACGGAGAGTTAGAAACGCATTCACACGATGATCGCACTGAAAAAACGGCAGGCAAAAACAACCGAG
>DIFG01000004.1:279-3326 GCA_002419025.1 Deltaproteobacteria bacterium UBA5754 | reverse complement strand
CCACACGAAATGACGAAGAGCCAGAAAACCTCTCAATATGATACACCTAACCGATTGATTTATATATACTTCGCCAATTACATTCAGGACGCATATCACCGGGCCTATTACAGCGCTGAATCCGTGAGAGCATCAGTCCTCATTTACCAGACGACGTGCCATAGTGCCATGTGTTGTGCGCCATGAATTAGTGGAATATAGCGCCAATGGACATACGCCATCGGCTGACGGATTCAGGCGAACTGCCGGACTGTCTTGTCAGACATCTGTTTCGTGTCATGATACAAGGGGTCTGATATGAAGCATGGCGAATCTACAAAAGAGATCCTTTTCCCCCTTTTGACATCTGTCATGCTCGTCCTTTTTTCCGTGGTGGCCATCATGAGCGCAGCAGGGACCTACAGAATATCCCTCGAAGGGTCACGGAATCTCCTTGAGAGCCGGGCGGTAGACATCGCCGTAAATTTAGGGCTCAGTCTGGAAAAGATCGGCCTCAACCCGGATTTTTTCCTGGACTTTCTGAAAAAAAACCGCCTTCGGGACATTGCCTTCATCGCCCTTTACACACCGGAGAGAGACGTGGTCCTCCATTCGAATCCCCAGCTTGTCGGTCGGAAATGCCCTGACGAAAGCGTCATGCGTGTGTTCGAAAAAGAGGCCCCCTTGTCCTCCTTTGAAAAGCTCGCGACCGGGGAAGAGGTCTTCATCCTGGACTTCCCTCTTCGTCTCCATCCCCCGAAAAGTGCAGGGGGGGTGTATTCCCTGCGCGTAGCCCTTCACCCATGGCCAGCCCGTGAGGTCATGAGAAAGGCGAACGTCCAGCTCGTCCTCGTCTGTTCGTCTCTTGCCTTTCTCTGGATACTTACGGCCTTTCTTCTCGCATCCTGGAAGAAGAACGAGAACCTGCGCCTGCGTCTCCTCGAGTCAGAGCGTCTGGCCTCCCTCGGAAAGATGGCCGCGGTCCTCGCCCATGAGATCCGCAATCCACTCAGCAGCATCAAGGGGCTCGCCCAGCTCCACCTGGCAGGTGCCAAGGATCAACTCCTACGAGAGGATTTATCCATCATCGTGGACGAATCCAGGCGCCTTGAAGCCCTTACCGAGGACTTACTCTCTTATGCGCGGCCCTTGTCATCTTCGCCCACCGAGATTCGGCTGGAGGCCCTTGAAAGGGAACTGGAAAGGATCGCCCAGGATCCCGTAAGCGTGTCCGTCCACGTGGAGCCGGACTCAGGTAACGTCTTGCTCGACAAGGAGAAATTTCTCCAGATCGCACGAAACCTTATACAGAACGCCTTGGACGCCGTCTCCGGGATCCCTGACGGCCGCGTCTCCTGCCGTGTTGGAAGGGAAGGGGATCGGATCATCCTGGTTGTCGGAGACAACGGTCCCGGTTTTCCCGATAAGGTAAAGGCCCGTCTCTTCGAGCCCTTTGTCACGACCAAGACCCGGGGGACCGGCCTGGGGCTTGCCATTGTCAAACGGCTCGTGGACGTCATGGGTGGAGAGATCACCGTAATGGACAAGAAGGAGGGGGGGGTGGAGATACGAGTGGAGATCCCTATCGGGGAGGGGTATGCCCAGACATCGGAGGAAGGCGATGCCAGGGGCTAAAACGATCTTTGTATGTCGGGAATGCGGGCATACGGAGGGAAAATGGATGGGAAAGTGCCCTGGGTGCGGGGCTTGGCACTCATTTGTCGAAGAGACGGTCTCCAAGCCCGGATCCAGGCATCGAAAGGGGCTCGCGGGAGCGGGCTCTCCGCCTGTCTCTCTCACGGATGCGCCTTCGATTTCGGTGGGTGAAGGGCGCGTCAGGTCCGGAATGGCGGAAATGGACAGGGTCCTCGGTGGCGGGATCGTTCCGGGAGGAGTCGTCCTTCTGGGAGGCGAGCCCGGAATCGGCAAGTCCACCCTGCTGCTTCAGATCCTGCTTCTCCTTGCATCATCAGGGAAAAAGGTTCTGTACGTAAGCGGTGAGGAGTCAATCGCCCAGATCCGCATGCGGGCCGAGCGCCTCGGCGACATTCCGGGGCGCCTCCTAGTGGCAAGCGAGATCGACATCGATCTCATCGAGGCATATGTGAAGGAATCCGCCCCTGAGATACTTGCCGTGGATTCGGTCCAGACCCTGATCCACCGGGATCTGCCCGCCTCTCCCGGAAGCGTCACCCAGGTCAGGGAGACGGCCGAACGCCTCGTCCGCCTCGCAAAGCCCATGGGCATGCCCGTCTTTCTTGTCGGGCACGTCACCAAGGACGGGAGCCTTGCCGGGCCTCGGGTCCTCGAACACATCGTGGACACGGTCCTTTTCTTTGAGGGCGAACGCGCCCAGGGATTTCGAATCGTCCGGGCGGTCAAGAACCGATTCGGCCCCACGCACGAGATCGGGATCTTCGAGATGACCGGTTCAGGACTTCGGGAGATCGTCAATCCCTCGGAGGTCTTCATCCACTTGGGATCCCGGGACGTGCCGGGTTCTGTCCTATGCCCCTGCATGGAGGGCACCCGCCCCCTGATTCTCGAGATTCAGGCCCTTGTCAGTCCCTCTCATCTCGCCATGCCCAGGCGCACCACAACCGGGCTGGATTCATCCCGCATAGCCATGCTCGCGGCGGTTGCGGAGCGCCATCTCGGGATCTTTCTTTCAGATCGCGACATCTTCGTAAACGTGGTGGGTGGGGTGAAGGTCTCTGAGCCAGCGGCGGATCTCGCAATCCTACTTGCCATGGTCTCCAGTCTGCGTGGCATCGCTGTCGGAGCCGGCGCGGCCGCCTTTGGCGAAGTCGGCCTCACCGGAGAGATAAGGGGCGTCACCCGGTCTGACCGGAGGCTTGCCGAACTCGCCCGCATTGGCATTGCCCATGCCGTTATTCCTCTTGCTGGATCGGAAAAAATCTCGTTCCCGGAAGGCGTCAGGATCTCTCGGGTCGGCCGTCTCGGAGATGCGGTTGAGGCCGCGATTGAGGCTAACATGTCTTGACAAGGCTCGGCTGTATGAGTAATTAGGCCATGTTCATCGGGGCCGTTAGCTCAGTTGGTAGAGC
>DIFG01000004.1:0-260 GCA_002419025.1 Deltaproteobacteria bacterium UBA5754 | reverse complement strand
GACGGCCCACCAATAAAATCAAAGGGTTACGGGTTAAAAACCGTAGCCCTTTTTATTTTTGTTTGGAAACTGTGCGGATCGTGCTCTCTTCCGTCAACAATGCCGTTTTCGCTCTGGATTTTGGGAGCCATAAGGCGTTCAGTATGGACGAGACCGCCGCCAGGCTGGGTGTACGATGACCTGGTCTTGGACTATGGATTCCGCATATAGTAGGAGAGATCAGATTCTTTTAGCATGAAAAAAGGGCTCTTCGTCATTTC
>DIFG01000057.1 GCA_002419025.1 Deltaproteobacteria bacterium UBA5754 | reverse complement strand
CGGATCAAGTCCGGCATGACGAGGCCGGTGCTTTTTACGAGGCCATCAAATCCTTATGTGACCACAGAAGGCACAGAGCCCGAACACCGGCTCAGGGATTCAGGCCACCTTAACACACACAAAAACTCGAGCATCTTTCAATCAAAGCCGATAGTTATTTTAGCATAAGGAACTTCCATGACAAACAGGGAAAAAATCCATAGCAAAGCTATGCACGCCTGGTTTCCGGCGGTTCCCCGGCATGTGCGCACGGCCCTCGCCCTATGCGGAAATACGGCATCAGGGGCGGAATCCATAGCAGGCGCCATTCTCCTTGATTTCGCCATGACCACCCACGTCCTTCGACTTGTCGGCACCTCATATTTCGCCAGTCGGGGACAACAGACCGCCATAACCTCCGTACGGCATGCGGTCGTCTGCATCGGTCTTGACCAGCTCGTGGCCCTGCTCAGCCAGATCCCTCTTCTTTCCCCGCGATCAAGCCTAAGGCATGCCACGCCCTTTCTTGCCATCTTGGGACATTCCCAATGCTGCGCCTCCATATGCAGGGAGCTCTCCCATTGTGCAGAGATCGAGGGGGATCATCTTGTCCTGTGCGCCATGCTCTATCGCCTGGGGGAGGCCCTCATTTCCACAGTGAAACCCGATGCGGCCAGAATCCTCTTACGGATTCCTGCGACCAAGGTTCGAAAGAGAGACAAGATAGCGAGGCTCCTGACGGGGTGGAAGCCTTTCGAACTCGGCAAAAATGTGGCCAGGATATGGAACCTCCCTTCTCCAATACAAAGATGCACGTCCCTCGGACCTGAAAGACTCGATGACATGCCCAGGCAAGACAGGCGCACCATCGGAACGGCCATTGCCGTGAACATGGCGGTAGGCTCACCCACACGACGTCTCGCTGCCAAGGATCGGGAAAGGATCGCGAAGTTCCTTGAAATCCGTGAAACGGACGTGGAAAAGGCCTTCCAGCGGGGTCTTAATGGTTTCATGCGTGACAACCCCGTGCTCTTCCAGGCCCTCGAAAGGTCGGGATCCGTTGCCCAGGGAACAAATCCCCTTCCTCAAAGGAATGGCGCATGGCCTTCCCTCCGGTAGCCTCCCCTCCCCTTTTCTGATATGATTTCGTACTTATATTTGTTTTCAAGCCACCTGCTTGCGATCTCATGCCAGTCAAAACCTCCACCAAAGCCCTGGGCTATCTCCTCTTCGCCATCCTCGGTTCCACCCCGGATGCATATGGGATCGTTTTGGATGAAAAGGGAAGGGCGTCCATTAGGGATCTTTATGCGGCGATTCGGGAAGAAGAAGGGTTTTCCTGGATCACTCCGGATCGTCTTCGGCAATTTTTTCTCTACGATACCTCCGGTTTTTTTCATTTTGAGAACGACCACGCGCAGCTCTCGATGATGTCACCGGTCCATGCCGCCGTACTCACCTACGAGGAATCCCCGCCTCCGCACCGTCTTTATGCCCCAATCCGCCATCGGGCCATGGAAAACACAGCCCTTCACGGACTCTCCCCGGCACCGGACAGGGCCTGGGTCGTGCTTGCCCGCTCGGCGGATCTAGCCCGAAGGATGGGAAGGCGCAAGGACCGTGAACCGGTGCTCGCCGAGATCATGGCGGACCATGCGGCCCGGTCCGGACTCCGTTTTTACGCCTACGGCGAGAGCCTCTTTCTTGTCGAGAGGGTGGATCCCAGGTGGATCAAACTTCCTCCTGTGCGCCGCCGCACACCCAAGGCCCAGGAGGCCCGGTCCGCCCCCTCTCAAAAATCCGCAGGGCTACCCGGAGGATTCACACTGGATCCGGCCCATCTCGAGGTGGCAGGCCCGGTCATGGAAGGCCGTCCCGGAAAACTCCGCGCAAGAACCGGTGGGGAACCCGCGTGGAAAAAGGCCCGGCGCAACTCCCCCCGGCGATGAGACCCTGTGTCATGAAAAGGACCGCTCGCATCCTTTTTGCCTTTTTTCTCCTTTTTTCCATCCTCTCCCATGCCGCACTTGCGGCAATGTCCGTTGAAGAGGAGAGAAAGCTCGGCAAAAAACTCCTCCACATGGTCAACGAACAGGTCAACATCATCAAGGATCCCGAGATCACGGAATACGTCTCGGAACTCGGGCGGAAAGTTTTGGAGCAAGTGGAAGGAAAATATTTCGATTACCAGTTCTTCGTCATCCGAGACCCCGGAATCAACGCCTTCGCTATGCCTGGAGGCCTTATTTTCGTTCACAGCGGACTGATCGACGCCATAGACTCGGAAAACGATCTCGTATGTGTCCTCGCCCATGAAATCGGACACATTCAAGGCCGCCACATCGCGCGGCGCATGGATGCCATGCAGAAGGTCAACATGGCAAGCGCTGCCGTGGCGGTCGCCGGACTCTTTCTCGGAGGCGGAAACGCCGGCTCTGCCGTGCTTGCAACGACAGGCGCTCTCAACATGTCCTTCGCCCTCAAATACAGCAGGATCGACGAGGAAGAAGCGGACAGGCGCGCCTGTCAATGGATATGCAAGGCCGGATACCATCCACAGGGCCTCATATCCGTGATGCGCAAGATCCAGCAAAGCCGATGGATCGGTTCGGACACGATCCCAAGTTACCTCTCCACCCACCCTGCTTCGAGTGAGCGGATCACCTATCTGGAAGACATCCTGGCGACCTCGAACTGCCAAGAAAAAAACGACACAGGCTCATTCCGCTTCCAGAGGGTAAAGGTGAAGACGGCCATCGCCACCGGACGCCCATCCGTCCTCGTCCGGACCTTCAGGCAACGTGTCGCGGAACATCCACAGGATCTCTTTTCCCGCTATGGGCTTGCCCTCGCCCTCCACAAGGCACGGGAACTGAACCAATCCCAAAAAATCATGGAGGAGCTCATTCGGGAAAGACCGAACGATCCGGAATTTCTCGTGGATCTGGGCAGGATCCACCTGAGCGCGGGGAGATATCCCGAGGCAGTCCGCACCCTGGAAGAGGCATCCCGCCGTCTGCCAAACGACCCCGCCTGCAGTTACTACCTCGCTTCCGGCCTTCTTGAACTCGGCGAAGCCCGAAAGGCCTTGCCCCTCCTCCAGTCCATCGAGTCCTCATGGCCGGATCCGGGCGGGATCTCTCTCCTGATCGGCCGTGCGTATTCCTCCCTTGGAGACAAGGGCCGCACCCATTATTACCTCTACCAGCATTACCAGGAGGAAGGGGACAAAAAGACAGCGATATACCACAGGGAAATGGCAAAAAAACTCCTGGGACCGGAAGACAAACTCCTCAGAGAGATCGACGAGACCGAAAATTCTGAAGAATCCGCCGATCCATCGAACAACAAGACCTCTTTCGAGGTTCCTTGAAAGGACCCTGAATCCGTGGTCCAAGGGCCTGCATATTTGTTCCTTGCGTCTGCCTGTCACGGCATACAGGACAAATAGCTCCCGTCTATGGGGGCGGATCTGCCAGCGGCGCCCTGTCTGCCAACAGGCCCTCTCATTCCAAAAACACCCCAACGTCGGCTTATTATTTATTTATGAAAAATCACAAAGTTGAATACATATCTGGTTCTTCGTCATTTTGTGTG
>DIFG01000085.1 GCA_002419025.1 Deltaproteobacteria bacterium UBA5754 | reverse complement strand
CCACACAAAACGTCGAGGAGCCTGAGATTTTTGGTATACTGCCCGTCAATGCAGTGGGGGGCATGGTCGTTTCTGTTTCTCCTTTTTTAAAAAGATTTTAGAATGCGATTCCTGTGCCAGGGGAAAAGCTGTAAGATGCCTCTCTTTAGCCATTTTCATGGGCCTTTAAATGCCGATTCGGCAGGCGCAGGAAATCATTTTCCTGGAAAGGAAATTCTTTTCCGTTCCCAGGGTCGTTTCTCCTGCTGCCAATGGAGGATCGTGCGCCCTGATGTCCGGGCCTCGCTGTTCACATGATCCAGTGGTCTTTCCGGTATGATTGGATACAGCTCGAGATCACCTCGTGCTGTACCGCCTTCTGCCGGTATTGCCCGAGGACGGTCTATCATGAATGCTGGCGGTCGGGGCACATGGATCTGGAGGTTGTAAGAAGGCTCATCCCCTCCTTAAGGCGTGCGCGATACGTTCATCTCCAGGGATGGGGTGAGCCTTTGTGCCACCCGCGTTTTTTCGAGATCCTCCGCGAGGTGAAGGGGGCGGGCTGCGGGGTCGGGACCACTACGAACGGGATGCTCATCGGGAGAAAAGAGGCCGAGGCCTTGGTTTCGGGCGGTATCGATCTCGTCTCGTTTTCTCTTGCAGGGATCGATGAAACGAACGACCGCATCCGCGTGGGAACGCGTATCCGGGATGTCCTCGCTGCAGTAGATCATTTGAGGGAAATTAGGTCAATACGAGGATACGGCAGGCCGAGAATCCATGTGGCCTATCTCCTACTGCGCTCTGGGCTCGGCTTCCTCGATGATTTTCCGGATTTTTTCGCAGGGATCGGAGCGGACGAGGTGGTGGTGAGTTCCCTTTCCCTTGTCCCGTCTCGGGTCCTCGAAGAGGAGGCCGTTCTCGCCAGGGACGAGCGGGAGTGGTCAGCTCTTCTGGAAAAGGCGGAAGATGTGGCGGCGCGCTCCGCATCCCAGGGCATCACCTTCCAGTTTCACCTCCAGGCTCCGGGTTCATCCGGGACTTGCATGGAAAATGTGGGGCGGTCCCTTGTGGTTGGGTTTGATGGATCGGTCTTTCCATGCGTTATGCTTGGGCTTCCTGTTTCCAAGGGTTGCCTGCGCATTTTTTATGGGAAAGAGGTCCCGATTGAAAGGGTTGTGTTCGGAGATGTCCACGCGGAGAGCGTAGAGGACATCTGGCGAAAGGTTGGGTATCGTTCCTTTCGGAAGGCCGTCAATACGGATTCCCCGCCCCCTGTATGCCAAACGTGCCTCAAGCGTTGGACCGTAGTGGTTTGATAAGGGAAGGAAAATGATGCATACGGACGAATACGAGATCTCCATTTCCCGCGAGGTGACCGTGTGCCGCAATATCGTCGCCCGTATCAAAAAGAATCTTGAGGCGTTCGAGATCCAATCCGGCATCACGTCTGCGGAGTTCAAGAGCAGGGTCTTGGCCGGAGACCTTTCCCTGGATTTCCGCGAAGGGAAGGCCTGGTACGAGGAGATCGAGGCCCTCGCGGTCTGGCAGAAGAGGCTTGCGGATTACGAGGAGGCCCTTCGTGCCCTGAAGGAGGAAAGGGGTGCGCCTGCCTCCAGGTGAGGAGGCAGGCGCTTGAGAAGGAGTAAGAGGAAGGGCATGGATCAGTGTCCGCCTGGGAAGAGGACCTGGCTGAGCCAATAGAGAAGGAAGAGAAGACCTGTCCCGAGCCCCAGACTCCAGAGGACGAGTTGTTTTTCCGCCGGCAGGATGGGCTCGTATTCCATCTTCTTTATTTCGTCAGCGAGTTTCGGTTGCGCGGCCATTGGTTTACCTCCATATCAGCCTGTGATGACGGGCGGCTTCACCCCGTGGAAGAAGAGCCATGAGATGAAGAGCCCGACCCATATGATGAATCCGAAGAGACAGACCCCGTAGACGGCAGCGAGCTTTCCGATCCCTTCCTCCATGAGTTTCTTGAAGTTCGAGACGACACCGATGGTGAAGAAGCAGAGGAGGAAGAAGAGCTTGCGGAAGACATCTCCCTCTGAGGTCGCCGCCTTGGCTGTCTTGAGGGTCTTTTGGGGTTCCTTGATCTGATCCTTGAGTGCCTTTTCCCGGGCCTTGGCATCGGCAAGCGTTGTCTCAAGGGAGATCCGTGTATCAGGCGCCACGGTCGCGATCTTCTTTTCGAGGCTCGCCACCTGGACCTTGAGCTCATCCAGCTCCTTCTGCGCCGGCCCAACCGCCTTGGCCGCAGGCCAGCAGATGACGAGGAGGATTAAGAAGGTCGCGACGTATCCCAGCACGAATTTGGGAAAACGGTTCCAGATCTCGAGGGCGCTCACCTTCTGGCCTGGCTTGCACTCGATCTTCGCACACCAAATGTATGCGAGGATGAAGGCCCAGACCCCGATGAAGATGTCGATGAACATCTTGACCGTGGTTGCGGTCATGGTGATCCAGCCTTCGGCGTAGTTCACTCCCTCCATGTCCATGGCCTGTGCCCGGATGAGGGAGTCGGTGATGGCTCCGCTCGCGATGGCCCCTCCGTCGGATTTCACCGCCAGGCCCATCCACGCCCCTGCGACCAGGGGTTCCTGCCATAAGAATACCTTGGCGACGAAGGGGAGGACTATCATCTCGACCGCGACGAAGATGACCACGAGTGAGGACACCATGATGGGGACCACCGGACGGGCGCGGATGGCGCCTCCGGTAGCTATGGCGGCAGAGACGCCGCAGATGGAGATACCTGAGGCAAGCGGCGCCGACCACTCCCTGCTGAATTTGAAATATCTCCGGGAGACCCAATAAACCACGGCCCAGTAGATGAGATAAGCCTCGACTATGGCACAGAAGCCCCGGAACATGATGTTCGTTGCGAGCCCGAAGGATTGGGCGGCCTTTACTCCGAGCCCTGCCCCCATGATGACTATGGCGGTCTTGATATAGAGCTCGGGCCGGGCCGCCTCCTTCATGAGCTCCGCGAGCCTTGGGAAAAAGTTCCCCACTACGAGCCCGGCTACGAGGGCGATGATGAAGCCGAACTCCCCTGTCATGCTCAGGGACCAAGGGATGTTGAACTTGGCGAGGTCGTTCTTCGTTGCTGCGAGATAGGCGAAATGACCGAGGAACCAGCAGAGGTAGCTGATCCAGAAGACGATGGTGAATCCGATGGCGAATTTTCTGATGTTAGCTCCGAGGGCCATGGCGCCTAACCCCATGAGCAGGAGCATGGCGACGTAGGTGAGGATCACGGAGGCCGATCCGGAGAGGCCCTTGCGCTCGTATTTCTGGCCGACCTGAAGGGCTGAGGTGTCCTCCCTGACCTCGAGTGTCACTTCCTTGCCATCAGATTTCTTTATGGTGATCTTCTTGCCGTCGATCTTGGTGATCTCGCCCTTTACGGTCTGATAGTGTTCGGATATGGGCTTCGTGGATTTCGCGGCCTCTATCCACACCCCGGTATTCGCACCCCATCCGAGGATGTCCACCCCCTTGAACACCCCGAGGGAGAGGAGAAAGATGAAGAGTCCGAGCACGAGGGAGAGCCAGTCCTCGCTGATCCAGCCCTTCTTCTCCTCGGGTATGGCGCACGTCTCCGGGCTGTAGCATCGGCCTTCAGCCAGTTTTTCTTCGTCGTACCTTTCTGCCATGGAAGCCTCCTTTCCTGAAAGATTTGTGTCTCATCCGTTCGTGTGTGCCTCTTGCGATCCGGCTCAGGAGTCCTCTTCTTCCTGCAAAGGGCTCTGAGCTTGATATAGCAAGGAGTATTCCATGGGTGTTTGTTCGTGCTCTTGAGATAATTTACTGTTTTAATTGTATAAAAAATGGCAGGGCGAAGAAAGACGTGAAAGGGATGCTGTACTACTGCAAGAATTCTCTTGCAGTGCAATGTATTTATTGCTGCCTGGAGAGGGGACGGGCTACTTCCGAAATGCTTCCGAACGGATCCCGTATTTCCGCATGAGCTGCTGAAAGGCCTGGCGTTCGATCCCGCTCTCTCTTGCAGCCTGGGTGACGTTTCCTTCTGTCCTTTCGAGAATCGTCGTGAGATACCGGGTGGTGAAGTCCTCGAGAACCAGCGCCTTCGCCTCTGGGTAGCGGAGGGCTGTGAGGGCGTCCAGGTCCCTCGATGCGCATGGCCCTCCAGGGCACTCGATGGCGAGGTCCTCGGGCTCGATTGTCGGTCCAGGAGAGAGAATGGCCGCTTTCTTCACGACGTTTGCAAGCTCTCGGACATTTCCCTTCCATGGTGCGTCGGAGATGCACCGGAGAGAGGCGGGGGAAAGGGTCTTTGGGGGTAGGCCCAGGTCAGTGACGGCCTTTTCGAGGAAGAAGAGGGCGAGGGCCGGGATATCCTCCCGCATCTCCCGCAGGGGTGGCATCCTTATGGAGACGACGTTCAGGCGATAATAGAGGTCATCGCGGAAGGTCCCGTCTCTCATTTTCTTCCAGAGGTCCTGATTCGTGGAGGCGATGATCCTCACATCCACCTTGCGGGGCCTTGTGTCACCAAGGGGTATATACTCCTTTTCTTGGAGGACGCGGAGGAGCTTCGTCTGCAGGGCAAGGGGGAGATCTCCGATCTCGTCGAGAAGGATAGTTCCTTCATGTGCGGCATCGAAGAGGCCTTTCTTGTCCTGGGTGGCCTGGGTGAAGGCCCCTTTCCGGTAGCCGAAAAGCTCGCTCTCAAGGATGCTTTCCGGGATGGCCGGACAGTTCACGGCGATGAACTCCCGGCGGCTCCGGTCGCTCAGGTCGTGGATGGTGCGCGCGGCGAGTTCCTTTCCCGTTCCGCTCTCACCCGTGATGAGAACGGTTACGTCCGTCTTGGCGACAAGACGGATAGTGGAGAGCGCCTTGGAAAGTGCAGGACTTGAGCCCACGAACCGGGCCATATCCTCTCTTTCCTGAAGCCGTTTCTCAAGGGAAGCGGCCCTACGGGAGAGGTGCGAGAGTTCGAGACACCGCCTGATCGTGTGGAGGAGGCGCTCCTCGTCCAATGGCTTGGTGATAAAGTCGTAGGCCCCGAGCTTCAGGGCCTCAACGGCAAGATCGATGGTCCCGAAGGCTGTCATGAGGATAACCTGGATCTCGGGGTGGGAGTCTCGGATCCTTTTGAGGAACTCGATACCGTCCATCTCCGGCATGAGGATGTCTGAAAGGACCGCATCCACAGCCGTTGCAGAGAGGATCGAGAGGGCCTCTTTAGCGGAGGAGGCCGTCAGGATCGTTATGCCGTCCATCTCGGGTTCGATGAGACGTTTGAGGCCAACGAGGAGGTCTTTCTCGTCGTCCACGACGAGGAGTGTCCGGGTTTCCGGCTCAGGCATGGCGTCAGTTAACGGGCAGGGAGACGGTAAAGAGGCTTCCCTTGCCCGGACTGGACCTTACGGCGATATCCCCGCTGTGCTCTTTAACTATCCCAAATGAGACCGAAAGACCGAGCCCAGTCCCCTCGCCGGGTCTCTTGGTCGTGAAGAAAGGGTCGAAGATGCGGTGGATGTGTTCCTCCGGGATACCTATCCCCGAGTCCTCCACTTTCAGCTCCACCCGTGATGAGGCAGAATCCCACGCCGTTTGGATGCTGACCACGCCGCCTTCAGGCATGGCCTGGGCGGCGTTCAGCAGGAGATTCAAAAGGACCTGTTTCATCTTTCCCTCGTCGAGTATGAGCCGGGGGAGCCCCGGGTCTAGCCTGGTCTCAATGGAGATTCCGGTCTTTTCGAGCTGTTTTTTTACCATGGCGAGGACCTCGAGGGCCAGGGCATTAAGGTCCGTTTCCCGCTTTTCCGTTTTTTCCCTCCGGGCAAAAGAGAGGAGGCCATCCACGATCTGTTTGCAGGACTGGATGTGTTTCTCGATGACAGCGAGGTCGGAAAGGGCGTTTCCATCCCTGGCGAGTGACCGCTTGAGGAGCCGCGTGTAACAGTGGATAACCCCCAGGGGATTGTTGATCTCATGGGCGATCCCAGCCGAGAGCTGGCCGATTGATGCGAGTTTTTCCGCGTTGTGCATGCGCTCCTCCGCGTCCCTTTCCGTGGTGGTGTCACGGAGGGAGTGAACAACCTGGGAGACGGCACCGGTTTCATCCCGGACCGGATAGAGGCGGGTCTCATAGTATCGTCCGTCAGTGCCTCTCCACTCTTGTGATAAGGCCTTTCCTTTCACGAAGACCTCTTCCAAGAGGCAGGCGGGACACAGGGTCCCGTCTTCGTGGGCGGGATGGCATGGGCCTCCGAGGACTGCTGGTGATCCCCTTCCGATCCACTCCTGGTAGGCATGGTTGATCACAGAAAGGGAACAGTCACGGTTGACGAGGGCGATGGGGTCGGTGATACCGTTCAGAACTGACTGAAGGAGCCCTGCGTTGTACTTCAGGGAATCCTGGGCGTCGGCGAGCCGGGAGGCAAGGAGATTGAAGGATTCGGCGAGTTCTCCGATCTCGTCAGGGGTTGAGATATCCACCCCGCGGCGAAGGGGTTTGTCCCCCTGTGCAATGGCTATGAACGACCGTGAGAGGGATCTCAGGGGCTGGCTCACGAGGCGGAGGAATGAACCCTCGATGGCGAGGAAAAGGATGGCCGTGAGGATGGATCCGACAGCGAGGATGTTGAGGGTGGCCTGGTTGATGGCGGAGAATGCGGGGTGCAGGGAAAAGGAAATGGATTCGATCCCCATGAGTTCCCCGGTCTTGTGGCCGAATCCGGCCTCTGATCCGTACTGGTCGATGAGTCCGGCTGGGGCGTCCTTGGGCTCGCCGTGACACCTGAGGCACTCTTCCCGTGCGAAGATGGGTTTGAGGATGAAGTAGTATTTTTCTCCGCGGATTTCCCTTATTCCCTGCCAGGAGATCCGTTGCGGGGATTTGGAAAAGAACTGGAACATGCCTTTGTGGAAGTCGTCGGCCCGGTTTTGGGGGTTTCTCGGATGGACGGATACGCGTCTGTAAGTGAATTCCGGATGTTCTCCAGTCAGATGGTCCATTATGCCATGCTTGATGCGTGTGGTGGACATGGCTTCAGCGACGAATCTTCCCTCGGCCGGAAGAAGATTCAGGAGGTCGAACATCCGGGGGCGGAGCGTCTCCGTGACGTAGGCCCCGATCCCGTCCGTGATGGCGAAGACGACAAGGGCCTTGGCACGGGTCTCTTCGATGGCCTTTTGCCTGAGATAGACGTAAGAAAGGAGTGCAAGGCAGAGGAAAAAGGCAAGGACGATCCCGCCGGTCGTAAGTGCGTAGCGGGTGCCCAGCCGGAGGCGGGTGGGCAAGTCGGATTCCTTATCTTTCGGAACCGTTTTGGAGAAGGGATCGGAGGAGGGCATGGGCAATGGCCTCCATGTTCGCGATGTAGTCTTTTGCAAGAGGGTCGAGGGGGACGACAGCGCCTCCAATGGCCCTGGCAATGGCCTGCGCGGCCTTGGGTGAGAACTGAGGTTGGACGAAGATCACCCGCACGCCCTGTTCCCTGGCCCTTCGGACGAGGTCAGCAATATGCCGTGGACTCGGTTCCTTCCCTTCGAACTCCACCGGGACCTGTTTCAATCCGTACGTCTCTGCGAAATATCCGAACGCTGGGTGATACACGAAGAATTCCCTTCCTGTGAGGGGGGCGAGCAGCTTGGTTAGGCGCTCGTGCAGCCGGTCAAGGTCCTTTGAAAAGGCATTGAAGCCTGTCTCGTACGCGTCCTTCCCGGAGGGATCGATCCGCGTGAGGGCGTCACGGATGGTCCTAGCCTGCTCCTTGACAAGAGTCGGGCTCATCCAGACATGGGGGTCGAGTTCGCCTGGGAGATGGCGATCTCTGTCCCCGGGCGAGCCATCGTGATGGTCGTGCTCATCCAGATGGCGGAGTTCGATTCCCTGCCGTGTGTCCACCACTCGAAGACCGGGCATGGCGGACGCGATCTTGGGCAAGAGGACGTTTTCAAAGGGGACGCCGGTCCGGAAAAAGAGGTCTGCACGGGCAAGTTCCGCCATCTGCTGGGGAGAAGGGGAGAAAGTGGCGGGATTTGCTCCAGGCGCAAGGAGGACGGTGACATTCACCCTTTCCCCTCCGATCCGTTCCACAAAGTACGCCTGGGGGGGGACGCTCACAAAGATCTTCACCCTGTCCGGAGATTCCGCGCCGAATGAAAGACCGGGAGGCAAGGGCATCACGAAAAGAAGGGCCATGAGCGTAAAAAGAATGCCAGCCGTCATTTTCCGCCCCAGGACGCCGGTCGGGAGAGGGAAATGCGACAAATGTGATCGCGGTTACTTGACACACTTTTGTAGTGCATTAAGTTTGGACTCCATTTGTGAAAAAAGTTGAAACCTCTTCATGCCGCGCATGTCATCCAGGGATAGCTCCTTAGAAAAACAGGGGATTTCGTCCGATGGATAGGCGCGAGGATGCAACAAAATGCAACATGCTCCCTGTATGTGGAATTATTGACCGATGGACAGCTCTGCTACTGGGCGCAAGGAACGTTTTTCACGCTTCCCTATATATATCATGGAGGATCAGGAATGAAGATCGAGGATCTTGAAAGATTCGAGAAGATGGAGAGCGAAGGGCTCGAGACCCTGCCTTCCGAGGAAAGGAGACGTTTTTTGCAAATGGGCCTTGCGGTAACAGGTGTATTTGCCGGGGGAACCGTGCTTTCCCTGATGTCGGCCAGGCCCGTCAACGGTGCACTTGAGGGAATCAGCCTCAAGGACTATCCCTATAAGCCCCACTATTGCATGGTCTTGCGGCAGGACCGGTGCATCGACTGCGAACTTTGCAAGGAGGCCTGCGTCAAGACCAATCATGTTCCCGAATATGGATACCGTACCACCATCCTCGAGAGGGAGCTCACAGTGGGGCCTGCGTCCAGGCAACGGGAGTTCATGCCTGTTCTCTGCAATCAGTGCAACCGCCCTCCCTGTGTCCGGGTATGTCCGACGGTTGCGACTTACAAAGACAAGACCACGGGCATTGTCATGATGGATCCCAAGAAGTGTATCGGCTGCAAGACCTGCATGGCTGCGTGTCCTTATAACGCCCGATATTTCAATGAGGAGATCAGGGCCATCGACAAGTGCGACTTCTGCTTTGCTTCCCGCCTTTCAAAGGGGATGACGACGACCGCATGCGCCGAGGCATGTCCCGCTGATGTGCGGATCTTCGGGGACCTCTCGGATCCGACAAGCAGGGTCTATCAGCTAGTGCACGATCCGGAGCGGGTCGTCTGGGTGTTGAGGCCTGAGACTGGTGCAGCACCGAATGTTTTCTACACAAAAGGATAGGACCGGGGGGAAATCCATGAAAAAGACATTCATCACGGCCTTGGTGCTCGCCCTCGTGGGGGCGACCTTTCTCGTTCATGGCGTCGGTGCGACGGAAGAGGAACACGGCGGGACCATTGTCTTCACAAGGCCCGTGAAGGCCGTCGTGTTCGACCATCAGTCCCACATGGACATGGGCTATGAGTGCGATACATGCCATGATGGACTTTTTGAATACGCCACAGGAAGCGCCGAAGAATCCGGAGAGTTCAATCACAAATCCTTTGCAGAGGGAAATTACTGCGGGGCCTGTCATGACGGGTCCACTGCCTTTACTGCCGTACTAGACAAGGCCACTGGGAAGTGCACACTCTGCCACATCGGTGTCAAGGGACTGGACAGGGCGTCCGGGAAAGAGACGAAAAAGCCCCACGGGGATTGATCGCCTGATCGGGATGCCAATCCGGGGGCATTCCCATACGCAAAAAGGCCCGTTCCAGTGAAATGGAACGGGCCTTTTTGCGGTTTTTCGAATATGCGATCGTTACTTCTTATGACACTCGGCGCACTTGGTGGGTCCGCTCTTGGCCTTGTGACACCCTATACAGTTCTTGTGCATGTTGTCGCTGGGCTTCCCGAGTTCGTGACAGGTGGAGCACTTCTCGATGGCCTGGCCCTCGGTGTAGGGCACCTGCTTGCCGTCCGGACCCTTTCCGTGATGGCATTCACCGCAGGTGGACTTTTCCTGGTGGGCCTTGTGGTTGAAGGCCACGGGCTCCTTCTTGCCGGCCGGTCCCTTGAGTTCTATGGTATCAGGGCCGGTTCCCGCTGCGAGACAGGTGGATGCAAATCCGAAAGCGAGCGATGCGACAACTGCGGCGATCCTTTTCATCCTGACGTTCCTCCTTGATGGGTGGGGTAATATAAATAAGGGACAAAATTGAATTTTTATTCACATATTTTTTAGCGGGACCGGGGCTTCTTGTCAATATGGATGTGATGAATGTGCTGGTCAATGAGATGATGTCTACTCTCGATGTGAATAAAGAGGCCAAAAATCCTTTGCAACTCCCTGTGTGAAGGTTATTATTCCTGAAATACTATACAAACATGCGGTGAGTGGCCGCACCCGGAATTCGGGCGGCTTTCAGGAGGTTATATTGTGAAAATTGAATACGATCCGGACATTCCGCCGAACGTGCGTCCGTCCATAAAGGAGATCATCAAGGAATCGGTGGTGGCCCCGTGCGCGTCGTGCGGGTGTGACGAGATCTACGTCTCCCTGAGTAGCGAAAAGACCATCGATGTCAAATGTTACGACTGCGGGACGAGTTTTTTCGAGCTCGAGGTGGAGATAGACGAGGAGACCCACGAGGTGGAGACACCGTGACCACACGGAGGGTATGTATTCATGGTCAGGAGGAGGCTCTTTTTTTTCCATGGGCAAAATAAGGATTGCGGTTGCAGGCATAGGAAATTGTTTCAGCTCCCTCTGGCAAGGCGTCAATTATTACCGGGGGGTGATCGGCGGAGAGGCCGTGGGCCTCATGCACTGGGAGATTGGCGGTTATACCCCGGGAGATATCCAGATCGTTGCGGCCTTTGACATCGACAGGCGCAAGGTGGGTCGGGATGTTTCCGAGGCGATTTTTGCCCCACCCAACTGCACTAAGGTGTTCTGCCAGGACATCCCTTTGACGGGTGTGAAGGTGAGAAAGGGGCCGGTACTGGACGGTTTTTCCCCTCACATGGCTGATTATCCAGAGAATCAGACCTTTGCCCTCTCGGACGAGCCCGATCCCGACTTGAAGGGGGTTGTGCGGATCCTTCGGGAATCCGGGGCCGAGATGCTCCTCAACTATCTTCCGGTCGGCTCTGAGGAGGCGGTCAGGTTCTATGCCGAATGCGCCCTCGAGGCAGGGATCGGTTTTATCAACAACATCCCTGTATTCATCGCGAGCGACCCGGCTTGGGCAGGACGGTTCGCATCCAAGGGACTTCCCATCATCGGAGACGACATCAAGTCCCAACTCGGGGCGACCATCACGCACCGGGTACTTGCGGATCTTTTCAAGAACAGAGGCGTGAGTCTCGATCGGACCTATCAGTTGAACACCGGTGGAAACACGGACTTTCTCAACATGCTCAACCGTCATCGGCTCGCATCCAAGAAGCTCTCGAAGACCATGGCGGTCCAGTCCATCCTTTCCCAGCCCCTTCCCCCGGAGAACATCCACATCGGCCCGAGTGATTATGTTCCTTGGCAGAAGGACAACAAGGTGGCCTTCATTCGCATGGAGGGACGGCTTTTCGGGGATGTGCCCATGAATCTCGAGCTACGGCTTTCGGTGGAGGACTCCCCGAATTCGGCCGGTGTGGCTATTGATTCCATACGGTGCATGAAGCTCGCCCTCGATCGGGGCATCTGCGGGGCGCTCACCTCCCCGTCCGCGTATTTCATGAAGCATCCGCCCGTACAGGTCCCGGACCACGTGGCCTGCCGGAACATAGAAGAGTTCATCGGAGGGCAAAGGGATTCCTGAGGTGTCTCCCGTTCGCTCCATACTTCTCATTCTTTCTTTTGTCCTGTGTATGTACGGATGTGCGAGCGCTCCCTACACTGGTCGCTCCCAGCTCATCCTTATCAGCGAAGATCAGGAAAGGTCCCTGGGTTTTTCTGCATACCAGTCCCTGGTAAAAAAGGAGAAGGTGGTTCGTGGAACTGCAGCCTCCGAAATGCTTGAGCGGGTGGGAAGCCGAATCGCCGCAGCCGCCGACCGGCCTGATTACGACTGGGAGTTCGTGCTCATCGAAAACGACCAGGTCGCCAATGCCTTCGCCCTGCCTGGCGGCAAGGTCTTTGTTTACACTGGAATCCTCGAATACACCAAAAACGAGGCCGGGCTTGCCACGGTTGTGGGTCATGAAATCGCCCACGTGCTCGCCCGCCATGGGGCTGAGCGGATGAGCATTGGCCTTCTTTCCCAGATCGGCGAAACAGCCCTGGTCGCGGCCGTGAATTCCCAGTCCCCGACGGCTGTCAGGGCATTTCAGAGCGCGTATGGAATAGCCGCTAACATTGGGGTCATCCTCCCGTACAGCCGACAGCAGGAGTACGAGGCGGACCGGATCGGCCTTATCCTCATGGCCAAGGCAGGCTATGACCCGCACGCGGCCCTCGATTTCTGGGAGCGTATGTCCCGGAGCGCCCAGGGCCCTAAGCCCCCACCCTTTCTTTCCACCCACCCCACCGATGAGGCGCGGATCAAGAAGATCCAAGGGCTGTTGCCCGAGGCCCTTTCATACTATTCTCGGTGAGCTTCTGCGTATCGTAACTGGTTTCCACGGCACCCCGACTGATTGACGTGAGGCATATCTTCCCATGAAAGCGCTTATCGCCCTGGAAGACGGGCGTGTGTTCGAAGGATGGTCTTTCACCGGACCGGGTGAGACCACGGGAGAAATAGTCTTCAACACCGGGATGACCGGTTATCAGGAGGTCTTGACTGACCCCTCATACCGGGGACAGATCGTTGCCATGACCTATCCCCTCATCGGCAACTACGGAGTGAACGAAGAGGATGCGGAGTCCTATCGTGTCTTCGTTGAGGGTTTCGTGGTACGGGACTATGTGGATTTTTACAGCAACTGGCGTGCCACGGAAAGTCTCGCAGACTATCTCATCCGGCATCAGGTCCTCGGCATCCACGGCGTGGACACCCGGGCACTCACGCGGCACATTAGGCTCGCCGGGGCCATGAAGGCCGCCATGTCCACCGAAGACCTGAATCCCTCATCCCTCGTGGAGAAGGCTCGCCGGGCCCCTGGGCTTGTAGGAAGGGATCTTGTAAGGGACGTGAGCATCACGGCCCCCTGTCGATGGGGGCCGGGGGATGCCCGTCCCGTTCCTTCGCAAGGGTTTTCGGACACACTCGACATCCGCTTTCGAGTAGCTGTTCTCGACTGCGGTCTCAAGTACAACCAGCTCCGTCTCCTTGCCGGGCGAGGGTGCGAATGCCTCATTTTCCCATCTTCGACCCCGGCACAGGAACTCCTTGCCCGGGACCCGGACGGGGTCTTTCTCTCCAACGGTCCCGGGGACCCGGCGGCCCTTCCTGGCATCGTCCGAACGGCGCGGGAACTCCTCGGGAAACGTCCCCTTTTCGGCATCTGTCTCGGGCACCAGATCCTTGGGCAGGCCGTGGGGGGCCGGACCTTCAAACTCGGGTTCGGTCACCACGGCTGCAACCAGCCGGTCCAGGATCTCAAGACCGGAAAGGTCGAGATCACCTCCCAGAACCACGGTTTTTCCGTGGATGAAAAGACCCTTCCGCCGGACGTGGAGGTCACCCATATAAATCTCAACGACCACACGGTGGAGGGTATCCGTCTATTGGGCACACCCGCGTTCTCCGTCCAGTACCACCCGGAGAATGCCCCAGGTCCCCATGATTCAGAGTACCTCTTCGACAGGTTCACGGAGATGATGGCCGCCTTTCGTTCTTCCAATGCCCTCTGTGGGGAGGGGAGCTGACCCATGCCCAAGAGAACGGACATAAAAAGGATCCTCATCATCGGCTCCGGCCCCATCGTCATCGGACAGGCCTGCGAGTTCGACTATTCGGGCACCCAGGCATGCAAGGCCATCAAGGAAGAGGGCTATGAGGTGGTGCTCGTGAACTCCAATCCCGCGACCATCATGACAGACCCGGAGACGGCCGACCGTACCTATGTCGAGCCCATCACCCCGGAGTTCGTTGCGCGGATCGTGGAAAAGGAGCGGCCCGACGTCATCCTTCCCACCCTCGGAGGCCAGACTGGCCTCAACACCGCAGTGAAACTCGCGGATTCGGGGGTACTTGAGCGCTTCGGCGTCGAGCTCATCGGGGCCTCGAGGGCGGTGATCCACAAGGCCGAGGACCGGGAGCTCTTTCGTGACGCCATGAACCGCATCGGGCTCCGCATACCCAAAAGCGCCATTGTCCGAACCATGGACGAGGCCCGTAAGGCTGCCTCTGAGCTCGGTTTTCCTCTGATCGTCCGTCCGAGTTTCACCCTCGGGGGTACAGGAGGCGGGATCGCATACAACCCCGAGGACCTGGACGTCATCTGCGCCCAGGGGCTCGATCTCAGCATGATCCACGAGGTCATGCTCGAGGAGTCGGTCATCGGCTGGAAGGAGTTCGAGCTCGAGGTGATGAGGGATGTGAAGGACAATGTGGTCATCGTCTGCAGCATCGAGAACCTGGACCCCATGGGCATCCATACCGGTGACAGCATAACCGTGGCCCCGGCACAGACACTCACGGACCGCGAGTATCAGCGGATGCGGGATGCCTCGATCGCCATCATCCGGGAGATTGGGGTGGAGACGGGCGGCTCCAACATCCAGTTCGCAGTGCATCCGGGCACAGGCGAGATGGTCGTGGTGGAGATGAATCCTCGGGTCTCCCGGTCATCTGCGCTTGCATCCAAGGCGACGGGATTTCCCATCGCGAAGATCGCGGCCAAGCTCGCAGTGGGCTACACCCTCGACGAGATCCCGAACGACATCACCCGCGAGACCATGGCCTCCTTCGAGCCCACTATCGACTACTGCGTGGTCAAGATCCCACGGTGGACCTTTGAGAAGTTCCCCGAGGCCGATGACGTGCTCACCACCTCCATGAAGAGCGTCGGAGAGACCATGGCCATCGGGCGGAACTTCCGCGAGGCGCTTCAGAAGGGGCTTCGCTCCCTCGAGATCGGCCGCTTCGGCATCGGTTTCGACGGCCGTGACCCATGGGAGCGCCAAGGCGTCCTTCCGGACCGCGAGGCCGTCATTCAGCGACTGAGGGTCCCCAATTCCCAGCGGATCTTCTGGATCCCGCTTGCCCTGAGGATGGGTTTCGGCATGGAAGAGATTGAGACCCTCACCAGGATCGATCCCTGGTTTCTGCACCAGATCCGTCAGGTCACTGAGGAGGGAAAGGCCCTCTTGGCAGAGACCCCGGATACCCTTGCCGCCAAGCTCTTCCACTACAAGCGGGAGGGCTTTTCAGACGTACAGATCGCCCAGTGTACCGGAATGGACCAGGCCCGTGTTAGGGAGATGCGGGAGACGGCCGGGGTGAAGCCGGTATACAAGCTCGTAGATACCTGTGCTGCTGAGTTCGAGGCATATACCCCGTATTATTACTCCACGTACGAGACCGAGAGCGAGGCCCGTGTCAGTACACGCAGGAAGGTCATGATCCTCGGCGGAGGGCCGAACCGGATCGGCCAGGGCATCGAGTTCGACTACTGCTGTGTCCACGCCTCTTTCGCCCTGCGTGAGGAGGGATACGAGAGCATCATGGTGAACTCGAACCCAGAGACCGTCTCGACGGATTACGATACCTCTGACCGGCTCTATTTCGAGCCCCTGACCCTGGAGGACGTCCTGCATATCGTGGAGACCGAGCGGCCCATGGGTGTCATCGTCCAGTTCGGGGGACAGACGCCGCTCAATCTCGCCGTCCCCTTGGCCCGGGCCGGGGTCCCCATCCTCGGGACGAGTCCCGAGTCCATCGACAAGGCGGAGGACAGGAAGAGTTTTCAGGCCATGCTCCACAAGCTCGGGCTCCGGCAGCCGGAAAACGGGACTGCCACCGACCTGGACGGGGCCATCGCAGTGGCCGGAGAGATAGGCTACCCCGTGGTTGTGAGGCCGTCTTACGTCCTCGGAGGTCGGGCCATGCGCATCGTTTACGACGAGGAGGCCCTTGTCTCGTACATGTCTGAGGCCGTGGCCGTATCCGATGGCCATCCCATTCTCCTTGACAAGTTCCTTCAGGATGCGGTCGAAATGGACGTGGATGCGGTCTCGGACGGGAGGCTCACGGTCATCGGCGGCATCATGGAGCACATTGAGGAGGCAGGCATACACTCCGGGGACTCGGCCTGCATGATCCCTCCCCGGACCATCGGCCCGGAGCTCGTATCCCGAATCCGCGAGGCCACAAAGGCCATGGCCCGGGAGCTCGGGGTTGTGGGTCTCATGAACGTCCAGTATGCCATCAAGGACGAGGAGCTCTATGTACTCGAGGTGAATCCAAGGGCCTCCCGGACGGTCCCCTTCGTGAGCAAGGCCACCGGGGTCCCCCTTGCCAAGATCGCCACAAAAGTGATGCTCGGAAGGACCCTGGTGGAACTCGGGTTCACCGATGAAGTCGTCCTGAACCATGTGGCAGTGAAGGAATCTGTGCTACCCTTTCGAAGGTTTCCAGGCGTGGACATCGTCCTCGGTCCGGAGATGAAGTCAACGGGCGAGGTCATGGGGATCGACCGGGACTACGGCATGGCCTTTGCTAAGAGCCAATTCGCCGCGGGCCTTAATCTTCCCACGAGCGGGACCGCTTTTTTGAGTATCCGCCCCGGGGACAAGGCGGCGGTCCTTCCTGTGGCGCGCCGGCTTGAGGACGCGGGCTTTCGGATCATCGCAACCGAGGGCACCGCCCAATTCCTCCAGGAAAACGGCGTTAAATGCGAGCGTGTCTACAAGATCTCCGAAGGGCGGCCGAATGTGGTAGACCTGATGAAGAGCCGGGAGGTCCATCTGGTCATCAATACGCCAAGCGGCAAGAAGCGGACCCGGTCGGATTCCTATTTCATTCGAAGGACGGCCCTTGAGTACGACATTCCCCATTTCACCACCATTGCGGGCGCCAGGGCCGCGGTGGAGGCGATCCTCGCCCTCAAGACCCACGAGCCGACCGTTCTGCCTCTTCAGGACTATTGCCGTCCGTCCCGGAAGGTGGTGTCATGAGCTGCCCTGTGGAGCGCGGCCCGAGGGAATCGTGCGGAGTCTTCGGCATCTTCGGCCATCCCGAGGCCGCCAAGCTCACCTACTTCGGACTCTACGCCCTCCAGCACCGGGGGCAGGAGAGCGCAGGTATCGTGAGTTCGGACGGCAAGACACTCAAGGCAATAAAGGCCATGGGGCTCGTGAGCGAGGTCTTTTCCGAATCCTCGCTCAGAGAGCTCACGGGTGAGCTCGCCATCGGACACGTCCGGTATTCCACCACAGGGTCATCCATTCTCCAGAACGCCCAGCCCTTCTGCGCGCGCCACAGCGGGTGTTCCATTGCCTTTGCCCACAACGGTAATCTTGTCAATGCTCATGAGCTTCGCCAGAGTCTCGAGTCCGGCGGATCCATATTCCAGACCACCATGGACAGTGAGATCATGGTCCACCTACTCGCCCGTTCCTTTCGGAAGGGGATAGAGGATGCAGTATCGGATGTCATGCGGGCCGTTCAGGGCGCTTACTCCGTACTCATGGCCACGGAGGACAAAATCGTGGCGTTTCGAGATCCTAACGGTTTTCGCCCCCTTTGCATCGGCGTGCTGAACGGGTCTTATGTCTTTGCCTCCGAGACCTGCGCCCTGGATCTTGTCCAGGCGGAGTACGTCCGGGATGTCCTGCCCGGCGAGGTGGTGATCGTGGATGCCGACGGCCTTCGTTCTTTTCAGGCCGTCAAGTCCAGCCGCATTTCACACTGTATCTTTGAGTTCATCTATTTTGCCCGCCCCGACAGCACCATCTTCGGCCAGAACGTCTATGGCTTCCGCAAGGCCCTCGGCGCGGCCATCGCCCGCGAGACCTCCATTGACGCGGATTTCGTCATGCCTTTCCCGGATTCCGGCAACTATGCGGCCCTCGGATACGCCCACGCCACAGGGCTTCCCTTTGAGCTCGCCATGATCCGAAACCATTACGTTGGCCGGACCTTCATCCAACCAAGCCAGAGCATGCGCAACTTCGGGGTGCGCGTGAAACTCAATCCCGTCCGGGATATCCTTCGGGGAAAGCGGGTCGTGATCGTGGAGGATTCCATCATTCGGGGCACGACGAGCCGCACCCGGGTGAGGGCCGTCCGGGAAAGCGCCGCTCGGGAGATCTCTATGCTCGTGAGCTGCCCCCCGACGCGCTTTCCCTGTTTTTACGGGATCGATTTTTCATCGTCCGGGGAGCTCATTGCGTCCCAAAAAACGGTTGAGGATATCAGGCGTTTTCTCGAGTTGGACGCACTCCATTATCTCAGCAAAGAGGCCATGCTCCAGGCCGCAGGCGGGGATCCGGAGCGATTCTGCCTCGCCTGTTTCGATGGGAATTACCCCATTCCCATCCCGCCGTCCTGTTCAGGAAAGCACCAGCTCGAATGATGTGATGCCGATCACCCGTACGCCACAGTCCTTTTCCCCGCAAGAGACGCAAGACATCCTCGAAACCGGCCGTGAGGTCATAAATATCGAGATAGAGGGGCTTGAGAGGATTCGTGGGCGTATCGGTGAGAATTTCGTGCGGGCGGTGGGAATCCTTCTCGAGACCAGGGGCCGGGTGGTTCTCACCGGGATCGGGAAATCCGGCCTCATCGCCCGAAAGATCGCAGCGACCCTTGCAAGCACCGGCACTCCCGCCATTTTTCTCCATCCCGTTGAGGCCATGCACGGCGACCTTGGGATGGTGACTTCCGAGGACTGCGTGGTCGCCCTGTCGAACAGCGGTGAGACCCGGGAGCTTATGGCCCTTGTCCCAGCCTTCAAAAGGAGAGGCGTTGCCGTCATCTCCGTGACCGGCCGTATGGATTCGAGCCTTGCCCGCGCCGGTGACGTGGTGCTCGATGCTGGCGTGGAGCGTGAGGCCTGCGCCCTTGGTCTTGCGCCCACTGCAAGCACCACCACCGCCCTTGCCCTCGGGGATGCCCTTGCAGTGGCGCTTCTCAAGATGCGGCGGTTCAGCGAGCGGGATTTCTTGCGGAACCATCCGGCCGGAAGCCTCGGCGAGAGGCTAAAGGTCAGGGTGCGGGAGGTGATGATCACCGGACCAGACGTCCCTTTCGCAAGGACAGGCGCACCCCTCCGGGATGCCATCCTCGAGATGGACAGGAAAGGGATAGGAGCGGTCTTAGTCCTCAACGGCGAGGAGTCCCTCGTGGGGATCGTGACTGACGGGGACCTTAGGCGGGCCTTGGTAAAGGGCATGGGTTCGGATACATCCCGCGTGGACGACGTCATGACGGCGAATCCCAAGACCGTATCTCCAGACGCCCTTGCCGCAGACGCCCTCGCGCTCATGGAGCGACATCTCATAACGGTCCTGCCCGTGTCAGAGGGTCCGGAAAGGATCCTCGGGGTCGTCCATCTCCACGACCTTCTCGGCAAAGGCAGGTTTACGTTCGAGGTGTAGGAAAGATTGGAGTTCGAGGTTCCCTTGAGCTAGGGTTCAGGATATGGTCTAAAAAAATGGGCATGAGTACGGACCCTAGTCCGAAAGAGCTTGTGAACGAACGGGATCACTGCGGTTCGTCCCTGCCTGCCGGCAGGTCTCAGCTCTCACCCAGCTGGCCTTCATGGGACGCCCAAGGAGGAAGATATCATGGCACGTGGACTCAACAAGGTGTTGCTCATCGGCCGACTCGGCGCCGACCCCGAGATCCGCTATACCCAGAGCGGCACGGGCGTGGCAAATTTCCGCATCGCGACAAATCGAAGCATCAAACGCAATGACCAGTGGGAAGAGGTGACAGACTGGCACAGGATCGTGGCATGGGACCGGCTTGCGGAGACCGTCAGCCAGTATCTCAGGAAGGGGAGCCTCGTCTTCATCGAGGGCGAGCTCAGGACCCGTGCATGGGAGGACAAGGACGGAAACAAGCGATACACCACCGAGGTCTTTGCCCGGAACATGCAGATGCTCGACTCCAAGGGCGAAAAGGATCGAGAGTCGCCGGATTTCGAGGTAGGGCCGCCGCCCATCGAGGATGACGTCCCGTTTTAACAGGGTCTCGAAAAAAGGGCATGACGCTGGCAGCAGGGGACAAAGATAGTTCGCGGCTGGATGAGGAGGATGTAGCCCGTTATGTCCTCAGCCGGCGCACCCCAGCAGGAGGCTATTGTTTTTATCGCACACCGAGCTGGGGTATCGAGGAACCAAATGCCCTGGATACCCTTGCCGCCGTCGCCTCCTTGGGTCTTCTCGGGGTCCCGTGTCCGAATCCCGAAGAGACTGGCCGGTGGGTCCAGGGGCTTCAGATGGAGGACGGAACCTATTCCACTCTCACCATCGGCTGGGCCGCCCTCTCCACCTTGAACCTCCTTGGATTTAAACCCAGCAGGGAACCCTGGAGGTGGATTGATGCCGCATGTGACGGGATAATCCGTGAAATCTGATCCCGTTCAAAAAGTCCGAGATGCAAGGCGCGAAATTTTCATGGAATGAGGAGGGCGAATCACGATCCGCCCCTACAGCGTACGTCGCATGGGCTGGAAACTTGAAGCACAAATCGGCAGAACTGCCGATTTGCACGGCCGAAGGCAGCCCCGAAGGGGTGGCGTTTAAGGTTGGACGCCATGCACGCCGCGAGAATCAGGTTTTTCCAGCAGGATCAGAGTATGTGTTCCGTTTTGCCCTGATAACATGATATTCACTTAACTTTTGGGCAGTTTTGACCGAAGGGTATTATCAAGTCCTTCGATGCGTCATCGATGCCGCCTCCTGAAAATTCTTATGCCCAACCCAACCAGAAATCAACGGACTAAACTTCTCGACGAAGTCCGCAGGGTTCCCAGGCTGCACCATTACTACATCCACACCGAACGGGCCTATGTGGACTGGATAGTCCGCTTCGTCCAGTTCCATGCGTAAGGCCAATTCGGACGAAGAGGGGAGAAAGTCAGCGACTGTCTAAATCTTGCCAGGCCCCTTCCTTTGCCATGTAAGTGAGATACCTGCCCCTTGGGGGTATCTATACACCTTCTGTCTGCCGTGTTTCAGGACGCTCCCTTATGTCTCTTGCGAGCTGGCCGATCTGGAGGCCAAGGCTCACGCACTCCTTTCCGAGCATGCAGGCGTCCGCATCCGGGGGGTCGAGGTAGGTGTCAAGCCTCTTTCCTTCCTTTTCAAGGTGGACAATCCAGGCCTTCTTTCCCTGATCGTAGGTCACGTCCACGTTGAGCCCGCATTCGCCGATCTGGGGATAGATTTTGCGGATTTTTTCGCAAAGCTCCTTCTTGTCATACATGGCGTTCTCCTCATTTCCAGTGAATTTAGGTGGATTTCACCACTTTATTCAATGATACGGATTCCGGACATGTTGTCAAACGTGTGAAAACCCGCGGCGGGAGGGAGATGGGGTTTCTCTTGACTAAATTGATGCAACTGTTGTTTTTTCAACCTTAGTGGTCCACCATTCCAGCTGACCGCCTCGGGCGGCCGGTTGCCTCAAACACGAGGGAGATAGTCATGAAACGTGAAGTCGTCGCCATCGTCAACCACAAGGGAGGGGTCGGAAAGACCACATCTTCCGTGAACATCGCTGCCTGTCTCGGTGAGCGAGGGGAAAGGGTCCTCCTTGTGGACATGGATCCACAGGGGAGCGCGAGCCTCTTTCTTGGAGTCAGGGATGACGGGACCTCCCTTCTGCGCGCCCTTCAGGGCACTGGGGCCCTTCCGTGGATGCCGACCAGTGCCCCTGGTGTGGACCTCGTTCCTTCAGGTCAGGAGCTTGCCTTGGCTCGGGAGAGGTTTTCCGGGGCGATAGGCACCGATCTCTTCTCACGTTCCCTTGCGCGGACGGACGGTGAGTGGGAATGGGTCCTCGTGGACTGCCCGCCTGGGCTCGAGGTCCTGACCATCAATGCCTTGAGGGCGGCCCGGCACGTGGTCGTACCTGTGGAGGCGAGCTATCTGGGCCTGCACGGAATCGCCCAGATTGTGGATACGGTCCGGAAACTTGCAGGATCCGGATGCGATGTGGCCATTCGCGCTGTGATCCCCTGTCGGGCTCACCCCCGCCGCCGCGTCCACCGAGAGGTCATGAAGGTGATCGAAAGCGAATTTCCAGGGCTGGTAACGCCGGTCGTTCGAGAGAGTGTGGCCCTTGTCGAGGCATCCGGACGGAAGCGGCCTGTCGTGATAACGGCGCCGCGATCTCCTGCCGCAGACGACTACCGGGCGGTCACGGACTGGCTCGTGGCCATGCTCGCACCTGGCCGGATGTCATGAACGGGACTGTGGCCTGCTATTTTTGGTTCTTCGTCATTTTGTG
>DIFG01000021.1 GCA_002419025.1 Deltaproteobacteria bacterium UBA5754 | reverse complement strand
TCCAGTGCGCAGTTGCATATCACCTCGTCATTCCGGCGGAGGCCGGAATCCAGTGAAGTCCTGTATAGCTCTAATCCACACAAAACGTCGAGGAGCCTAAATTCCACACAAAATGACGAAGAACCATTTTTTTAATGGGACCTAGACGGAAATTTGTCCAAAAAAAAGGCGGCTTACAAGCCGCCCTTTTATTCAATCGTCGTCTTTAACAAGATATCAATGGTCGGATCCTATCGGCTTCTCAAGGCCGAAGCCCGCCTTGCCAGCCTTCACATCCTTGGCCCAGCGATCAAATACATAGGCAGTCGTTCGATACAGAAGATGTCCAAACTTCGTGTAAGGAAGGGAAAGGAAGAGCACAGCCACACATCCAAGATGGAAAACATAAACTGGATAGGCTATCTGAGCGACATTGATAAGACGAAAAATCTCTGAAGCGATACCCGTTGCTCCAACTGAGAATATCAGCCAAATGAGTATCCAATCCTGCGAAGAACTGTGTAGGACCCCCTCCTCGGCCTTCCGATCCCTCATGGTCTTGATCATCCAGATACCCGCAACCAACATGATCCCCCCGATGTTGGCAAGGATCTTTACAGGATGATACTGTGGCATGGGGGTGACGGGACCTATCCATCCGAGGGCTGCATGAAACAAGTCCTCTGCAATGAAGACAAAATTGGTTACGGCAAAGAGGATGATAAAGGACCACAACACCCAGAGATGGCCCTTAGCCCTTTCGGCCGTCTGACCACACTTCTTGAATCTGGCATGACTCAGAATCTCAAGGATCGATGGCCATAGATACTGAGTGGCAAGAATTCCTATAGGAGGAACAGGATATGTGCCGGTGAATGACTTGGGAAGACCCGCACCTTTACTGATATCCTGCCAAAAATTCACCACCCCGCGATAGGACATAAATAAGACAAAGGCGCAAATGCTTAAAAATATTATGTCAATAGGAATAACACTCATGAACTTGTGGTACACAACATCGCCCTCTGGAAAGGGGAATGCCTCTCCCGACACCTGTGACCACAGGCCAGCTACTATGAGCACGAGGACCATGGCAGCGATGACCGCCCCGACGACCCCGCCAGGCTTGCTCAGCATGTCAGCAATGAATTTGGGCTCAGCATAATATCTGATGGCATTGGCCCGGATGGCGCCGAGGACGTCTCCCGGACGGGCATCTCGTGGACAATACTTGCTGCAGTCACCACATTGGTGACAGAGCCAGACGTCCACATCCCCGGAAACCTTGCCCGCCAGGCCCCACTGGGTCCACAACATTTCCTTGCGCGGAAAAGGGCTCTCTTCCGTGGAGAGAGGACAGACAATGGAACACGTCGCGCATTGATAACAGCGCTTGACGGTCTCCCCACCTGACTCCATAACCCCTTTTATAAAGGAGAGATCGGGCTGCACCCTCTGCAGTTCAGCCATGGTTTACCTCCCTTAGAAACCCTTGAACGGATTTGGTCCGAGTGCAAGGATAGAATCAACAAATTCATTTATAATTCCAGGAATCTTATCATAATCGTCGATAGCCACCTGGGCAAGGCTGACGCGTTCCGGCTCCATTCCCAGAGACTTCAAGGTTTCGCCGGCGTTTTCCATGCGCCGATTCGCCAATTCGCTGCCTTTGACAAAGTGACACTGGTAGTCATCGCCAAACTTGCAGCCCAGCAGCAGGACCCCATCCATACCGCTTGACATGGCGTCCTTGATCCATGCCACGTTGACCGATCCGAGACACCTGACCGGAATGATACGTGCCAGGGGTGACCATGAAAGTCCCTTGGCGGCAGCCATGTCCAAGGCCGGATATGCGTCGTTTTCACAGGCGAATACGATCATGCGAAGCTTTTCTTCGTCATCGTCCGGGACCTCAACGGCCTTGATCATGGATCCGACAATATCGATGTTATAGTCTTTGAACCCAATGATTCTCTCTGGACATGCTCCCATGCATGTTCCGCATCTACGGCAGCGGGTGGGATTAGGCTTTGGGGTGCCCTTTTCATCGTCATCCAGGGCTCCGAAGGGACATTCCTCAGTACAGCGCTTACATTGTGTGCACCGCTGGAAATAGAAATCGGGATAGTCAAAATCCCATGTACGCGGATGGACAGCATGGCCCTCCTCCGCAGCCTTTATGCACTGGATGGCCTTGAGTGCCGCGCCGGCGGCATCCTCCATGGATTCCTCGATATTCATGGAACGGTGAACGGCTCCAGCGGCGTAGATACCGGTTCGCCTCGTTTCGTAGGGAAAACAGATGAAATTGGAATCGCAGTAACCGCCAAAGAGATCGAGTTCACGGAAGGCCGGACCTTGACGATACGCAAGATTCACCACCGCTTCATCCCTTGTTGTGGGGACCATGCCGGTGGCAAGGACAACGAGATCCACGTCCACCACGACATCCTCTCCGAGGATGGTCTTCGTTGCAGTAACGGAGAGACCGCCCTCGCCGTTATCCTTTACCTCAGTCACCGCGCCTTTTGTCAGGAAAATACCCACATCATCCTGTAGGCCCTTGTAAAAATACTCATATTGACCTGGGGTGCGCATGTGTTGATAGAACACATATGCTCGACCGTCAGCGGGTTGATCCTCCCGAAGATATTTGGCCTGCTTCAGGGATACCATGCTCGTAACCGCAGAGGCATAGGGAAAATCTGCGTCGTCTTCCGTGGCCCCTGGGCTCTGGATGAAGGCAACGGACTTCACCTCCTTGCCATCTGAGGGGCGTACGATCTTTCCCTTTTTTGCAATCTCCTCGAACTGATGGTTCGTCAACACGTTGGGATTGCCCCATCCAAGATGGGCGAACTCTCCATCCCCTGGGATGTAAGGCTTCCATCCAGAGGCAACGATCACGGCACCGAAGATCTCAGCAGCAGGATCCTCGATCATGTAATCCTTCCGGCCTTCATTCTTTGCAGCGTAGACCTTTTTCTGGTCCTCGGCAGAGAGCTCTTTCCCTGATGCGTCGAGTTTTTCCTCAGGTGTGAGCGGAACGGGTGCATCCCATTCACTTTTGCTTCCTGCCGGCTTCATGGATACACGGTATCGACCAGGAACGCCGCCGATACGTGCTATTTCGGTAGACGTAACTACCTGAATTTTTGCGTTGGACCTGACCTTCGAGATGAGATCCTTGACTACAGGTGAAATAAGCTCGGAATAGGTTGGGCCAATGGGAAATTGCTTGCGGAGCCGTGCCGCATATCCGCCCAGTTCCCCATCACTTTCCACTATGGTGACCTCGGAACCCGCCTCCGCCGCCTCAAGTGCCGCTGTGAGACCTGTTACCCCACCTCCGATGACAAGGATTCTAGTGCTTGGTGCCTCCATCTTGTCTGGAGTTGGAAGCTCCGCCTTTTTGCATTTGGTAACTGACATGCGAATATAGTCTTCGGCCAGTTCCTGGACATGCTCCTTAGCCTTTTCGTCGTCACCGGCAACAGGGTGGCTCCAAACAACAAGCTCGCGCAGGCTCGTCTTTTCCAGGATAACACCAGGAAAATCAAAGGACTTGTATTCATAACGCGGAGATATTCCAGCAAGAATGATCGCGTTGACGCCCTCACCATCAATATCCTGTTTCACCATGGCAACACCGTCGGGTGAATAGAGATCCGCGTGCGTTCGCACAACCGCTGCGCCCGAACCAGTCGCCACTTCGGTGAGCTTCTCTATATCAAGAGCCTCGCCGATCCCATCACCTGTATGGATATAAACACCAATCTTTCGAGACATTAGCCTGCCCTCCTGACAATTGTCTGCACAGCCTTCAGTGCTGCCGCAGTCGCGCTTTGTGCGGATGAAACAACATCAATAGGTCTCTTGGCGCATCCACAGGGGATGACACCTTCTTTGGGGACGACAAAGCCGTCGGAATCATACTCGATGCCGGCAATAGGTTCGATGGCGCCCGTTGGCTGCATGCCGGTGGCAAGAACAGCAAGCTCAACCTCCTGCTCGATCTTACCTCCTCCGATGGTATCTTCAGCGACGAGAATGACATTGTCCGCGCCGCTTCCCGGCTTGACCTCGGCTACCTTTCCCTTGATGAAATGGACTTTAGGATCGGACTTTACCTTGGCGTAGAAATTTTCATATTTACGGCCGGGAGAACGTATATCGATATAGAAAACATATATTTCAGTGTCAGGATTCTGCTCCCTCAGATACAGTATCTGCTTCAACGTGGCGTTACAGCAGATATAGGAACAAAAGGGAAGGTGGTCCTTGTCGCGAGAGCCTGCGCACTGCACAAAACCTACTGTTTTCGGCTCGGTCTTGTCGGACTGCCTGACGATCTTCCCCTCGGTAGGACCAGAAGGAGAGGCCATTCTTTCCACCATCATGTTCGTCACTATGTTTGGGAATTTTCCAAAGGCGAGACGATCCAATTTTGATGCATCGTAAGGCTTCCACCCGGTTGCCACTATGATGGATCCGACATTGAGATCCACTGTCTCAACCGTCTGTGATAGATCCACATGTCCTTCAGGCATGGCCTCCTGGATCTTCCTTCCCTCATCGGTGCCAGCTACCCGTGAATCAACCACGCACTGATTCGGAAAAGACATGGGATGAGGCATAAAGATTCCCTTGCGGGTGTCAAGACCGAAGTTGAATTCATTGGGAAACTCGCTCGTTGAGACATCGATGCCGGCCTTGCAGTTTGTTGCCTGGGGGGTTGTGTACCTCGGGTTCACCTTCAGCCTGACGGAGAAATCGCCTGCGGATCCCGTCACTGACTCGACGGAGGACTGGCTATAAAAGGTGATGCGGGGATTCGTCTTGATCCGCTTGAAATTGATCTCGAGTCCGCATGTGGGAGGACACATCTTGGGAAAATATTTATTCAACTGTGCAACCCTTCCACCTAAATATGGCTCCTTTTCGACGATGTAAACATCGTAGCCCATTTCGGCTGCTTCAACGGCCGCAGTAAGACCGCTAAAACCGCCCCCTATAACAAGGATGCTGTCACTCATCTGCCCGCTCCTTTTCCGTTAAAAATTTTTATCGACCACCTGTCCAGTGGCCCGCGGCCTGCCTGCTCACACAGAAAGCCCGCGGAACACCGCCCACAGGGATATCAAAAAAGTGCCAGGCGCCGTTGAGCGCCTGGCACCTCATTTATTACAGCTTTCGCAAGGATTCAACCCTAATCCTTACGCAATAATCTGATGAAGCTTCCTCTTGAACACGGACCATTCACCCTTTTCGGGATCGTACTTCGAGTTCACAAAGCAGAACCATCCACCCTCTTCCATGGGCTTGGTATCGGCCTGGGGGAAGTCACCGCGATAGTAGAATCCGGGATACCGGGACTCCTCGCGGAACTGGATGTGACGAAGGTGGGATTCAACGGTCCAGATCCTGTGGAAGTTCTCCCAGGCCCTGAGAAGCTCGTGTAGGCCTGCGGCTGCAAGTTTCTCGGAGTCCTCTCGCATCCACTGGAGGTGCCTCATGGCGATCTCGAGGAGCTTTCCGTTGGTCATATAGTAAGGAGACCATCCACCGCCGTACTCGTCAGTGTACTTCATCAGACGCTCGGAAAGATGTCTGGGCTTGATGTAGTTGGGGTTGACCATCTCATGGGTGGTCTTCTGGTAGTGCTCATAGTAAGTCGTAACGGGCTTGTATATCTCGGCCTTGAGTTCGTCCGCTGACTGCTTAGGCGTAGGCTTGAAGTCAGCGTGGTCGCGCACGTAACGGGCCATGGACTTAGCTGCTATGCGCCCCTCTGCGTGAGAGCCGGAGGAGAACTTGTGACCGGATGCACCAACACCGTCACCGGCGGTGAAGAGTCCGTTGACTGTGGTCATGCGGTTATAGACCTTGCCGTTGTCGGCCTTGATCTTGTAGTCGTCAGGAACCCAGTCCTCGTCAGGACCAGAGACCCAGATGCCGCAGCAACCTGAGTGGGATCCGAGCATGTAGGGCTCAGTGGGCATGATCTCTGAACCCACCTTCTCGGGCTCAATGTTCATTGAGGCCCAGAGGCCGGCCTGACCAACGGACATGTCGAGGAAGTCCTCCCATGCCTCGCTTTCGAGTTCCTTCCAGTATTTCTTGATGGCCTTTTCATCCATACCCTCGGCCTTCTTGGCCTCAAGGAAGGCATTAAGGGCGGCGGCGGTGTCCATGAACACGGGACCGCGGCCTTCCTTCATCTCAAAGAGCATAAGGTGGTTGCGGAGGCATGTAGGAGTGACAGGAGCCAGCCCGTAAGGTGCATATTTGGCAAGCTCGGCCTTGGCAGCCTCGCTCTTGATGTAATTCTCGCCCCTTCCGTTCGTCACGGTCGCCTTGAAGAGAAGGAACCATGCACCGACCGGACCATAGCCGTCCTTGAAGCGGGACGGGGTGAAGCGGTTTTCCATCATGGTGAGCTCGGCGCCCACCTGCATGCACATGGTATAGGTGGATCCGGCGTTCCAGATGGGATACCATGCCCGGCCCTTACCTTCGTCGGTCGTACGCGGACGGAAGATGTTGACCGCACCGCCGCAGGCGACCATGATGGTTTTGGCCTTGTAGATGCAGACCTTGTTCTCGCGGACGCTGAAACCGACGGCACCGGCGATGGTGTTGGGCTTATTGGCGTCAAGAAGGAGCTTGACGATAAAGATCCTCTCGTGGAGGTCGTAGCCCATCTCAGTGAGGGCGGCCTTGGCTGCCTCGGCCACGATGCACTTGTAGGACTCGCCGTTGATCATGATCTGCCACTTACCGGTGCGCACGGGCTCACCACCCTCGACGAGCTTCTTGCTCTGATCTGTTCCGTGCTTCTTCCAAATGGGAAGGCCCCATTCCTCGAAAAGATGAACTGAATCGTCAACGTGACGGCCGAGGTCAAAGATGAGGTCCTCGCGGACAACACCCATGAGGTCGTTTCGGACCATGCGGACGTAATCGGATGGGGTATTCTCTCCGATGTAGGTGTTGATGGCGGAAAGGCCCTGGGCAACGGCGCCTGAACGCTCGAGAGATGCCTTGTCCACGAGACATACCTTGGAGCCGGCAGGCATCCAGCGGCCGATCTCAAAAGCGGTGCCGCAGGCGGCCATACCACCACCCACGATCAGGGCGTCATATTCAAACTCCTGAACAGGGACCTTGGAAAGGTCCGGCTCGGCGAGCAGTTCACATGTTGGCTTGTTCGGAAGAGCCATTGCATATTCCTCCTTGGATATATTTTTGTGTGTTTTTTCAGTCTGTTATTTTTCCTGAGTGTTACTATAAAAGACTTAGCTGAAGTCGGCAGGCTTGCAGGTAGCGCGTCCGGCAGACTCGGTGAAAAGGAGCTCGTCGTCGAGATTTCCGCCCGCTGGCTTTCCAGCGTATGGCTTGATGGAGCCTTCTGGCGTGGTCCTGATGGGGAATTTGAACCGCTTCGTGTTTCCGTTACGGAACTTGATGGTCCACATGATGGAGTCGGTACCGCGCATGGGCTGGACATAACCGCCCATGGGCGCGATGTCCGCATAGTGCCGGACCTCGATGGCGCCCTGGGGACAGATCTTGACACAGGAATAGCACTCCCAGCACTGATCCGGCTCCTGATTGTAGGCCCTCATGGCGTCGGGATTGAGCACCATGAGGTCGTTGGGGCAAATGTACATACATGCGGTCTTCTCACCGCCCTTGCAGCCGTCACACTTTTCGGGGTTGACAAAGCTTGGCATCGTATTACCTCCTTTTTTTATTTCGGGTGAAATCCCGTTTTTGACGTGAGAGCGGGGCCTGGTCTTGACCGACCCCGCCGTACAACTAACAACCTTTACTTCGGCAGATCTTCGAAGGCACCCTTCTTGATGGTGACCTTCTCTTCCAGCTTGGAATAGTAATCCCGAAGGATCTCAAGGACCTCAGGCCTACTGAACTCAGCGGGCACATCCCCACCCTCGCTCATGAGGCGACGGAACTTGGTTCCACTCACGACACAGCGATCCTCTTTGCTGTGCGGGCAGGTCTTGAGGGAGGCCATGCCGCCGCACTTGTAGCACCAGAAGGTCCAGTCGATCTTGAGAGGCTGGAGCTCAAGGGCACCGGGCCAGAGGGTGTCATAGATCTCCTGGGCCTCGAACAGGCCATAGAAATCACCGACACCAGCATGGTCGCGGCCGATGATAAGATGCGAGCAGCCGAAGTTCTGACGGAAGATACCGTGGAGGAGGGCCTCTTTGGGTCCGCCGTAACGCATTTCGAGGGGGTAGACGCCAAGGACCGTACGATTCATGTTGAAGTAATTGTCAAGAAGCGCCTTGTAGCACTCCATCCGTTTCTCGCCAGGGATGTCGCCGGGCTTCAGCTTCCCGACAAGGGCGTGGATAAAGACGCCATCCAGCACCTCCTGGGCGATCTTGCAAAGATACTCATGGGACCGGTGGATCGGATTTCTGGTCTGGAATGCGGCAACAGTGCTCCAGCCGCGCTCCTCAAAGAGGGATCTGGCAACGGACGGATGCATATAGGCATCGCCGTACTTCTGACGAAAATCTTTCTCGGAAATGGCCTTGATGGGACCGCCCATGTAATATTTCCCGGAATTCATGACCTGCTGGACGCCGGGGTGATCAGTCGGGGCCACATCCCAGAACTTCTCCGAGTCCGCTCCCTTGCCCTTGAAGCAGAGCTCGCACTCCTTCTTTTTGTCCGGCTCCCAGATCTCCATGACCTTCATGGTAGCCATGAGTTCGCCGGTTTCCGAGTCGTGGAGGGCGACTTCCTCGCCTTCCTTGATGTTCTTGCGCGTTTCCTCGTCGATTGCAATGGTCACAGGAAGGGGCCACATGGTGCCCTTATCCACATGGCGGAGCTTCATCTCCTCCACACATCCATCGTAATCGGCCTTCACCATGAATCCGTCGAGAGGGGTGAAGGCCCCCATCCCAAGCATGAGTACGTCCCCTGATTCCTTGGACGTGATGTTCACGCGCTTCATCTTTTCAGCGCGCTTGGCCTCGTCGTCACGGGCAGCGCCCGTGAGGAGAAGAGGCTTGAGGGTTTTTTTAGAACCATGTGGTTTGACCAGTGCCATAGCCCTTTCCGCTCCTTTCAGTTATTTTTTTTTGAAATGATGCCAGCATGAATACAGCAAGGTGAGTGGTTCGAAACCATAGAGCAAAATTTTACTGAACCCTGGGCACCCAAAGATGTCAGCACCCGGGATAAAACTGAATGGTTGTTCAGTCAGGGATTTATATAAACTCTGCGGGAAATTGTCAAGAGAGGATATCCTTAATATCGGGTCCGATTTCCCGACATGCCTGCCCAGGCTGCCCCGATATTTCCGTACCTTTCCGCACTTTTCGAATATCATGGAAAAAAAGGAAGCACACTCATCCGATGAGATCCGCATCACCGCCGTTTTGGCCGGAGGGAAAAGTTCCCGGTTCGGATCCAACAAGGCGCTTGCCCCCTGGGGCCAGCGAACAGTCATCGCCCATATCGTCCAAACGGCATGGCGGGTATCAGACGCAGTGTACATCGTGACAAACGATCCGCGTGCCTATATGGATCTACCTGCCGCCATCATACAGGACACCTATCCGGGAAAAGGCCCGCTTTCCGGCATCCTGGCCGCCCTTGCAATCGCCCCGGCAAACCGAGTCTTCGTCCTGGGCTGTGACATGCCATGCGTTCTCCCCGAGGTCATGGATCACATGTGGAGGATCACCACATGGGCACCTGTCGTGCTGCCCGTCACGTCGAGGGGGATCGAGCCCCTCCATGCCATCTATCACGTAGCCCTTGCACCTGTCATCCTACACGCCCTCGCTCGGGGAATTCGAAGCGTTCGGGAACTCCTGCAGTCCGTCCCGCACAGACCCGTTTCGGAATCCGAACTCTCTCCCTATTCTCCTGATCTTTCCTTTCTTGCGAACGCAAATACGCAGGAGGAACTGGAATCCCTGCGACAGAAAACAAAAAATCAAACCCAATCACACCGAAAAACTTCTTGAGAGATGGTGCCGTCCCAAAGGCCTAAAATAAATAAATATTAAATAATTATAAGTAGTTAGCATAATCAGCAGTGACTTAAAGATTGATGGTATCGTAAAAAGTCGAAAATTCCAATTTGGCCTCATTCCGGCGGAGGCCGGAATCCAGTGTTTNNTTTTCAATATGTTCTGGATGCCGGATCAAGTCCGGCATGACGAGCCTGGGACTTTTTACGAGACCATCAAAGATTCAGAGTAACGGCGCAGATCGATCTTTCGAGCGGCGTCCAAAGATGCATTGCCGAAGCCGGCATCATGGGCTATCATCTCGTAACCAAACAAAATTCCCTTTGGACTCTCCCATGCAAATCGACGAAACAAGAAAAAAGGCCGACGAGGCCATCTCCCGCGTCGTCCAGCCGGTCCGGCTTGAACGAAAAAGCACCTTTCAATTCCGCTGCCATCCTGGTGTCCCGTGTTTTACAAGATGCTGCCGGAACATGGACATCATCCTGACTCCCTACGACATCATTCGAATAAAGCGACGGCTCGGCCTCACCTCTGATATCTTCCTGTCCTTATATACTCAAGCGGAGATGCTCGCCGAGGCCCGGATTCCCGTCGTCCGCCTCACCATGCTGGAAGAAGAAGGCGGACGCTGCCCGTTCGTGAGTGCCGAAGGCTGCCAGATCTATACGGACCGCCCTGTCTGCTGCAGGTACTATCCCATCGGCATGGCGAACCTGATCCAGAAGGAAAAGAAGAGCGGCGAGGAAGAGGAGTTCTTTTTTCTCGTCAAGGAAGATCACTGCAAGGGATTTGAGGAGCAGACCGTGTGGACCGTGGACAGCTGGAGGGCCGACCAGGAGGCCGACCTCTATGACTCCATGAATCGAGGATGGATGGAACTCATCCTGCGGAAAAAATCTTTCGGGGAACACACGGAGATGCCGGAAAAGGCCCGGGCGCTCTTCTTCATGGTCACAACCAACATGGAGAAATTCCGGAGCTACGTCTTTGAAAGTCGATTCCTCGACACCTATGATGTCCCGGAGGAGACCCTCAAAAAGATCCTCGAAGACGACGCCGAGCTCATGACCTTCGGGTTCGAATACCTGAAATCGGCCATATTCGGGGCAGAGACACCTGTCCTCTCCATCAGGAAGGAGGTCCTCGAAAGGGAAGTGAATCGTATCCGAAAGGCCAGGAAACAGTTGCGTCAGCCCCAAAAAGGAAGACCCGCAACGGTCTGAAACAGGGATCATGCCCCTTCCTTCGCAGCGCCCTGGCGCTGTCCTTACAGGGTCCGGCCCGCCGGGCCTTACGCATGCGAGTCACGGTCCCGCCATCCGATGTTCATCTCCTGCCGCAACATCACGTTTTCCTACCCGGAGTCAGAGACCCCAGTCATCACTGGACTCGACCTGGATATCCAGGGGCCTGGATTTTTCTCCCTCTTCGGCCTTTCAGGGGCAGGAAAGACCACGCTCGCCCGGCTGCTGTGCGAACTCACTACCCCGTCAGACGGCGAAATCAGGAAGACCGGCATTCGAAAGGCCCTCTACTGTCACAACCAGGAGCGCCTGCCCGGCTGGCTCTCCATAGGGGAGCACATGGAGCGCGTCACCTCGAGGGATCGGCAGGGGCTCTTCCAGGAACTTTCCGGAGAATTCGGACTCACCCCGCTTTTGTCCCATCGGTTCCGCACCCTCTCCCTCGGCCAGAAAAACCGAGTGAACCTCCTTCGGTATCTCGTTCAGGAC
The DNA here is from genome assembly GCA_002419025.1 of Deltaproteobacteria bacterium UBA5754. Lineage (GTDB taxonomy): Bacteria > Desulfobacterota > Dissulfuribacteria > Dissulfuribacterales > UBA5754 > UBA5754. The sequence goes on along the minus strand of DIFG01000021.1, from coordinate 16,613 downwards.
TTCGACCTCCTTATTACGGACGAGGCCCTTGCAAACGTGGACGAACCCCTCAGACACCGAATCCTGTCTCTTGTAAAGAACCGGTTTCCCGACAGGATGATCGTCTATATCTCCCACAACGTCCTGGAAGTGGCCGCCTTTTCCCGAACCGTCTATGTCCTTTCCCAGACGCCCCTCGGGTCTGCCGTCCTCTCGGGCATTGTAATCGGACTCGATCTCTCCACCCCTCCCATCAAAAACGAACCCGTCCTCCAGGAAAAGGCCTTTCGGATCATCCAGGCGGCCTCATCGTGGGCACCCATGTGAAACCCCTCCGCCGCATCCTCGAATTCCTCCTCATCTATGCCTGTGGAATCGGAGGGCTCCTCGGGATCAAGGCCGCGTTCCGGCTCTCCGATTATCTCATACCCTCGGCGGGTGAACTCCTCACCACAGCCGCCGAAAACGGCTGGCGCTATACGGAGGCCGTCGCGGACACGGCCGTCGTGGCCGTGGCGGGCCATGGATTTTCCATTCTTCTCGCCGTCACCGTCGCCTTCGTCGGGATCTCCCGTTCCTTTCTCGGCGCCCTCACAAAGACAGCCGCCTACAACCTCCAGGCCTTTCCCGTGGTGGCCATCGCCCCCATCCTCTTCATCTTCCTCGGAGACGGCATCACATCGCGGATCCTCGTCGCCTCTCTTGTCTGTTATTTTCCCCTTCTCCTCACCTTCATCGGGATCTTCGCCCAACCGGTGGAAGACGTGGAACATTTTTTCTCCATGACGGGGAGACTCACGCGCAGGCTCGCCCTCGGCATTCGGGTCTTCGAAAACGCGGGAAAGATCCTTGCTGTGATCGCTGGAAGCGGGACCATGGCCATGGTGGGAAGCATTGTAGCCGAATTCCTCGTGGCCACGAACGGGATCGGATACGTCATTCGAAAGGCCTTGTATCAAAGCAATCTCGCTCACATCCTTGTCTCGCTCTTTTTCATCGGGCTCTTCTCTTCCCTCTATATATCGATCATCGAGCTTATGGGACGGGCGGTCCAGAAGAGGCTCGATCCGGTCGAGGATACCCCTGCATGACCCCGCTGCCGATTCCACACGCCCCATTCCCCCACCCCGGCCCGCGTCGAAGGGCCGTCATTCTCATTTTATGCCTTATCGCCTGCCTCGTTGAGGCCCTTTCCGCCTGTAACGCACGCAAGACACGGGACGAAGGCCAGGGAGAGGTCCTGACGCTCCGTCTCAAATGGCTCTTCAATGTGAGCACAGCCGGAGAACTCTGGGCCCTTGACAAAGGGGGATTTGAGAGGCACGGGCTTCGGGTCCTGCTCAGGGAGGGAGGCGTGGAGCACAACGCCATCAAGGAGATCGAACTCGGTCGCGCCCAGTTCGGGATCGCCTCGGCCGATCAGATCCTTCAGGCAGCGGGAAAAGGGGCGGACATCGTGGTCCTCGCCCAGATCTTTCAGGCCAATCCCCTCCAATGGATCTACGACGAAACGAGATTCACAGTGCAAGACGTCTCGGACTTGAAGGGCCGATGCATCGGGATCACGTACGGCGGAAACGACGAGGCCATCTTTTCGGCCCTTATGGAACGCTACGGCATCACGGATAGGGACGTCAGGCTGTACGCCGTTCATTACGATTACTCCCCTTTCTGGAGGGGGGAGGTGGATCTCTGGCCGATTTACCGAAACGTGGAAGGCGTGGTCCTCGCGGAAAAGATCCAGGCAAACGGCGGACGGGCCGGGTTCTTCGACCCGGGCGCTGCGGGTATCTCTTTTGTCGCCAACTCCCTTGTCACGTCGCGCCTGTTTTACGAGACACAGCCTGAAAAGGTCCGCGCCTTCACCGAAGCGGTCACGGAGGGCTGGTATGAGGCCATGGCCCCTCAAAACCTCCACGCGGCCGTGGAGATCGTCCGGCTTCGCGATCCTGAGACCCGGCCTGAGCTCATCGCCGAACAGATCACGGCGACACGGCAACTCGTGGTCCAGCCAGGAAGACCCGTGGGCACGATCGATAAAAAGGCATGGAAAGAGACCGCACAGATCCTCGCGGCCCACGGCCTCCTCGACCGGAAACCCGACTTCACGCGTCTTCTCGCCGGACCTCCTCCTTGAGCATGCAGCATGCGATTCGTGCCGTGGGCTCTCCGTCCGGGCCGTAGGGGATGTTCCCCGGATGGAGGATCCGGTTCATGACGCATCCCTCAGGTATTCGAAGGGGGAAAAGTTCCCTTTCGGTGATGGGAGGCCGCTCGCTCAATGAGCCGTCCGCAATCTCCAGTGAGTGTACCGGATGGTCCTCGCACAAGGGACAACGATAGACCCGCCCGTTCGGAAAGACAAAATAGTTCTCCGCCACGAGCCCGGCGCAGGAAAAGGGTACGCCTGGAGCGAGAAACACCGTGGGATAGGTGACGAGAAGACCCCGTCGTGCGGCATGCCGAGCGACAACGGGGACGACGGCGTCCCACTCTGAGCGAGGGACCTGGAGATCCATCCCAGCCTTCCGCGATTCCATGGCCGACCGTCCCCGAATCCCCACCACCTGGATGAAGAAGCGCGTGACGCCGAGATCCGTGAGGAGCCCTGGCATGTTGGAGAGATCCCCCAGGTTCAGGCGGCTCACCGTGAAGATGACGCTCACGGAAAAACCGCGTGCAACTGCCCTTTCGATCCCTTTGACACAGGTTCTGAAGACCCCCTCTCCCCGAATGCGGTCATTAACGTCAGGGCAGGATCCGTCCAGGCTGAAACTCAGAAAGTCCAGGTCCTCGGGCGAGATGCGGTCGAGAAAATCGTGAAAAAGAAAGCCGTTGGTGTCCACGGTGATGGACCGGTATCCGATCCTCCGGGCCTCTCTGATCGCCTCTGGAAGATCCGGATTCAGGGTGGGCTCACCCCCGAGAAACACCACGTTCGCATCCGCAGGCTCCCTGAAGCGATTAGCAAAGAGCCTGAGCTGCTCTTTCATGACACTTAGACCGAGGACGGAGCGGCCGTGCTGATCAGGATCGATGTAGCAGTGGAGACAGCGCAGGTTGCACTGGGTAAGGATGTGAAAAAAGAGGTTTTTCGTCCCGGCGTGGAACTCGACGGTCCTCCGGGTCACGGAGACAGGAGCCACGTGACTCATGGGATCCTTCCAAGGGCGTGATGCGCAAGCGGGCTTCCTCTCCAATACTTCCGCTCCGGATCCGAAAAAAAGGCCGCCAAGAGCACACGGCTTTCCTCACGCAAGAGGCCACGGACGATCTCAAGGCCAAGGGACCCGTAGAAACCAGGCCCCTCCTCGGCTCCGGCCTGAGACCTCACGGAAGAGAGCGAAAGTCCGCATGCCCCTCCCATCACGTCCTCATAGGCGTAAACGATCCGCCTGACCCCGTTCAGGACAAGGCCGCCGAGACACATGAGACAGGGCTCGAGGGTGGAGTATGCGACGAGCCCGGAGACCGCCCCCCTCGATCCCGACATATCCGCAAGGGCCCGCATCTCGGCATGATCCAGCTCGTTCTGAAACGGTCCGAAACTCCTCACGCGCCTTCCCCTTCCAACGATCTCACCGCCGGCTACGAGCACGCATCCAACGGGAAACTCACCTTCACCCAGGGATTCCCGCGCGATATCGAGGGCCTGCTTCATCCATTTCTCGTCTTCCGGTCCTGTGTTACAAGCCACTGTTTTAGTGCCTCCTCGAGAAAGAAGGCGCGATCCGCCTCCTGTCCGATCCGCCCTTGGAGCATTCGAATCGAATCAGGCGGAACTCGGTCTGTGATGCGCCTGCAAAGATAATTGATGCAGATGACGTGGCGGGCAGGGATCGTGCAGCCCTGCTCACCGAGAAACCAGCAGCCCTCCGGGTCCCAGCGGGACAAGGGAAGCCTCCCACCGAGAAGGAGATTCACGAGGAGAAGGACCCCGTCGAACCGGTCCTCGATCCCCTTTCCGCAGCAACTCCCGCCTTCATGGACGGCACAGTGCCAGCACACCCGCGAAACCCCGCTTTGCCGCATGCAAGCCCAGGACTCCGTGATGGCTGCCCGATAACTATGGAGAAGACGGCTGAGGTCTTCATCCTCGAGGATCTTTGCGCCGAAACGGGAAAAGACGTTCTCGGCCCATGAAATCTTTTCCGTGATAGTATATTGTGTGCCGATCATTTTTCCTCACGGAGGCCCCACTGGGGAAGAACGCGTGAAGATGCACGTCCCTTATGTCCGCTACATTGTCTGGATCCCTCTTTTTATCCTTCCTCTCCTCATTTGGAAAGGCCGCGCAGAGGCCGTGAGGTCTTTTGTCATAGAGGAAAGACGGACCGTTTACGGAAGCCCCCAGTGGATGAGGCTTGACGGTGAGTCGACCCTTCTTGACATCGCCCGAAACTACGACATCGGATTTAACCATATCACCGCGGCCAACCCCGACGTGGACCCCTGGATCCCGGGAAAAGACACCATGATTCTCCTCCCCGACATCTACATCCTGCCCCAGGACCGTCTCTCAAGCGGGATCGTCGTCAACCTGGCCGAGATGCGTCTCTATTATTTTTTTTCCGCCGGAATGAATGCCTACGCCCTTACTGCGCCCATCGGAGTAGGAAGGGAGGGATTTCTCACCCAGCTTGGCATCTACCTGGTCAAGAGCAAGACAGACCGGCCCACATGGTACGTTCCGGAGTCCATCCGGCAGGAAGACCCCACCCTTCCCGCAGAGGTACCGCCGGGGCCTGACAACCCCCTCGGGGACTTCATCTTCCGCCTCTCACGGTCCGCTTACGGGATCCATGGAACCAACCAACCCTGGGGGGTGGGCCGAAGGGTGAGCCATGGATGCATCCGCCTGTATCCAGAGGACATCGCGACCCTCTACTTCATGGTCCCGGTCGGGACGATGGTGCGCATCACCTACGAACCCGTCAAGATCGGCTGGGCCCATGGGCAGTGCTGGATCCAGGTCTTTGATGATTTCGAGGGGAAGATCGGCGACCTGGCAAGAGAGGCACGCTTCCGGCTCAAGGCATGTGAAAACATATACGGCCCCCTCAAGGTGGACGAGGCCGTTCTCGAGGAGGCCTTGGTCAAAAAGGATGGCATCGCGAGGGCGGTTGCCCGCCCTCGCGCACAACAGTGACAGGGACTACTTTTTGAGAGACTTCTCGAAGATCCTTTCCATCTTGGCCGCAGCGGCCTCTGCGCGGGCTGCTGCGTCAGCAGCCTTGTTCGCAGCGCTCTGGGCGGCAATGGCGGCGTCTTCGGCCTTCTTGGCAGAGACGGATGCGGCCTTGCAATCCTCAGAGGCCTTGACGGCGCTGTTCATGAGATCCCGGTCTTCATTGCTGAGACCGGCACAACCCCCAAGACCCAGGGCGCATACCATGGCAGGCAGGACAAACAGCTTGGTGACTCCTTTTTTCATACGTGAATCCCTCCTTTACGTGTGTCGGGTGTAGCTCACCCTCTTAGTGTCATGAATAAATCATTATCATCAGCGATACGCAAAAGTCAATCATCTTTTTTGGCCCCTTTTTTCCTTCTGCTCCCTTTCATCCTCGCTGTCGTTCATCCCCTTCCCATCTGGGCCCAGCCGGAACGGCTCATTGTCATAGACAAGGCATCCCAAATCCTGATTCTGTACACATCTGCCCGTTTTCCCATGGTCTTTCCCGTTTCCCTTGGCGTCGATCCGGTCTCGGACAAGCGCAGGCGCGGAGATTGCGCCACACCTGAAGGCCTTTACCGGATCAGCCACAAAAAAATGAGCAAGAAATTCCACCAGTTCATCGGACTATCCTATCCCAACGCGACGGATGCATGCGAGGCACTGATCCGTGACATCATCACCAGGGATGAGTGCTCAAGAATCCGATCGGCCCAAATTCGTTCCCTCCCTCCTCCTGACGACACCCCGCTCGGAAACCACATCGGCATTCACGGCGGAGGCGTGGTCAACCTCTCCGACGGAAAGGCGGCCACCAACTGGACCGAAGGCTGTATTGCCATGGAAAACGACCATATCGGGTCGGTCTTTTCCGCCGTCGATCCTGGAGACCCGATCCTTATCTTCCACAGCGGAAAGGACCTCTACGGGATGCTCCGTCCGCTCACCTCTCCCTGCGATACGGATCCCTCCTCCGGGGTCTGTCCTGATGGCATATACCGCGGCGAGGCATGGATCGAGACCTCCATAGGCATCATCCAGGCAGAGCTCATCGATTCCCGGGACTTCACCAGATCCCTTACATGCCGTCTCTATACAGATACAGATGCGAAGGATCCGGCCGTCTTCATCGAAGACCTGGACGGAGACGGTAAATGGGGGCCGCTCGACCGCTTCTCCGGAGGCCTCATGGGAGAGGCGGATCCACCCACGATCATCGAGAGGATTCGTCAAGAGATAGCCGACGCCCTCAAGAGAGGGGCCATCGCCCCGCTCTCGGACAAGGCGCTTGCCTTTTCCCAACAACGTTCATCCACGACCTCCCTGAATCATGGACCAGGCAGCATGGCAGAAACGCGGTGAGGGACACCGCCAGCGGCTTAGGGACAAGTTTCTGCGCCACGGGCTTTCCGTATTCACGGACGAAGAGATCCTCGAACTCCTCTTCAGCTTCGGGACGCCGCGTCAGGACTGCAAGGAACGGGCGCGGGAGGCGCTCCGGCACTTCGGAGGCCTTGCCCAGGTCCTCGAGGCCCCCATATCTGAGCTGACAAGGATTTCGGGGGTCGGGGAGAAAAACGCCTTTGCAGTCCGTTTCATTCAGGACGTGGCCCGCAAATACCTCAAGGAACGCATCGTCCAAAAGACATACATCCGGGCCGCTTCTGACCTCGTCGAGTACCTGTGGCACTCCCTTTCCTGTGAAAAAAGGGAGAGTTTCGTCGTCACCTTTCTCGATGCCAAGCACGCCGTCATCATGACGGAGCATCTTTTCACCGGGACACTCACGGCAAGCGCCGTCTATCCCCGTGAGGTGGTAAAAAAGGCCCTCGAACACCACGCGGCTGCGATCGTCCTCGCCCACAACCACCCGTCCGGCAGTGTCCAGCCGTCCCCCCAGGACATCGAGTTGACGCGCCGCCTTCACCTTGCGGCCCGCCTCTTCGACATGGAGGTCCTGGACCACATCGTCATCGGCGATATCGGGCGCTATTACAGCTTTGCAGACGAAGGTATCATGGCATCCATCGCTAACCGTAACGCCGGGATCCTCCAGGCGAAGTGACAGGTCCGGCCGCCAGTGGATGACGACTATTTCATGAAAATCGCCATTGAAGAGGCCAGGCTCGCTGCCCTCGCAGGAGAAGTCCCGGTCGGGGCGGTCCTCGTGGACGCCGACGAAAGGGTCCTTGCGCATGCCGGAAACGCCATGATCCGCCTCCAGGACCCCACGGCCCACGCAGAGATCATCGCCATACGTGAGGCGTCCCGGACATGCGGTAATTACCGGCTGACGGGAACCTCCCTCTATGTTACAATCGAGCCCTGTCCCATGTGTGCGGGCGCCATTGTGCTCGCCAGGATCAGACGCCTCGTCTATGGGGCGCCTGATCCCAAGGCAGGGGCCTGTGGAAGCCTCTTCAACATCGTGCAGGACGCGCGGCTCAATCACCGCGTGGAACTGACCTGCGGGGTGCTTGAAGAGGAATGCCGGGAGATGATCCGGAGTTTCTTCGCGGCTCGAAGATAGGAACGGACGGAGAGGTACCGAAGAGGCTGTAACGGGGGCGACTCGAAATCGTCTGTCCGCCCAAAAGGCGGACCGTGGGTTCGAATCCCACCCTCTCCGCCATTGCCATTACTTGTATCCGTGACCAGGCGACCGGAACGTTCCTGAATCCGTGAGATATGCACTAAACTTTGATGGTCTCGTAAAAAGTCCCAGACTCGTCATGCCGGACTTGATCCGGCATCCAGAACATATTGAAAACACTGGATTCCGGCCTACGCCGGAATGACGGCAAATTGGAATTTTCGACTTTTTTACGAATCCATCAAGAGAAGGGCTACCTTAAAGATATTTCGAGGTGATCAGACATGCCAAAAATCAAGACCAAGCGGGCTGCTGCAAAACGATTCACCGTCACAGGGACGGGCAAATTCGTCGCCCAGCGTTCAGGGAAAAGACACCTTCTCACCCATAAGTCCCGAAAGCGCAAGCGGAATCTCAGAAGTGATTATGTCGTTTCGGACGCCATGAAAAGGTCTATCAAACGCATGCTACCTAATCTTTAGGATCAGAGAGAGAAGAAAATGCCACGAGTAAAAAGGGGCTTCAAGGCCCGAAGAAGGCGGAAAAAGATTCTGCACCTCGCCAAGGGTTATCGGGGTGCCAGGCATCGCAATTTCAAGCAGGCAAAAGAGACCGTGGAGCGGGGGTTGTGTTTCGCCTACCGGGATCGCAGGACGAAAAAGCGCAATTTCAGAGCATTATGGATCGTGCGCATCAATGCTGCTTGCCGGGAACACGGACTCTCCTACAGTAGATTTATGGCTGGGCTCACGAAGGCAGGGGCCGCCCTTGACAGGAAGGTCCTCGCCCATATAGCGGTGACAGATCCTCGTGTCTTTGCAGCCCTGGCCGAAAAGGCCAGGGCCGCCTGATCCTGATCCGTTCATGCTCGAACGGCTCGACGATCTCGATGCCCGGGCGCTGACCGAGATTCGTTCCGCTTCCTCCCATGAGGAACTGGAGGCCATCAGGGTCCGTCTTCTTGGCAAAAAGGGGGAGGTGACCCTTGCCCTAAAGGCGGTCGGAACCCTCCCACAGGAGGATCGTCCTCGTATCGGCCAGAGGGTCAACGAGATCAGGAATGCCATCGAGGCCGCCATCGCCCAGAGGAAAGCGGACCTGCCTCGGTGCGTTACAGGCCCTTCATCCGCGGTGGATCTCACACTTCCAGGCCGGGGACGCCCGATAGGAAGGCTGCACCCTATAACGCAGACCATGGAGAGGATCTGCGGTGTCTTTCAGGCAATGGGCTACAAGATAGCCGAGGGGCCGGAGGTGGAACTCGATTATTACAATTTCGAGGCCCTCAACATCCCCGCCGATCACCCGGCGCGGGATATGCAGGACACCTTCTATGTAGATCACGCAGTGCTTCTTAGGACCCATACCTCGCCCATTCAGGTGAGGACCATGGAGAAATATCCCCCGCCCCTTCGAATCGTGGCCCCGGGAAAGGTCTACAGGTGCGATTCGGACGTCACTCACACCCCCATGTTCCATCAGGTGGAAGGCCTCATGGTTGAAGATGACGTATCCTTTGCGGATCTCAAGGGAACGCTCACCACGTTCATACACGAGATCTTTGGCACGGATACGGCAGTGCGTTTCCGCCCGAGTTTTTTCCCGTTCACCGAACCGAGCGCTGAGGTGGACATCCGGTGCGTCATGTGTCGAGGTGAGGGGTGCAGGGTGTGTTCCGGTACCGGGTGGCTCGAGGTCCTCGGCGCCGGCATGGTCCACCCGGCTGTTTTCCGTCATGTCGGGTACGATCCGGAACACGTGGCAGGCTTTGCCTTCGGCCTCGGGGTGGAAAGGATCGCAATGCTTACGTACGGGATCGACGATATCCGCCTTTTTTACGAAAATGACCTCCGGTTCCTGAAGATGTTCTGAGGCATCATGAAGATCCCTGTTTCGTGGATGAAGGATTTTGTGACCTTTCCCGGTTCTGTGGAGGAACTCGCCGAGACCCTCACCATGAACGGCCTCGAAGTGGAAGGTGTGGAGACCCTGGATGACGGCGACAAGGTCCTTGATGTCAGCATCACGCCGAACCGTGCCGACTGTCTGAGCATCCTTGGAGTGTCTCGGGAGGTTGCTGCGATCACAGGGCTTTCCCTTTTTATCCCAGGGCAAAATGGGCTGAAGACCGCCTTAGCGGCGTCGGGTGTCCCTGTCTTCATCCATTCTCCCGAACTCTGTCGGCGGTATATCGCAGCCCGCATCGACGGGGTGAGGGTGGGACCGTCCCCCGAGTGGCTCGTGCGGAGGCTCAATGCCTGCGGGGTCCGGGCGGTGAACAACGTGGTGGACTGCACCAACTACGTCCTCCTGGAGCTGGGTCAGCCCCTGCATGCCTTTGATCTCGGCCGTCTCCGCGGTCCCGAGATCAGGGTCCGCACCGCGCATCCCGGAGAGCGCATCACGACCCTCGACGGCAGGGACCGGTCCCTCGATCCGTCCATGCTCGTGATTGCCGACGCCTCCCGTGCGGTTGCGGTTGCCGGAATTATGGGAGGGGCCGAGTCCGAGGTCTCGGTCTCGACCCGTTCGGTCCTGCTCGAGGGCGCCTGGTTTGCGCCGTTTCAGGTAAGAAGGACGGCCAAGGCACTGAAACTTTCGACTGAGGCCTCCTACAGGTTCGAGCGGGGTGTGGACCCGGGCGGCGTTTCCCGCGCGGTCGCTCGGGCTGTGGATCTCATTTGTGAACTCACGGGTGGGTCCATTGTCTCCATCTCGGACGTCGAACCCGTGCCCTTTGAGAAGAGGTCACTTTCCGTGAGACCTCTCCGTGCCAACAGGATAATCGGTACCGGACTCTCCGCCCGGGACATGGAGGAGATCCTGGTCCGGATCGGTTTTGAGGTAACCGAGCGTGGTGAGGAAAGGATTTCGGGCCAAGTTCCGTCCCATCGCCTCGATATCACCGAGGAGATCGATCTTGTGGAGGAGATCGCCCGCCTTCATGGGTACGGATCCATACCCATGCGGGTGCCTCGTGGGGCGCTTGACGTCTCTGGACCTCGCCCGTCCGATCTGCCTTCGCGCATTCGGGCGTCCCTCACCTCGCAGGGGATGGACGAGATCATCTCCTACAGCTTCTGTTCTCCTCGCGAGATCGATGCCCTTGGTTTTTCGAAAGGGTCCCGGCTCTCAAACCCTGTCCGCATCCAAAATCCCCTGAGTGACGATCAAGGCCTCATGAGGACAACCCTCATGACGTCTCTACTCAATGCCGTCGCCTTTAACGGAAAGAGGCGAAATATCGACCTGCGTTTTTTCGAGATCGGCGCAGTTTACGAGGCCGGAGAACAAGGAAAGCTCCCCCGTGAAGAAAAGCGGGTCGCAGGGATCTGGACTGGGGCCAGGCATCCCGACTCCTGGGGCTGGCCAAGGGACGGCGCCGATGTCTATGATATCAAGGGGGTGGTGGAGGCCCTCCTCGACTCCATTGGCATCGGACCCTGGTCTGTCCAAGAAGGCACGCCCGCCGATCCCTTTTATGCTCCAGGCCTCGGTGCGCAGATCGTCATAGATGGGGATCTGACCATCGGGACCTTCGGTGAGATAGATACTGGGGTCCTTGCCCGCTTTGACATATCCGCAAGGGTCTATGCATTCGATATCTCCATCGATGTGCTCAGTGCAGCCCCCAGGATACGGTCGCAGTTTCGCCCTCTTCCCCGGTTTCCATACGTGGAAAGGGATGTGGCCGTCATCCTTTCCCAGTCGGTCAGGGCCGAGGACGTCCTCGGCGAGCTCCGCAGGGCCCAAACTTCTTTGCTCGAGTCCGTCACCATCTTCGATGTCTATCAGGGCAAGGCCATTCCAAAGGGGAAGAAGAGTCTCGGGCTTCGGTTCCGGTACCGCGCCCAGGATCGCACCCTTACCGAAGACGAGGTAAACGGCATCCACGACTCTCTGGTCTCGAACCTGCTATCGTCCTTTGAAGGTGTGCTCAGGCAGTGATGGCGACCCTCACGAAAAAGGACATCGCCTCGCACGTCAGCGACAGGATGGGGTTTTCCAGGCGGGTCTGTCTCTTGCTTGTGGACGGGATCTTTCGGCATGTGAGAGATGCCCTCCTCACGGGCAAGGAGGTGAAGATCGTCCGTTTCGGAACTTTTTCCCCGGTCTCGAAGCGGGAGCGAAGGGGGGTGAGTCCAGTTACTGGCGCTTCCATTGTCATACCTGCCCGAAAAACCGTTGTTTTCCGCCCAAGCCGCGTCCTCAAGGATTGTCTCCATGGAAAGGCCAGCGAAGAAATACTATCGGATCGGGGAGGTCAGCAGACTGACCGGGGTTGAACCCCATATTCTCCGGTATTGGGAGAGCGAGCTTCATATACGGCCGCAACGTGTGGCACGGCAGAGACTTTATTGTGACGAGGATATCACCCTCATACGGCACGTAAAGGAACTTCTTTACGAGCAAGGCTATACCATTGCCGGGGCAAAGCGTCTTCTTGAGGAAAAAGACGCTCCGAGTCAGAAAAAGGCCTTTGCCGAATCCGTTACCAACCCTCATAATGGCATGGAGCTGTTGCACCAGGTCAAAAAGGAACTCGTCGCCATTAGGGATATGCTTATCAAGCCATGACCGACATAACCGAGATCGTGGACAACACAACCTTCGAGAGACTAAAGGCCTTAAGGGGCCGCATCGATGCCATAGATACCGAGCTTCTTGCCCTTCTGAAGGAGCGGATACGGGTTGCCCGGCAGATCGGTGAAATCAAGCGCGTGACAAGCCGCCAGCCCCTCGATGCCGTTCGGGAAAAGGAAGTCATTACCCGCGTACTCGAGAGAAACGAAGGTTTTTTCCCACCCGACGGGCTCAAGAGCATCTTCGGCGAGATCATTTCTGCATGTCGCAATGCCCAGCGTCCTGCTGTCGTGGGCTATCTGGGGCCTGAGACCACCTTCACCCACATGGCCGCAGTGAAGTTTTTCGGGACCGCGCCCGACTTTCAGCCCCTCGGCAATATCATCGAGGTCTTTGAGGAAGTGGAGCGGGAAAGGTTCGATTATGGGGTGGTGCCGGTGGAAAATTCCATTGAGGGGACCGTGGCCCTTACCCTGGATGGCCTGCATGACTTTCGTGTGACACTCTGCGGCGAGATTTTTCTCCCCATCTCCCACGATCTCATGAGCCAGAGCGGAAGGATAGACAAGGTGAGGAGGATCCTTTCCCATCCACACGCCCTTGCCCAGTGCCGGCACTGGCTCCAGAGGCATCTTCCAGCCATTCCCACTGAGGAGGTGGTGAGCACAGCCCAGGCAGCCCGGTGGGCAGCCATCGATCCTTCAGTCGCTGCCATTGCTGGAAGGCTTGCGGCACAGACCTATGGCCTTGAGATCATCGCCAAACGCATCGAGGATTTTTCCGGAAATACCACCCGATTTCTGATCCTTGGGCACCAGAGCCCCAGGCCGAGCGGCAACGACAAGACGTCTCTGCTTTTGGGCCTGGAGGACCGGCCGGGTTCCCTGTACCGGCTCCTTGAGCCTATGGCCGAGCGGGGCATAAACCTGACTAAAATCCAGTCCCGTCCGGTAAAGAACGAGCCGTGGCGGTATCTTTTTTACGTGGATATCTCGGGACATGTCGAGGACCCGACCGTAAAGCAGGGAATCGAGGCCATTCGGGAGGGATGCACCATGCTCAAGGTCCTCGGTTCGTATCCTAAGGGAGAGACCGTAGAAGGGTCCGGTTAGCCGGCCGTCGGCTTATCAGCGGTTAGGTGTGATTAATATTGATGGTCTCGTAAAAAGTCCCAGACTCGTCATGCCGGACTTGATCCGGCATTCAGAACATATTGAAAACACTGGATTCCGGCCTACGCCGGAATGACGCCAAATAGGAATTTTCGACTTTTTACGAGGTCATCAATATTGAATTCGTATTACTGATTCAGGTTTTTCTTCTTTTCCAGGTCTTCCAGCCGGCTGATTTCAAATTCTACGTAGGGCTTTTGCCGGGCCGTGGGGTTGGCCGCAAGGAAATCCGCATATGCTGTGCGCGCCCCGGATATGTCTCCGGATTTTGCGAGAACGCGGGCCAGATCGAGAAAGGCGGACGAAAAACCTTTTGAGGCGCATACTCTGTAGGCGTCAGCCGCCTTGGCATATTCCCCGGCGTCTTCCGCAAGGGAGGCGAGGCCGAGGGTTGCCGAGATCTCGATTATGGAACCATCCGGTGCCTGTTTTTGAGCATCATGGAATGCCTCTCTCGCCTTGTCTGCGTCGCCTTGTGCCCTGTATGCGGCACCGAGAAGGAGACGTGCCTGGAGTGAAGCGGCTGTAGAGGCGTGTTCCTGGATCACCTTTGACAAGGCCTCGATCCTGTCAGCGCCCTCCGATGTCAGGAGCGCGGCCCCAAGGGCTGAAGCCCCGCGGTTTTCCTGCATCGAGCGATAGGCTGTGTATCCGGACCAGAGAAGGACCGCTGCGAGTACGACGGTCACACCGGCAAGGATCTCCCTCCCATGGATTTCTACGATGTGGCGAATCCAGGGAGGAAGGCTCCGAAGGAAGCTTTCGTATGGGCTTGGGGGAGGGCCGTCGATGGGGCCCAGAATGGCCGGGCGGGATGGAGCGCCTTTCAGCATGATATCAGACCTTTTTCCCGAAAAATGCGTGCCATTCAAATATGATGGGGGCGGCGTCATCCTTGAGTATTATGCAGTCTGTCACCCTTCCGATGAAAAGGGTGTGGTCTCCGGCCTCACAGGTCTTTTCAAGCTCGCATTCCACGTATGCACAGGCCCCATCAAGGATCGGAATCCCCTTGGCAGACAGGGTGTGTGGGATTCCCTCAAACTTGTCCTTTTTCCGTCCGCTCTTGAATCCAAAATGCCTTCCCAGATCCTCGGCCCCGGCAGGCAGGGTGTTGAGGCAGAAAGAGCCGGATTCGGATATGAGGTCGTATGTATAGCGTTCCTTTGCGATGGCGACGGCGATCATAGGAGGCTTGAAGGAGACCTGGGTGACCCAGGCCGCGGTCATGCCGTTTATCCGGTCTCCGGATCGGGTCGTCACTACAAAGACGCCGGAAGGTATGGCCTTGGTAAGGGATGATTGCATGACAAACCTCCTGGAATGTAAAGGGAATATTTTTTATGTATTATACAGGCGTGAAAAGGCCAGTCAAACGTGTTTTCTCCCGGTTTTTTTGAGATTCTCTTGACACACATGGGAAAATCGTGCATAGGGTATGCGTCCTTGTGGCGGTGTAGCTCAGTCGGTTAGAGCATGCGGCTCATATCCGCAGTGTCCGGGGTTCAAGTCCCTGCACCGCCACCAGTCTTTTGGGGTTTTGCAGTACGACCATTCTCCTTCTCCTCCCGGACGAGATTTTGTGAAGACCTTTGTCATAGCCATCGGGCTCGTGTTTCTCATCGAGGGGCTTCCCTATTTCCTCTGCCCGGAAAGGATGGTCAGGTATTTGGCCCAGATTCAGGAGTTGCCTCCCCGAATCCTTCGGGCCATGGGGCTTGTGGCCATGTTGTTTGGGCTTTTCCTCTGCTATCTTGCACAACGGACGGATCTATTTTCTTTGTGATTTTGGGAAACAGACCTTTCGTTTTTTTTTGGAAACCTGAATCGTCGGGTTTCTGCAAGGACTTTTAACTCCAGAATTTTCTGAGATTTTTTTGTGCGTTTCATGCAGGAGTTCGATCTCTCGCGTTTCGAGTATTCCCTTCCCGAAGGCCTTATTTCCCAGCATCCTCCAAAGGACCGCTCTTCGTCCCGTCTCATGGTCCTTGATCGTGGTACTGGGGCCACGGCTCACCGGTCTTTCCCGGACATCACTCGTTCCTTGAGGCCAGGAGACTGCCTCGTCCTGAATGACAGCAAGGTGTTTCCTGCGCGGTTTCTCGGAAGAAAGGAAACGGGCGGGCAGGCCGAGTGCCTTCTTCTCCATTACCCCGATGAGATCGCCCCTGGGACCGCGCACGCCCAGGCCCTTCTCCGTTCCTCCAAGCCTTTTCGTCCCGGCATGCGCATCGTGTGCGGAGAGGATCTTTCCATCATCATTCGATCTCTTTTTGGAGACGGAAAGGCCGAGGTGGAACTTGTTCATGCCGGCGACCTCTCATCAGCGCTTGATAAACGGGGCTGGGTGCCCCTTCCACCTTACATCCGTCGCATGCCCGAGGCTTCAGACCGTGATCGCTATCAAACGGTTTACGCCGCGGACGCAGGGTCGGTGGCCGCTCCGACCGCCGGTCTCCATTTCACGAGGGAACTCCTGGATGACATCGGCAAAGCCAAGGTCTCCATCGTCCGGGTGACTCTCCACGTGGGGCTCGGGACCTTCGCCCCCATTCGGTGCAGTGATGTCCGCGAGCATCGTATCCACGCCGAATGGATTCGGGTCCCAGAGGAAACCGCAGAAACCATTGCGGAAACGCACAGCAGGGGAGGGCGCGTAGTGGCGGTGGGAACCACGTCCGTCCGGGCCATCGAGGCGGCAGCTACGGAAGACGGGCATATCAGACCGGTCGAGGGGGCCTGTACACTCTATATCGTTCCCGGGTACCGGTTTCGCGTGGTTGACGCTATGGTCACGAATTTTCACCTCCCTGCCTCGTCCTTGCTCGTCCTGGTCTCTGCGTTCGCTGGGAGGGAAAGGATACTTGCCGCCTATGAGGAAGCGATTCGGGAGGGATATCGTTTCTACAGCTATGGGGATGCCATGCTCATCATATGAAGGGAACCTTGAAAAATGAGGAATTTCGTTCGAGGGCAAGGCGAGAGGAGGTTCAAAAAGCGGAGCATGCTCCATATATGTGAGCATTTATGGATCTTAGTCATTTTGTGTGGAATTTTGGCTCCTCGACGTTTTGTGTGGATTGGAGCTATACAGGACTTCAATCCACAC